>NZ_JBJNLG010000004.1:0-329001 GCF_052169175.1 Serratia sp. CY31944
CTAAGTTTGGTTTCTGATTATGCATTAAAAGAAAGGCTTAGTATACAATTGCCTATGATTGGTGCAGGATTGGGAGGTGGTGATTGGGATGCTATTTTTTCCCTAATCAAAGAGCGCTTAGCAAGAAAGAAAATAAAATGCAACATCGTTAAATTAGGTTGAATGAGAGTGACATGAACTTCTATACTTTCAGTAGCTTTACATTTGGCGATAACTTGATTTGTTTTCCCGATCCGAAATCAAGATTGTCCAGCTTTTTTATTTGGAATGAAGGTGATGGTAAGTTCCAATCCTACTCACTGCCAAAAGGGAAAATGCCAAGCGCTTTGAGTAGCGACATTTTTAATTTGCATGACTATTTTCCTGCCAGTCTCGGAATTCCAATTTTTTCAAAAAGAGCTAAGGCTGTATTTGAACGCAAGGTTTCGTCTGAGATGTTATTCTATGAATGTGCGGTAGAAAACGTAACTGAAACGATTTTTCTGTGTAAAGTGAATAATTATTTTCCAATTATTGATGAGGAAGCCTCGACGTTCAGAGAACTTGAAGATGGAAGCAAGCTCATTGATGTGCCTGCTTACAAGTGTGACAGGGAGTTCTTTATTGCTAGGGATAGCATCTATTGTGAAAGAATAATTGTCTCTCAGCAGTTTGTTGACCTATGTAATGAAGAACAGCTAAACATAGGCTTTGAGCGTTGCTAATTGACGTTCCCAAAAGATGCTCACTATCCTCTTACCCCCCAAACTAAATACCCAATGTGCCATCAATCAGGGTGCGGCAGTGCCCGCCGATCCAGGGTTCGCCGTCAATAAAGCGCACGCTCACGCGGCCATCTCGATTCAGTTGGGTGCCCTGGCGCACCTGGTAGCCCTGTGCGGTCTGGCCGCCGTCGGGAAAGCGGCTGGCCTTCAATAAGCGCGCCAGGCAGGCGTTGGCGCTGCCGGTCACCGGATCTTCAATCAAGGCGCCGCATTCCACCATAAACGCGCGCATTTCGTAATCGGCCGGTTCGGTTGCGGAGCAGGCGCCATAGATCACCACGCCATCCACATCACACGCCGTTTGCAACTGTTTAATCGTGGCCTGATCCGGCGTCACCGCCAGGCAGGATTGTGCGTCCGGCAGGCGCACCATCAGCCAGCGAATGCCCATCTCGGCAATCACCGGCAGAGAGCTTGCTGCCATCACCGCGGGCCGTAAAGCGGCCATCAGCCGTTCTGTTTCCTCAGCGGCCATTGGGCGGAACTCAACTTCGGGCGCGGCGAACGCCAATGTGCCTTCCGGCTGGATATCGACCGCCACCAGGCCGACGCCGCATTCCTGCATCACCGTCCCAGGCCGTTTAGGCGTCAAACCGGCTTCCAGCAGGGCGTGGGCGGTGCCCAGCGTCGGGTGGCCGGCGAAGGGCAGCTCTTTTTCGGTGGTGAAAATGCGCACCTTATAATCCGCCGCCGGGTGCGTCGGTTTAAGCACAAAGGTGGTTTCCGAAAGGTTGGTCCAACGGGCCAATGCCAGCATTTGCGCGCTGCTCAGCCCCTCGGCCTCCAGCACCACCGCCACGGGGTTGCCCTGCAGCGGCGTACGGGTAAACACGTCCACCTGTTTGTAGGCGCGGGGTGTCACATCATCACTTCTGAGCATTTGCCATCATCCGTTATCAACAAAACCTGATGATAACGATATTCGCCAATGGCTTCAAAGGGTTGAGTTTTGTTTCGCGATACCTGGCCGTCGCCATTTCAGCCCCGGCTTGGCGAACATCACCAGGTTGCCCAGTAGGATCAGGCACAGGCCCAGCACGGCGTTGAAGTGCCACTGATAGCCTTCGTAGATCGTTGAGATGGTCAGCGCTACCAGCGGGAACAGCAGGGTGCTGTAAGCCGCCGCGCCGGCGCCGATGCGGCCGAGCAGGCTGAAGTAGGCGGCGAAGGCGATCACCGACCCGAAAATCGCCAGGTACAGCAGGGAGCCGATATAGCGGCTGCTGAATTCGATCTGGAACGATGCGCCCTGCGCCAAGGCGATCAGCGTCATCAACAGCGCGCCGTAGGTCATGGCGTAGGTGTTGGTGGAAAAGATATCCAGCCCGCGGCGCTGATGGCGCGTGCTGATCATGTTGCCCAGCGAGAAGCCGTAGGTGCCGAGCGCGCTCAGGCCGATGCCTTTGAGCAGCTCCGGCGCCATGCGGGTGGCGGCCAGATCTTGCCAAAACAGCGCCACGATGCCGGTCAAACCCAGCAGCGCCGCCGGCAGCAGGTTGGGGCTGGGACGCTGGCGGAAAAACAGCAGGCTGTTGAGGGCGTTGAACAGCACCGCCATCGAGAAAATCACCGATTCCAGCCCGCTGCTGATGTAGGCCGCCGCGTGGTAGAAGCAGAAGAAGTTGAAGCCGAACACGCAGCAGCCCTGCAGCACGCAGAACAGATGATCGCGCGGGGCGAGGCGGCGCAGGCGGCGTGTTAGCAACAGCACGGCGAACATCACCGCGGCGGAAATGGCGAAGCGGTAAGCGATCGATACGGGAATGGCCACCGGGCCTTCCTGTTGCAGGGTGATCGCAATCCAGGTGGTGCCCCAAATCAGCACTACGGCGAGGTACAACAGCGCATTCATTCTATTTGTTACTCCGAAAAAACCGATGGCGCAGTATCCGCTTTGGCGCGCGGCGGCGCTTGCAGCGCTTTGCGCCCAGTTGCATATTCTTGCGCTTTTTTTGCCAAAAGCGCGGGGCGGCGGCTGGTATGCGGCGGCGCCACTCTTTACACTGTCTGCATGTCGAACAACGGGGCCGGCGATGTCCAACTATCAGGCGTTTGAAACACTGCGTGAGCACAAGGCGCGGCTGCACGGCAGCGTGCTGCTGGGCACCGGCGTGGAGCTGGCCGCCTGGTCCAACTGCAACGATCGCGTCACGCAGGAAAGCGCCGACCACCATACCCTGAGCCTGTACGTCGCCGACGGCTATGAGTGCTACCAGCAGGTGCCGGGCGGCTGGCGCAACGGCGGCGGGCCGGATCGGTTCTGCATCATGCCGCGCCAATACGCCTCCACCTGGGACGTGCGCAGCGATCTGTCGTTCGTGCACCTGTATTGCACCGACGGGCATCTGCGGCAGCTGGCGGAGCAGACCTGGGATCGCAGCCCGGCGGCGATCAACGTAGAGCCGCGTAGCTTCGGCGAAGATCCGCGGATCACGCTGCTGTATCGCCAGTTTTTGCTCAACTGCGACTGGCGGGACAGCGCCAATCTGCTGGCGCTCAGCAGCGCGTCGAACCTGCTGATGTCGCATCTGATCCAGCGTTACAGTCAGCTGCAGTGGAAGCTGCCGCAGGCGCGCGGCGGCCTGGCGCCTGCGGTGGCAAGGCGGGTGCGGGAATATATCGAAAACCACCTCGATCGGCCTTTGCTGTTGACGGATCTGGCGGCGCAGGCCGGGTTGAGCGAATACCATTTCGCCCGCATGTTCAAGCACGCCACCGGGTTGGCGCCGCACCAGTTTGTGATGCGCGCCCGGCTGCAGCGGGCGGAACGGCTGCTGCGGCACAGCCAACAGCCGATCACCGAGATCGCGCTGGCGTGCGGCTTCAGCTCCGCCAGCCATTTCAGCAACCGCTTCAAGGCGGCCTATGGATTTGCTCCGCTGCAGGTGCGGCAGGGGCGCTAACCGAAAGGGAGTGCAGCATGGATCAACAGTTTGCCGGGCTGGGCGTGTTGTTTGTCGCCGGATTCGGGCCCATCACGCGTGAGAGCGACGAGAGCAAGGCGTTTTATGTCGAGGCGCTGGGGTTGCCGCTCAAGCCGATGCCGGGCAACGAAACCTATCTGCTATCGGAGCAAGGCGCGCTGGACGGCGTGAAGCATTTCGCCCTGTGGCCGCTGGCGCAGGCGGCGCAGTCCTGCTTTGGCGACGATCGCTGGCCGGCGGATCTCGCGCTGCCGCAGGCGTGGATCGAGTTCGACGTGGCCGACATGGCGGCCGCCACCCAGGGGCTGGTCGATCGCGGTTATCGGCTGTTGGTCGCCAACCGCGAAGAGCCGTGGGGGCAGAGCGTTACCCGTTTGCTCAGCCCGGAAGGGTTGCTGGTCGGCGTCACCTATACGCCCTGGCTGCGTTAAACGCTACGCCGTTCGCCGCCGCCTTTCGGGGGTGGGCGGCTTAAGAACAAATACGCATTAGCTTAAAGCGATCTGCGCTATAGACCCATCAAATCTCCGAGCAGTCTCCCTTCCTGAAAGCAGAAATTCCGTTCATTGCGTAAAAACCAATGGCCAGAACGCGCTATTGCCATGCCATTCCGCGGCGATTTTTCGCCGTCTTTTTTCGCCGCCAGGTGCCTGATAGGAATAGAGATTATTCTTATATTTCTGCCCATTGCCAAATTATGATAATGATTCTCGTTTTCAACCACGGAAAGGAGAAGGAACGATGAAAACAGTGAAGAGAACGGGCATCGCGCTGGCGATAGCCCTGACTTTCCCCCTCGCATTACCCGCCGCTACGGCGGCGCAACCCTCCCTGACTAACAGTAAGGCGGCAACGATGACGGAAAAACACGGGCAGTTCATTGCGGTCGGTAAAGTGGTGCAGGTGACCTTCGGCGATTTCGCCTTCAAGCTGGATTTTACCGATGACAAGACCATGACGTTCACCGGTATCGGCGAGGCGTCGCAGGGCATCACCGACACCGTGCAGTACACCGCGGTGGAGATCCGGCCAAAGGTCTATATGGTCTATTGGCATGAGCCGCAGTCCGGCGACAACGTGACGCATATCGAGGACTTTGAGCGCGGCGAGGTGTACACCAACATCGCCGCCAAGGATGGCAGCTTCACCCATCTGAAAGGGCAGCTGAAAATCGTAGGTCACTCAGGAAAATAAGGAGCAGTTATGAAAAAGGCATTGATCACCTGTGCGATCGTCGGCGGCTTGCTGGCGAGTTACCCGGCGCTGTCGACGGATCAGGCGGCGTCTGACAAATCGGCCGGCAAAGGCGGTTATCATCATGCTCAGCAGAAGCTGAAGGTGGTGGAAGACCTGTACGCGGGCTTTTTCAATCGCCACGACATCGGCGTGGCGCAGAAGCTGATTGTGGAAAACTACAAGCAGCATAACCCGTTCGTCGGCGACGGCATCAAGCCGTTCCTGGATTTCTTCAGCCAGACCTTTAAAGACAATCCGCAGTACAGCGCCAAAATATACCGCAGCGCGGTCAACGGCGATTTGGTCTACGTTCACGTCAAATACCAAAATAACCCGCAGGATCGCGGTACCGCCAGCGTGGATATTTACCGGGTGAACGATCAGGGGAAAATCACCGAGCATTGGGACGTCAATCAGGATGTGCCGGAAAAATCGGCCAACGACAATACCATGTTCTGATCCGCAAGGGCCGCTGCGGCGGCCCTCAACACACCCGCAACACTTTATTTACTTACATAAATACCAAACGATCGCCGCGTCGAGTAGGCTACGGCCGCCTTTGGCAGTGGTGGCACGGTTGATGGGCGTCATTGTCCCGCCACTGCTTGAGGCGTTTCCCCGCATTCCCCGTTATCCCGCGCGTTGGCTCTCCACTTTTTTGAACTGATGGCGCAGCTGCAGCGCATTGCAAAGCACCAACACCGCCGTCACGGCGAACACCCAGCGGAACCCCATCATCGCCGAAATGCCCGACCCCAGCAGCGGGCCAACCACGTTGCCCAGGTACATAAAGGATTGGTTATAGCCGAAGATGCGCCCGGTCACCTGATCGGAGGAATACTTCAGCAGCAGCGCCTGCACCGCCGGCATCAGCGCGCCGTCGGCGAAGCCGAGCAGGAAACGCAGAATGCCCAGCTGCAGCGGCGTATTGACCCAGGCCATCACGGCGAACAGGCCGGTGGTGAACAGCAGCGCGGCGATCAGGATGCGCGCGGTGCCGATGCGATCGCCGAGCCGCCCGAGGCGCGGCGCCGAGATCAGCGCTGCAATGCCGGGCACGGCGGCGATCATGCCGCTGACAAAGGCGATATTGCTGACGTCGCCGGACAGCTCGCGGATGAACAGCGTCAGGATCGGGCTGATGGACGAGTTGGCCAGCTGGATCATCAGGGTGCAAACGAACAGGGTGAGGATCAGCGTCGGATAGGGCAGCGAACGGAACACCGCCTTGCCGCTCAGCTGATCCGCTTTTTTCACCGTGATGCGCCGCTCTTTAATCAGGAACAGCGTCACCAGGAAACTGACGAACATCAGCCCGGCGGTGACGAAAAACACTACCCGCAGCCCCAGATGGTCGGCCATCAGCCCACCCAGCAGCGGCCCGGCGATCACGCCGGAGATCTGCCCGGTAGAAAGCGTGCCCAGCGCCCAGCCGCTTTTATCGCGCGGCACCTGCGAGGCGACCAGCGCCATGGCGTTGGGAATATAGCCGGACGTCAGCCCCATCAGGGCGCGCAGCGCGAACAGCTGCCAGACGTTGGTGGCCAGCCCCTGCAGCGCGATGACGATCGCCATGCCCAGCGAGGCGCGCAGCAGCATCAGCTTGCGGCCTTTGCGGTCGGCCAGGCTGCCCCACAGCGGCGACACCACCGCCGAGACCAAAAAGGTGCCGCTGAACACCAGCCCGGACCACAGGCTGAGGGATTGGTGATCGCTGACGCCGAGCTGTTCGACGTACAGCGGCAGAAAAGGGAGGATTTGGCTCATCGCCAGCCCGGTGAAGAAACACCCGAGCCAGACCGAGATCAGATTGACTTTCCACGCTTCCATCGGCTTACCGTACCACGTTGAATAAGGAGGGATTTATTGAGCAAAATAATAATAACACTGCAAATTAATCGGCGAGAGGCAATGCGTGAGCAAACGTAACCCTGCCGACGCAGTGTCTTTTTGCTATATATTAATAGCTATATTATCATAGGTAACTGGGTTAAGCCAGAGCCGCGCGATCCGGCGGTGTGAAAGCAGAGATAAACTGAACGCTAGATTGATGCCAATGAAAAAAGATCATCCTGAAGACGTGACGCTGCTGCGCACGCAGTTAATGTCGCTGGTGCGCCGTATGCGGCGCGAATCGCGCAGCGACGAAAAATCCTGGGCCCAGCTGATGCTGTTGGGGGCTATCGATCGCCACGGCGGCGAGGCGACGCCGTCGCTGCTGGCGGAATCGGAGCGCATGCGTTCCTCAAACCTGGCGGCCGCGTTGCGTGAGCTGGAGGCCGATGGGCTGCTGGTGCGCACGCCGGATGCCGAAGACAAACGCCGGGTGCGGGTGCGCCTGACGCCCGCCGGGCTTGGCCTGCTGCAGGAGAGCCGTACCCGGCGCGAGGCGTGGTTGCTGGCGGCGATGGAAAACTGTTTAACGGAGCGGGAGCAGGCGCTGTTGATTGAGGCGGGGGCCTTGATGGCGCGGCTGGCGGCGGCGCCATCAACGGAAACGGAATAATCGGCGGGGCGGCCGGTGCGTCGCCCCCGCGGCGAGGTTACGGCATCGGCCAATCGACCGGCATGGTACTGACCACGTCCACGTAGCGATCCCAGGCCGATGACCAGAATTGGGTGAAAGCTTCCAAGGTGAGGTGGATGCCCATCAGGCCCATCACGAACCAGCAGGCGGTAAACAGGCCCAGGCTGCTGAACATGAACGCCATGCCGTTACGGCTGGTTTTACGGCAAACGACGTTTAACTGGCTGGCGAAGAACATCATCACGGCGCTCAGCAACTCCCAGCGCATCATGACTAAACCGGTGGCAATGGTACTCATCGAACTCGATCCTATGTAACAAAAATCCGCATCCGGCAGGGCGCCGACAGGGAAATGCGGGGGAATATCGGGAATATTGTGATTCAGATCACATTATAGCATTGGGGCGAACGGCGGCTCAATGGGAAGCGCGGTGAAAAAAACGCCGCCGGTAACATTCCAATATGCTGAAACAGTTATGCCATTTCATTAGCAACCTTTTCATGGGGCGGTGCGCCCGATAACGCTATGCTTGCCGGCTTTTCAGTTCCCTGATTTTGCGGGGAAATGTGACGCAAAAGGTATCGGCACCGCATGGCCCTGTTAAAAGAAACAATTCGCGACCACTCTGCGGAAGAGAGGCTGTTTATCCGCCGGGCAGGCGTGGCGCTGGCGCTGGTGGTGGTCTGTTTCGGCGCGCTGATCGTCAACCTCTACCGGCTGCAAATCCGCCAGCACGGCTTTTACCAGACGCGCTCCAACCAGAACGACATCAAAATGCTGCCGATCGCCCCCAGCCGGGGGCTGATCTTCGATCGCAACGGCACGCCTTTGGTGCGAAACGTGACACTGTATCGTATCGAGATCACGCCCAGCAAAATCAGCGACATGGCGGCACTGCTGCAGGCGCTGACGCCGATCGTCGACCTGACGCCGGAAGATATCAGCGCGTTTCGCGACGACATGCACCACAACAGCCGCTACAAACCGGTGACGCTCAAAGCCGGGCTGAGCGACACCGAGGTGGCGCGCTTTGCCGTCAATCAATACCGTTTCGACGGAGTGACGATCGATACCTATCAACAGCGTGAATATCCTTACGGCGCCCAGCTGGCGCACGTGCTGGGCTATGTGTCGAAGATCAACGACAGCGATCTCAAACGCCTGGACAAGGCCGGGCTGAGCGAGAACTATGCCGCCGACCGCAACATCGGCAAACAGGGCATCGAGGCCTATTACGAGGCCGAACTGCACGGCACCACCGGCTATCAGGAGGTGGAGGTGGATAATCACGGTCGCGTGATCCGCCTGCTGAAAGAGCAGCCACCGAAGGCCGGCAAGAACATCTACCTGACGCTGGATCTGCCGCTGCAGCAGTACATTGAATCGGTGCTGAAGGGGCAGCGCGCCGCGGTGGTGGTGGAAGATCCGCGCGACGGCGGCATCCTGGCGATGGTTTCCAGCCCCAGCTACGATCCCAATCCTTTCGTCAAAGGCATCGGCTATCAGGCCTATAAGGCGCTGCTGACCAACCCGGATTTGCCGCTGATCAACCGCGTCACCCAGGGCTTATACCCGCCGGCGTCGACGGTGAAGCCCTACATGGCCGTTTCGGCGCTGTTCGCCGGCGTGATAACGCCCACCACCACCTTTTTCGGCGCCCCGACCTGGACGCTGCCCGGTACCGAGCGCCGCTACCGCGACTGGCTGAAAACCGGCCACGGCATGCTCAACGTCACCAAAGCGATCGAGGAATCCGCCGACACCTTCTTTTATCAGGTGGCGTATGAAATGGGCATCGATCGTATCCACCACTGGCTGAGCCAGTTCGGCTACGGCCAGTCCACCGGCATCGATCTGAACGAAGAGTACCGCGGCGTGCTGCCGAGCCGCGACTGGAAGCTGAAGGTGCACAAAAAAGGGTGGTATCAGGGGGATACGGTTTCGGTGGGCATCGGCCAGGGGTATTGGGTGGCGACGCCGATCCAGATGGTGAAAGCGCTGACCACGCTGATCAACAACGGCCAGGTGAAAACGCCGCACCTGCTGTATTCGCTGCAGCAGGACAACCGGGTGACGCGCTACCCGCCGCCGGCGAAAACGGCGCAGATCGGCGATCCCCATTCGCCTTACTGGGGCATCGTGCGCAATGGCATGTACGGCATGGCCAATCTGCCGAACGGCACCGGGTACAAGCTGTTCCACACCGCGCCGTATCAGATCGCCGCCAAATCCGGCACTTCGCAGGTATTCAGCCTGAAGCAAAACCAGACCTACAACGCCAAAATGATCCCGGTGCGGCTGCGCGATCACATCTTCTATACGCTGTTCGCGCCTTACAAAAAACCACGGGTGGCGATGGCGCTGATCCTGGAAAACGGCGGCGGTAACGGCGTGGTGGCGGGGCCGACCGCGCGCGCCATCCTCGACCATATTTTTGACCCGGCCAACGCGCCGCAGCCCGGCGATGCGGGGCAAAGTAAACCGCAGTTAAACGACAGTGCCGATGTGCAACGGTGAGGCGGTTTGTTTTTACTTTCTTACAAACTGCAATCTCCTGACCATTTCCGGCAAGGTAGACTGAAATAACACCATAAACCGAATAAAAACGCAGGGTTAACACAACAGTGGCGCCATCGACCAAAAAAAGCGGTAAAACCTATTCCACAGTTCGTTTCGGCTGGGTTTGCGCCGGCATGCTGGTCTGTTTTTTTCTGTTGGCGTTCAGGGTCGGTTACCTGCAACTGCTGGAGCACCAGCAGCTGGCGGATCAGGCCGACCAGCGTTCGATCCGCACCCAGGTGGTGCCGACCAACCGCGCCATGATCACCGATCGCAACGATGAGGCGCTGGCGGTCAGCGTGTCGTCCAAAGACATCGTGCTGGATCCGAAGCATATTCTCGATTCCCAGACCGACACCGGCAACGAGCGCTGGCAGAGCATGGCCAACGTGCTGAAGATCCCGCTGGCGGACGTGCAGCATCTGATCCAGAGCAACGCGCACAAGCGTTTCGTCTATCTGGCGCGCAAGGTGGAGGACGACAACGCCGCTTACATCAGCAAACTGCACCTGACCGGCGTCAGCACCGAGCAGGATTTCAGCCGCTTTTATCCGATGGGCCAGGACGCCGCCGGGCTGATCGGCATCGTCGGCCAGGACAACCAGGGGCTGGAGGGCATCGAGCTGGGCTTCAACCCGCTGTTGCAGGGCAAAAACGGCCTGCGGGTCTATCAGAAGGACGGCAGCGGCGCGGTGATCGGCGTGCTTAAAAGCGTGGATCCGGTGCCGCCGCCGAACGTGACGCTCAGCATCGACAAATTTATCCAGTACGTGCTCTATGCGCAGATCCGCGACGGCGTGGTGGCCAACCAGGCCGACTCCGGCTGTGCGGTGCTGGTCAAAATCGACACCGGCGAGATCCTCGGCATGGCCAGTTACCCGTCGTTCAACCCCAACAACTATGCCGGCACCCCGGCGAAAGACATTCGCAACGTGTGCAGCAGCGACAGCTTCGAACCAGGCTCGACGGTGAAACCGGTGGTGGTGATGGTGGGGCTGGAACATAAGCTGATCCGGCCGGATACGGTGCTGGACACCACGCCGTATCGGGTGAACGGTCACCTGATTAAAGACGTCGGCCACTGGTCGAAGCTGACCATCACCGGCGTGCTGCAAAAATCGAGCGACATCGCGGTATCGCACATTGCGCTGGCGCTGCCGGCCACGGTGCTGCCGGCGGTCTACCGCAGCTTTGGCCTGGGGCGGCCGACCGAGCTCGGCATCGGCAACGAGAGCAGCGGCTATCTGCCGCAGCATCGTGAACGCTGGGCCGATATCGAACGCGCTACCTTCTCCTTCGGCTATGGGCTGCGCGTGACGCCGCTGCAGATGGCGCGCGAGTACGCCGCGATCGGTTCCTTCGGCATTTATCGGCCGCTGTCGATCACCAAGGTGACGCCGCCGGTGATGGGACAACGCATTTTGCCGGCGGATACGGTACGCTCCGTGGTGCATATGATGGAGAGCGACGCCTTACCGGGCGGCAGCGGGGTGAGCGCCGCGGTGCCGGGCTACCGGCTGGCGATCAAAACCGGTACCGCCGAGAAAATGGGCCCGAGCGGCAAATACGACGGCGGCTACATCAACTACACCGCCGGCGTGGCGCCGGCCAGCGATCCGCAGGTGGCGCTGGTGGTGATGGTCAACAACCCGAAAGCCGGCAAGCACTTCGGCGGTTCGGTGGCCGGGCCGGTGTTCGGCAAGATCATGGCCCAGGTGTTGGAGCACATGAATATTCTGCCGGACGCCCAGCCGCTTAACGTGGTGTCGTCGGTCAAGGGGTAACCGATCTGCAGGCGCTTCAGCGCCTGCAGATCGGCGTTCACCAGCCCGGCGTCGCGGGCGAACAGCGCGTCGACCATGCCCGGCTGGCGGCGATGCTTCAGTGTAGATCCCGACGCGTTCAGAAGTAGTAACCGATGTTCACGTTGGTGCGGAAATACCATTTATTGCTGCCGGAGGATTGGGTGCCGGTCCAGCCGGTGGCGTTTTCCACGCCGCCCCACGGGTTGGCGTTCTGCGCCCAGGTCAGATCCACCCACAGCATCACCGGCATGGCGAACACCTGAACCCCCAGCGTGTTCATTTTGGAATCTGAGCCGCCGTGCCTGTCTTTCCATAGCACGCTGTAGTCGTTGTAGAACCGCAGCTTTTTCACCGGCCCCCAGGGCACGTCGACGTCGCGCGCCAGGTTGATGGCGGCGGTGGTGGCCTGCGACGGGATCAGATAGGCCGGTGTCAGGCCGTTGCCCCCCATCAGGATCACCGAATTGTTGGCCCCGGCCGGGCCTTTGGCGTCGTAACCGTAGCGGATCACCTGGCCGGACAGATGCCAGGGATCGTAATTCACCAGCGTATGTAAACCCGCCGCCCAGAAGCTGCCGTTATCGCCGGTCGCCTGGTTATAGAGCCGCGAGGCCGCCAGCGAACCGCCAAGCTCATTGTCCCAGCCGCCCTGATGGAAAGCGCGCGTCAGCCGCAGGTTTACCTGATCGCGTTTTTCGTTGCGCTGCAGGTGCTGTGACGCATAGTTGGTGTTTTTCAGATCGTCGTAGCTGGCGACGTCGGGGGCGTAACGCACGCCGGTCGGCATCATGCGCGGGTAGTAGGCGGCGTCGAAGGCCCAATCGTCATGCTGATATTGGTATTTGGCGCCCAGCCCGGTGTTGACGCCAAAGCCGAGGTAAAACGGAATGCCGTACGACCAGCCGAACTGCGGGTAGGGCATCAGGCCGAACGGTTTGAACGGGGCGCCAAGCTGCACGGCGGAACGTTCAGACAGGTGGTAACCGACATAGGCGCGGTCGATGGCGTATTTGCGCCGATCCTGAAACCAGAATCCGCTATCGAAAAACGCGTCGTTTATCTGGCCGGCGGCATCGATGCGAAAGGCGTCAAAGCGTAAATGCGGCGGATTCCGATAATTGCTGCTGTGCCAGTCTTCATAGCGATAATTGGCACGCAGCGCGCCGCCGATATCAATATTCTTTTTATTATCCTCGCTTTGCCAATGAATATGCGGCAATGCCGGACGGCTTTTTTTTACCGGTGCCGCGGTGGCGGCAGCGTCGTTGGGCAATGCGGCGGTGGCCGCATAACTCACTGGTGAAACAAGAAAAAAACAAAGCGTGATCGTGCGCATGCCTGGCCCCTGATGAAAGTAGACTGTTTATTAAGGCGAGCGAGTTTCACCTGTGAACAGGGCATTTACGCTCATTGGTTTTATATTTGAGACGATTTTATTGTGCGTTTCATATATTAAATTCAGCGTCGGTTAATATATGAAACTTTGTTTCTTGTTTAATGGAAAAACTATAAATCCGGTATTAAACAAGTCAAGAAATAAAAATGAGAGTTGACGGGCAATACCGATTATTGGGCGCCTTGGCCTGCGGGGGCGACGCAAAGCAGGCTGAAATATTAGTGTCATCAATGCCCGTTAGACTCGCGGCATCCTGGTATTACTGACTAAAAATCATGAACATAAAACTGACACTGGGCCGCAGGGTAAAATCTGCGGCAGCGCTGCCGCGCGCGTTTGGCTTCGGCAAGAGCATGGGCTTATTAAGCGGCGTAATTTGCGTTATCGCGCTATTTTCTCTGCTGCAATTGTTTTCCACCGTATTTATTTCCAATATTCTGCGCGACGCCAAGGTTAACCTGGTGACGGGCGACGCCTTGCATCGCCAGCAGGCGACGATGGATCGTGCCAGGCTGTCGCTACTGACGGCCAGCGACACCCTGAACCGTGCGGGCATCTATTATCTGCAGGACAAAGCCACCGGCTCCGACGGCAGCTGGCACAGCCTGCTGGATGAGTCGTTGGCGGCGCTGCAGGCTTCAGAGCAGGCCTTTGCCCGGTTCGAGCGCTTGAGCGCGGATGCGCCGGAAGCGCCGGGCGCCCTGCAAGACAGCTATCGCCTGTTCTATGACGGCCTGAAAGAGCAGGCGCAAGGATTGCAGGGCAACAGCATCGATGCGTTTTTCGCCGTGCCGATCCAGGCGTTTCAGGCGGATTTCAACGAGAAGTATCTCGCTTACCAGGCGCTGAATGAACGGCGTGGCGATGACGTCAACGTGCGGCAGTTGGCGGCGCTGGAGCAGGCCAAAACCTTTGCGCTCGGCGCGTTGGCCGCGCTGGCGCTGATCGCCGTGGGCGTTTGGTTCGGCGTCTCTCGCTGGGTGATCGCACCGCTGCGGCAGGCGATCGCGCACCTCAACGTACTGGCCGCCGGCGACCTTTCGCGGCCGCTGCCGCCTGGGCGCGCGTTCAACCGCGAGATGCGTCAGCTGCAGACCAGCATTGGCCATATGCAGGGCGGCCTGCAACGCCTGGTGAGCGAGGTGCGCGATGCGGCGGGCGGGATCCTGAACGGCGTCGGGCGGCTGGCGGACGGCAATCGACAGTTGACGGCGCAGTCGGCGAAGCAGGACGGCGAATTGCAGTTGGCGACCGAGCACGTGCGGCAACTGGCGGCGCGGGTGGAAGAAAACGGCCAATATGCGCAGCAGGCCAGCCAACGAACCGAACAGGCCCGGCAGTGCGCCGGCGCCGGTGAGCGGATGATGCAAACCGTCAATGTTTCGATGCAAGGGATCGTCAACCAATCGGCCGAAATGCGCGGCATCGTCGCGCTGATCGACAGCGTGGCGTTCCAGACCAATATTCTGGCGCTGAATGCGGCGATCGAGGCCGCGCACGCCGGGGGACACGGCCGCGGCTTTGCCATCGTGGCCAAAGAGGTGGGCCTGTTGGCGCAAAAGAGCAGCCATTCGACGCGCGATATTCAGCAGTTGATCAACCGTTCGCTGCTGCAAATCGATCAAGGCTCGCAGGCGGTGGATCTACTGACGGGCAACCTGCGCCAGATTATCGATCTGGTGAACAAATGCAGTGCGTTGATGGGAGAAATCTCCCTGGCGTCGCTCAATCAGGGGGAGAGCATTCAGGACGTGACGGAGCGCATCGCGGCGCTGAATCAGGTGGCGCGGCAAACCGGCACGGTGGTGAACGCGGTGACCGAGGCTTCGCAGCGGTTGCAGGGCGAATCGGAACGGTTAGAAAAAGCGATGGCGCGTTTCAGGCTGCCGACGCAATAAATAACCCCGCCGCAGATTAATGAATAATAAAGCTGCGCTTAACGTTATTTATTATTTTCGTGTCCTGAGAAAGTTCAGCGGTTAAATAAAAGAACAGGCCGGCGCTTATGGGTTAAAAAAGCGCCGGCCTGCAGAGATTATTTTAACCGGATGATTAACGGCTGGTCTGGTGGCCGATAATGCCGCCCAGCGCTGCGCCGCCAAGGGTGCCCAGCGTACTGCCGTCGGTCAGCACCGCGCCGCCGACGGCGCCCACGCCCGCGCCGATCGCCGTGTTGCGATCGCGATTGGACATATGCCCGCATGCGGTAACGGAAAGGGTTGCCATGACCACCACCAACACACCTGCGGCACGTTTAATATTCATAATGAGTTCCTGGTAAATTGGCTGATTAATGGATTAAAAATAATCCGATTAATCCGCCGGTAGAAGTTGAGATGAATGTATTCCTCCGTAAGAAAATCGAACAGGTAAAAATTCTTAATTTTGCGGCGCTGAAAAGCGATTGCTCGCCGAATGCGCGGCCGCCGGCAAAACCGCTGGTCTATACTGGGAAGACGCCTCGCGGAGGGGCGCACACTCTGGAGGCCGCCATGTCCGATCTCGTTTCCGCATCCGGCAAACCGGTGAAAATCCCCGGCCCGGACCACCCGATCGCCTTGACCCGTCATCCGGCGCGGGTCGTGGTGCGTGCCGGCGGTCAGACCCTGGCCGACAGCCACAACGCGCTCATTCTGCAGGAAGCCACCTATCCGCCGGTGTTTTACTTTCCGCGTGAGGACGTGAATATGGCGCTGTTGCAGAGAAACGAGCACGTCAGCTACTGCCCTTATAAGGGCGACTGCAGTTATTTCTCCCTGGCGCTTAACGGCGAGCAGGGCACCAATACGGCCTGGAGCTATGAAATGCCCTACAACGCCGTGGTGGCGATCAAGGATCATCTGGCATTTTATCCCGACAAAGTGGCGGAAATCCGTGCCGAAGCCTGAACCCCGCCGCATCCGGGCGTGGGCAGGTTGACATTCTTCTTATCCCTACTCATTATGTGTATTACTGGAAATTGATACGTTTTCCTTATGTTTTAGTCCGACATAAACGAAACTCTGAGCAGGTGCCAAGGTGTCTACCTCTACGCGATTTGCCGTTGCCATCCATATTCTGACCAATATCACGCTGTGCCGTGGCCAGACGGTGCGTTCCGAAGATATCGCGCGCAGCGTCAACACCAACCCGACGGTGGTGCGGCGCATCCTCGGCGCGCTGGCGGAGGCGGGGCTGACCTATTCACAGATGGGGCAAGGCGGCGGGGCGCTGCTGGCGCGGCCGGCGGAAGCGATCTCGTTGCTGGACGTGTATCGCGCGGTGGAAGATCAACCGTATTTCATGCTGCACCGTACCCGGCCTAACGATGCGTGCTATATCGGCCACGCCATTACCCCGGTGCTGGAGCAAGAGTTTGCGCGCGTCGGTCTCGCGCTGGAAGCCAGCCTGGCGCAAACCAGCATCGCCGAAATGGCCGGGCAGGTCGAGCGGCGCGCAGGCTATCCTTTTGTTCCTTGTTCGCCGCAATATCAAGCGGATACGCAATAAAAACCCGCGCCAATTCCTTCTTCGCGCAGAGCATTTTTTGCATTGCGTTAATGTAATTGTGTAAGTTACATTAGCTCGCATCAAGTGTGATGTAGCTCACGTTTTAGACTGCCTCCCCACGATACTCAACCGATTGGCCGGAAACCTTTTCTTCCGGCACAGATTCGCTGTGCTTATAAACCAGGAGAGAACGATGTTAGAAATGATTGAAAGCTTGGCCACCGTGGTGGTCCTGGTGCCGGTAATGGTGGCCGTTTTGCTCGGCGCGATTTACGGCCTGGGTGAAGTGTTCAACGTCTTTTCCGCTATCGGCCGCAAAAAAGGCTGATCGGCACGCCCGGGGGCGGTTCTCGTCCTCCGGCCCCCGCATTTTCCTTCCCATTATTACTCCATCGCGTATACCGTCTCTAGTCCCGAAAAAGCCGGGCGCTCAGCGTATCGATAAACACCCTGAGTTTTGGCGTCAGGTGTTTGCTGGAAGGCCAGAGGACTTTAAAGCTGCCGGTGTGGTGGCAATGCTCAGACAAGATCGGTTGCAATCGCCCCTGTTCCCGTGCGCGCTTTACGGCAAAATCCGGCAAACAGGCGATGCCCTGGCCGCTTTCCGCCAGGTAAATCAGGGTATCGACGGTATTGCAGACCAGCCGGGCGTTGATCCCCTCGGCGAGCAGCTTTTCCCATCCGGCGATCGGCCAGGGCTCCACTTTGCCGGTCGAGGGAAATTTGTACAGCAGGCAGGCATGGCCTTGCAGTTCCGCCGGTTGATGCGGGATCCCCATCTGGCGCAAATAATCCGGCGAGGCCACCAACTGCAGATGAAACGTGCCCAGCTGGCGGCTCATCAGCCGTGAGTCTTCGGTCTCGCCGACGCGAACCACGGCATCAAAACCTTCTTCGATGACATCGACTCGACGGTCGGAAAAATCGGTTTCCAGCTCAATTTCCGGGTAACGCCGAACAAATTCCGCCAGCACCGGATTCAACAGGCCGCCCACCAGCGGCAAACTGACACGCAGCTTGCCGCGCGGCGCGCTGTGCGTATCGCTGATTTCCCGTTCCGCCGCCGCCAATTCCCCGATAATGCGCTGACAGCGGTGCAGAAACAGCCGGCCTTCGGCGGTCAGCGTCATGCTGCGCGTGCTGCGGTGAAACAGGCGCGCGCCCAGCCGGTTTTCCAGGCGGGCGATGCTTTTCCCCACCGCGGAAGCGGAAATGCCGAGCACGCGCCCGGCCTCAACGAAACTCAGCGTCTCCGCGGCCTGCACAAAGACGCTTACCCCAGACAGATTATCCATTGCTTGCCCCATTGCGGACGTGAATGTCCGCTATGAAAGGAAATCTAGCCTGTTTTTCCGTTAATCACCACGCTCTATGCTCGGTGGCGACAGCATGGGCTGACTACCTGGAGCAATAAAGATGAGTGAATACGGATCCTCCACCAACGCGATCGACGGCGCGCTAGAGAAAGCTTTGCGCGAAAAACGCTTGGTTGGCGCGGTCGTTTTGGTGGCGCAGGGCGGTGAGATCGTTTATCGACGCGCGGCGGGCATGGCGGATCGCGAAGCGGGCAAGCCGATGGCGTGCAATACGCTGTTTCGGCTGGCTTCGGTGTCCAAACCGATCGTGTCCACGGCGGCGTTGGCGCTGATGGCGCAAGGCGGCATGCGGTTAGACGATCCGATCACGCGTTGGCTGCCGAATTTTCGCCCGCGGCTGGCGGACGGCACCCAACCGTTGATGACGCTATGGCATTTGATGACCCACACCGCCGGATTAAGCTACCGTTTTTTCCAGCCGGAAGGGGGATTCTACGCTCAGTCGGCGGTCTCCGACGGCATGGATGAGGCGGCGGTAAGCCTGCAGGAAAATGTGCGGCGTATCGCTTCCGCGCCGTTGCTGGCTCCGCCCGGCGCGGCGTGGCGTTATTCCATCGCCACCGATGTGTTGGGCGCGGTTATTGAACAGGCGAGCGGCCTGCCGCTGGCGCAGGCGGTCAAAAAATGGGTGACCGGGCCGCTGGCGATGACGGATACCGATTTCCTGGCGGTGGACGCCGCGCGTTTGGCGGCCGCATACGCCGATCATGCCGGCGAGCCACGCCGCCTGCGCCAGCCGGATCGTTTACCGTTCATCGACGGCAGCGCCGGTTTTCATCTGTCGCCGGCGCGTGCGCTGGATCCGCAGGCGTACGCCTCCGGCGGCGCCGGCATGGTCGGTTCGGCGGAGGATTTCCTGCGCCTGCTGGAAACGTTGCGCCAGGGGGGCGGGCAGGTGCTGCCGGCTGATTGGGTGGCGGCGCTGACCACCAACCAAATCGGCGATCTGCCGATGCCGTTTTGGCCAGGGCGCGGGTTTGGCCTGGGCATCACCGTGCTGAAAGATCCCGTCGCCGCGCAAACGCCGGAGTCCGTTGGCAGCTGGCGGATGGGCGGCACCTATGGCCACTCGTGGTTTGTCGATCCGGCCCGGCAGCTCAGCGTGGTGGCGTTTACCAACACGGCGCTGGAGGGGATGTCCGGCGCCTTTGTCGGCGAGATTTGTCAGGCGGTTTATGCCGCGACGGGAGCGATGTGATGGGCCTGTTGCCACCGATTTTCTTCATCGCGCTGGGGCTGTTCGGCGTTTACTGCATCGAGTTTGGCGTAGTGGGTATCTTGCCGCAGATCATCGCGCGCTATGGCATCTCCACGGCGCAGGCCGGCTGGCTGGTTGGGGTCTTCGCCCTGACCATTGCGCTGTTCGGGCCGCTGTTGGTGCTGCTGGCATCGCGGTTTAATCGCAAACGCATGCTGTTGATCGCGTTGGCCGTGTTTGCGGCAGCCAGCGCGCTGGCCGCTCAGGCGGACAGCTTTGCCATGCTCATGCTGCTGCGCATTTTGCCGGCGTTGTTTCATCCGATCTACTTTTCACTGGCGATGGTGGCGGCCGCGGCGCTTTATCCGCCGCATCTGGCTACCAAAGCAACCGCTTATGCGTTTATCGGCACCAGCATGGGCATGGTGTTGGGGATACCGTTGACGCAATGGATCGCCGGGCAGTTCAGTTACGAGGCGTCGTTCCGATTTTGCGCGCTGGTCAACCTGCTGGCGGCGCTGGGATTGCTGTGGCGCTTGCCTGATGCGGCCGTGCAGCGCCTCAGCTATGGCAAGCAGTTGGCCATCCTGCGCAGCGGCACGCTGTGGCTGAATATCACCACCTGCGTGCTGATCTTTGCCGCCATGTTTGCCGTCTACGCTTACGCGGCCGAGTACCTCAGCCGTGAAATCGGCCTCAGCGGCGGCGCCATCGGCTTGCTTCTGGTGGCGTTCGGTGTGGGCGGTGTCGCGGGCAACCTGTTGGCCGGCAAGGGGTTGAGCCGTCATCGTGCGGTGACGGTGTTGCTGCACCCGATAGCCTTGATGGCGGCCTATGCGCTGCTGTATCGCTACGGCAGCGCGAATATCGGTTCAATGACGGCGCTTTGTCTGTACTGGGGGGCGGCGCACACCAGCGGTTTGATCGTGACGCAGATCTGGCTGACCTCCGAAGCGCCGCAGGCGCCGGCGTTCGCCACCGGGCTGTATATCGCCTTTATCAATCTGGGCGTGGCGGTGGGGTCGCTGGTGGGCGGCTGGTTTATCGCTGCCTGGGGGCTACAGGGCAGCCTGCTGTGCGGGGCCATGTTTGCCGCACTGGCGGCGATCGCGATCGCCGCCAGGCTGTGGCTGCAACGGCAGGCTACGGTTGCGTTGCGTCAATCATCGCCATCACCTGCCGAAACATCGCGCTTTCCGCATCGGCCAGCTCGTTGACCAGCGTAAAGTGATTGCAGTGGCGATCGGCCAGCAGCTGGACGTCGAGGCCGCGCGCCAGGCAGGCGTCATAATAGGCCTGCGTCTGGTTTTTGAAGCCTTGGGTTTCCCGCTGGCCGACGTCGAGCAGGATCTGCGGCGCATGTTCTTTCGCCGGCAGCAAAAACAGCGGGCTGAGGGCTTGCGCCTGTTCGGGCGTCAGGTGCAGCCAGTCGTTGATATAGATATCGCACAGCGGCCGCAGATCGTAGAGGCCGCTCAGCGCCAGCGCGCCTTTGATCGCGTCGGGCGGCAGGCGATAGCGTTGCTGCCAGCCGTCGGCGATCAGCATGCCGCACAGGTGGCCGCCGGCCGAACTGCCGCTGACGAAAATGCGCGCCGGATCGATGCCGAAGGGCGCCCCGTGATGATAGAGCCAGGCGACGGCGCTGCGCACCTCGTGCACGATCTCCGCCAGCGTCGCTTCCGGCGCCAGCGTATATTCCAGCGTGGCGACCGCCACGCCGCGGCGGGCAAACGCGGCGGCCATCGAGCAGGCTTCCTCTTTACGCTGTGAATGCCAGTAGCCGCCATGAATAAAGATCAGCAGCGGGGCGGGCTGTGCGCTGGCCGGGAACAGATCGAGGCGCTCGGCGGCGCTCATGCCGTAGCGCAGATCGTAAATGCCCGGCGTCTGCGCCCTGGCACGCTGGGCCAGCGCGGCGTATTCCGCCATGCAGGCGTCAAAATCTTCCACCGAAGCGCGGGCGTTGTATTGCACGGCGCGCACGCTCAGGTCTGTAAACGTCAGATCGATGCTCATCACCTCTCCTGATTGTTATGCGTTATGCCCTCATCGTCGTCCCGCAGGCGAAAAGATGTTTGATCTTCGGTGCGCATCATTGCGGCTTCTCTGATGCTGTTTTCTGCTGTATATTGCTGTTTTATGCTTTTTACTGCGGAATAAACCCATGCACAAAGCGGCACGACAGCGCCATTTATTGGATTTGCTCAGCGAACGCGGGCAGGCGGCGGTGGCGGAATTGGCCGGCGCCATCGGCGTTTCGGTCGATACCGTGCGCCGCGATCTGGCCGATCTCGAGCGGCAAGGGTTGGCGCAGAAACATCACGGCGGGGCGATCGCGCTCGAACCGTCCGGCATGCCGCGCCAGGCGCGCGCGGCGCTGTTGCCGCAGGTCAAGCAGCGGCTCGGCCGCGCGGTGGCCGCGCAGATCCCGCCCGGCAGCACCCTGATGCTGGATGCGGGCAGCACGCTGCTGGCGGTGGCGCAGGCGCTGCGCGGGCCGGCCACGGTGATCACCGCTTCGCTGGATATCGCGCAGTGCCTGAGCGACAGGCCGGAGATCAACCTGATTCTGCTCGGCGGCCAGTGGGATGCGCGCCAGCGGCTGTTCGCCGGCAGCGCCACCCTGGCGTTGCTGGAACGCTACCGCGCGGATATCGCCTTGCTGGGCGCCTGTGCGGTGCATGCGCAGCTGGGGCTGAGCGCCGGCGACGAGGCCGATGCAGAGGTCAAACGCGCCATGCTGGCCAACAGCGGTGAGCGCTGGCTGGTGGCCGACCATATGAAGCTGGATCGCTGCGAACCGCATCACGTTGCGGATCTGGCGCAGATCCAACGGCTGTTTACCGATCGCCCGTGGGACAACCTGGACGAACAGTCACTGATTGAACTTTGTGTCGTCGCCGACGACCGCTAGAGGAGAACACTGATGAACGATACCGCTCGACCGTTGCAGGTGGCGCTGATTGGCTACGGCTTTGTCGGCAAGGCGTTTCACGCGCCGCTGATTAACGCGGTGCCGGGGCTGGAACTGAGCGTGGTGGCTTCGCGCGATGCCGCCAAGGTGCATGCCGATCTGCCGCACGCGCAGGTGATAGCCGATCCGCTGGAGGCCATCCGCCGGCCGGAGGTGGATTTGGTGGTGATCGCGTCGCCGAATGACACCCATGCGCCGCTGGCGCTGGCCGCGCTGGAGGCGGGCAAGCACGTGGTGGTGGATAAGCCCTTTACGCTGGACTTGGCGCAGGCGCGCACGCTGATTGCGGCGGCGGAAAAACACGATCGCCTGCTGTCGGTGTTCCAGAACCGCCGCTGGGACAGCGACTACCTGGGGGTGAAGCAGGTGATCGAACAGGGGCTGATCGGCAAGGTGACGCACTTTGAGTCGCACATCGATCGTTACCGCCCCGAAGTGCGGGTGCGCTGGCGCGAGCAGAACCTGCCGGGCAGCGGGCTGTGGTTTGATCTGGGGCCGCACATGGTCGATCAGGCGCTGCAGCTGTTCGGTTTGCCGCACAGCGTGCAGGCCAACATCGCCACGCTGCGCCCCAACGCGCAGGTTAACGACTGGGCCCACGTGGTGCTCAACTACCCGACGCACCGCGTGATCCTGCACGGCAGCATGCTGGTGGCGGGCGGCGTGGCGCGCTTTACCGTGCACGGCGAGAAAGGCAGCGTGGTCAAAACGCGCGCCGACGGGCAGGAGAGCCAACTGCTGGCCGGCGTGACGCCGGGCTCGGCGGAGTGGGGCAAAGACGACGACGCGATGAGCCTGTTTATCGGCACGGAGCCGGTGCGCACGCTGCCGACGCCGGATGGCGATCAGCGCCAGTATTACTTCCAGGTACGCGACGCCCTGCGCGGCGCCGGCAGCAATCCGGTTACCGCTGCGCAGGCGCTGGCGGTGATGGCGGTGCTGGAGGCGGCCACCCTGGCGGCGGAAACCGGCGTCACCCAAACCCTGCCGCTCACCGAGGCGGAGATCGCCGCCTGGTAACGGCTCGCGTCAGATAAGGCGGAAGACGCATGGATACAGTGCATGCCGTGCGTCTTCCGCCATTCCAACCCCTGACATAGGCTAATCCTCAGTCTATGTCAGGAGTGTTTATCATGTTATCCCATCCTTCGCCGCAGGGCGTCCGCGGCATATTGGCCGCACTGTCTCTGAGCATGCTGCTGTCATCGCTCGGCATCAGCATCGCCAACGTCGGGCTGCCGGCGCTCGCCGCCGCGTTCCATGCTTCGTTCCAGGCGGTGCAATGGGTATTGCTCTGTTATTTACTGGCCGTCACCACCTGCATCATCGGCATCGGCCGCCTCGGCGACAGCCTTAATCGCCGCCGCCTGCTGCTGGCGGGCATCGCGCTGTTTACCGCCGCTTCGCTCGCTTGTGCGCTGGCCCCGCAGCTTTGGCTGCTGTTGGCGGCGCGCATGGCGCAGGGGCTGGGGGGCGCGGTCATGATGTCGATCGCCATGGCGCTGGCGGGCGAGGCGCTGGGCACGGATAAAATCGGCCGCGCGATGGGTCTGCTCGGCACGATGTCGGCAGTGGGCACCGCGCTGGGGCCGTCGTTGGGCGGCGCGCTGATCGCCGGTTTCGGCTGGCGGGCGATGTTTCTTATCAATCTGCCGCTGGGGCTGCTGGCGCTGTGGCTTGCCTGGCGATACCTGCCGAATGGGCCGCGCGCGGCAGCGCGCCAGGAACCGTTCGATCGCGCCGGTACGCTGCTGCTGGGCGGCGCATTGCTCTGCTATTCGCTGGCGATGACCCTTGGGCGCGGCAACTTCGGTGCGCTCAACCTGGCGTTGATGCTGGGGGCGCTGTTGGCGGGGGCGCTGTTCATCGGCGTGGAACGCCGCGCCGCATCGCCGCTGTTGGCGCCGGCGATGTTCCGCCATCCGGCCCTGACGGCGGGGCTGGCGGCCAGCGCGCTGGTGATGACGGTCATGACCGCCACGCTGGTGGTCGGGCCGTTCTACCTGTCGCGCGCGCTGGGGCTAAGCGCAGCGCAGGTCGGGCTGGTGATGTCGGCGGGGCCGGCGGTGGCGATCCTGACCGGCATTCCGGCCGGTTATCTGGTGGATCGTTTCGGATCGCAGCGCATTGGCCAGTTTGGGCTGGCGGCGGTGGCCGCCGGGGCCGCGTTGCTGTCGCTGCTTAACCGCTGGGGCGTGCTCGGCTATGTTGGCCCCATCGCGCTGCTGACCGCCGGCTATGCGCTGTTTCAGGTGGCAAACAACACCATGCTGATGAAGGATCTGTTTCCCGAACGGCGCGGGCTGATCGCCGGCATGGTGAACCTGGCGCGCAATCTTGGGGCGATCACCGGCGCTTCGGCGATGGGGGCGCTGTTTTATCTGGCTTCGCAGCGGGTGGCGGGCGCCGCTGCCGCCGTGGCTTACGGCATGCAGGTGACCTACGGCGTGGCGGCGCTGTTGGCGTTAGCGGCGCTGCTCATCGCCTTCGGCCGCCGCCGCCCGCGTCGGCGATGAATCCGTCTACGCCGGTGGCGATATGAACCGAACATTTCATCAGGCGAGATCGCCCCGGTACACCACATGGACCTTGTTGCCGTCGGGATCGCGCAGGTAAGCGCCGAAATAGCCCTTGCCGTAATGCGCGCGTTCGCCGGGCTCGCCTTCACCGCTGCCGCCCGCCAGCAGGCCGGCGGCGTAAGCGCGTTTGACTTCCAGCTCATCGGCGGCGAGAAAGGCCAGCATGCTGCCGTTACCGGCGCTGGCGGGTTGCCCGTCGAAGGGTTGGTAAGCATAGAAACGCGGCAGCGTTTGGCCCGGCATCACCCAGCAGCGGGCGGCGGGGCCGCCGTCCGGCGTCACTTCCCGCCGCTGTAACCCCAGCGGCAACAGGATGGCGTCGTAGAAGGCGGCGGCGGCGTCCAGATCGCTGACGCCGACGGTAATATGGCTGAACATGGCGCTTCCTTTCCGAAGAGAGAGTATGAACGCATAAAACAGTAGCAGCGATATTGCCGAATGGACAGACCGCAACGGAGGATTCGGATTAGAGACGCGCGCAGGGGCAAAGCGCGCTTCACGGTGTGCGGGGCAGGCCGCCGCTCAATTGCTTTCGACGCGCGGATTGGCGTGAGTCGGTTGGCTGGGATAGTCCACCTGATGCTTATGCAGGTAATCGCGGATCAGCTGGCGCACCACCTGGGAAGGGGTGACGTCCTGCTGCAGGCACAGTTCCTCCAGGGCTTTCTTCTTGTCCGGGTCAATCAGCACCGTTAGCCGCGCCGTTTTCTTTTCCATCAGGATCCTCCAGAGAATGATAACTGAATGATAATACCATGTGGGCGAAGCGGCCAGCCAGACCGCGCCGCCGCCCGTCTTTAGCGGAAATGCAACCGCTCTATTTTGCGTGACAGGTAGCCGAGTTCGCAGTTGAACAGCTCGCCGCTGCTGGCGGCCAGGCTGCGCAGCGCGCTCAGCGGCAGCGTCACCTGGGCCGGCGTGGCGTAAATGATCACGTTGCCGCTGGGGGCGACGCAAAACAGTACGGTGCCGAATATTCGCTGCAGGCTGTGGTACAGCAGGCTGTTTTCGTCAGGCAGATCGTGGTAATTGAGCACCAGCCAGCCCCCGTCGTTCAGCCGCGCGGCGCAGTTTTCCAGGAAGGTCTGGGTGCCTTGCTGCGGATCCATGGCGAACGCCGAATAGAGATCGGAGAAGATCAGATCGTAGCGCGTCTCGACGGGCGGGCGCACGAAGTCCATGGCGTCGGCGGTGCGCAGGCTGATGGTGCCGGTGGCCGGCAGCGTAAAATAGCGGCGCGCGACGGCGATCACCGCAGCGCGCAGCTCGACGACGTCCAGACGCATCGCCGGATCGAGCGCGTGCAACGCGCGCAGCAGACTGCCGCCGCCCAACCCCAAAATCAACGCCGAGCTCGGCGGTTGCCAGGCCACCGCCATCAGCATCGCTTTGATGTAGTTGTGGATCGGCTGCGCGGGGTTGCTGAGGCTCATCTTGCTCTGTTCGCAGATGCCGTCAAACCGCAGCGTGCGGTAGTCCTTGTGATCGGAAACGATGATTTCGCCCCAGGCGTCGGCTTCGCGAGCGATCACCTGGCCGCGCGGAGAGAAATCGAGGGTTCTGAGTAAGCTGTCAACCAGAGACATGGTATTCGCAGGGCTCCTTTGGCAAGCGGCCTATTTACGGGCGCACATGAAATCGGCGGTGCAAATGCGCCGGCCATCGATGCTGGCGCGGCCGGTAAAGCGGGCGATCGCCCCGCGCCGACGAACAAAAGCGACCTCCATCAGCACCTGGTCCCCGGGGCGGGCGGCGCGATAAAACCGCGCGCGCTGAATGGCGGCGAAATAGTAATGCTCCCCCTCATTCAGCGCCCCGAGATAGTAGTGGGCCAGCAGACCGGTGCTTTGCGCCAGCGCTTCCACCAACAGCACGCCGGGAAATCCGGCGAAGTGCGCGTGGCCGTTCCAGAACGTCGGCTCATTGGCGGTGATGTTCTTGATGGCGCTCAGCCGCCCTTCGGCAATGCAGGTGCCGGCGGGCAGCACGCGATCGACCAGCAGGCAGGGATAACGATGAGGCAAAATCGCCTGAATATCGTTGAATTGCAGGGGGTGACCAGTCAATGGCATGGGGGGCGTGATCCTGTCTGCGGCGAAACCGGTGCGAGCGCCGGCGTTCAGTCCATGATGAGTGTAATAACATTATAATAAAATTATCATCAGATGTGCCAGATGAAAAAAACGACGGCGCAGAAACAGGCGAAGAGAGGAGCGAGAGGGAGGCACCCGATCCTGGCGATCGGGTGTGGCAGCGCGTTTAGTGCTTGGAGCGGGTCACTTTATCCAGGTAGCCCATCACGAAGGCGGACAGCACAAAGGTAAGGTGGATGATCACATACCACATCAGCTTGTTGTCCGGCACGTTCTTGGCGTCCATAAACACCCGCAGCAGGTGAATGGAGGAGATGGCAACGATAGACGCAGCAACTTTGTTTTTCAGCGAGGTGGCATCCATTTTGCCCAGCCAGCTCAGCTTTTCTTTCCCTTCGGTGATATCCAACTGCGAGACGAAGTTTTCATACCCAGAGAACATCACCATCACCAACAGCCCGCCCACCAGCGCCATGTCGACCAGCGACAGCAGGGTCAGGATCAGATCGGCTTCGGCGATAGAAAAAATGTTGGGCAGGACGTGCAGGATCTCCTGAAAAAACTTGATCGACAGGGCGACCAGAGCCAGTGAAAGGCCGACATAAACCGGTGCGAGCAGCCAACGGGAGGCGTACATCGTGTTTTCGAGCAAGCGTTCAATCATAAAAATTTATTAATTACGTGGCTAAAAGAGCGCTCAGTATAACTCAGGAGACCCGGGCGAAATCAACCGCGTGCCAATGGCTTGGAGAAATTTGCGAATGGACGTTCGCTTCGAACGGGTTCATGACAATGATATCGCATGGGGATAAACTGCCGCGATATCTTGCCTTGCTGCTGTTCCGTCAATCGCTGCTCAAAACTAAGGATGGTTATATGGTCGACAATGCGTTTATCGCGAGAACGCGAGCCGTCAACGGCTGCTTTTCCATGTTTTTGCTGATGTTCCTGATTACGTTTATTCCGCTGCTCCTTGAGAACAGAGCCGCCTTGATGCGACAAGGGCTATTGCTGCCGCTGCTGTATGGAATGGAGTTCATCGCTATCTTTTCGTTATACCTGCTCTTTTTCCGCCGCAGAGAAGGATTGGGCAAAGGCGAGGTTAAACGCAGCGATTTTGCGCTGCTGCTGTTCGCGCTGTTGGTGATTCAGTTTATTTTCCCGCGTTTGATGGGCGTGGAGAAAACGGAAACCTGGGTGACGGAGCAGGTGGCATTACCTGGCGAAATTTTGGCGCTCAATGCCGCTTTGTTGGTTTTCGTGGTCCCCATTTATGAAGAGATCGTATTTCGCGGCTGTCTGTTTAACGCGCTGATGTATTGGTTTAACGATAAGGTGCTTTGGGTCGCGTTAACGGTGTCTGTCATCTTTGCCGTTTTGCATACCCAGTACACCGATTGGCGCACATTGGCAGCTCTGGTGCTCATCTCGCTGGTGTTGACGGCCGCCCGAGTGAGATCCAAAGGGATCTATTTGCCCATCGGGCTGCATATGACCATGAACGGCGTCGTGATGGCGGCCAGCTATGCGTTAAGCTGAAGCCGTGCTTACCGCCCGATTTTCAGTGCCGGGCTTTTTTACCGTCGCTGTGGCCGAGAGAGCGATCGGGGAAGCTGTGATCGCGCAGCCGTTGCTTTAACTGCGCCGCATCGGGGAAACCGCCGTCAATCTTGCGATCCCAAATCATTACGCCATCGACGCTGATTTGATAGACCCCGCCGGTGCCCGGCATCAGGGTGACGGAGGCGAGATCGTCGCCGAAGGTGTTCAGCAGCTCTTGCGCCATCCAGCCGGCGCGCAGCAGCCAGTTGCATTGTGAACAGTAGTGGATCGTAACGGCGGGGGCATTTTTCATCGATGATCGACCGGTAGTGGTAACGGCTTGCAATCAGCCTGAGGAACCTGCAAACGATGGTGGCCTCGTCTCGCCAAATAGTCAAGCGTCTGCAACGGCAGGAACGAGAGGGGGACCGAGCGCGCGTCACGGCCGCTTGCTGCCGGCAAACCATTCAACACCACGCAGCATGCCTGCCCAATAAAACCGGGGTAAAAACCAGGCTTTCAGCCACCAGGCCAGACGGCTGGGCTGGGTGGCGTCGAGCAGCGGAAACGTGGGCAGCAATTTACCGTCATAGCCAAATTCCGCCAGCACAACTTTGCCTTTCTCAACCGTCAATGGACAGGAACCATAACCATCATAATGGGCAGTGAGAGGCGCGCCCTGAATCAGCGCCGCGACGTTTTCAGCCGCCACCACCACCTGCTTGCGGGCTGCCGCCAGGGTTTTGGCGTTTGGCGTCGAGCAACAGTCGCCTACCGCAAAAATATCCGGCCAATGCTTATGCTGCAGCGTCGATTTATCCACATCGCACCAGCCGGCACCATCAGCGAGGCCGCTTTGCGAAATAAACGCCGGGGCCGATTGGGGCGGCACCACGTGGAGCATATCGAAGGGCAGAGTTAACTCGCGTTTTCCTTCTTCATTTGTCTCTACGGCAAATGTCGCTTGCCGCTTCTCGCCATCAACACGGATCAAATGATGATTGAAGTTGACCTGTGCTCGGTATTTTCCCAAATACTCGGTCAGCGGGGGGACAAATTGCGGAATGCCGAAAACTGCCGCGCCCGCAAGGCAGAAATTGACGTTAATATTATTCAGGATGCCTTGGCGACGCCAGTGGTCGCATGAAAGATACAAGGCTTTTTGCGGTGCGCCGGCGCATTTGATGGGGAGCGGCGGCTGAGAAAATATCGCCTGGCCGCCTTTCATTTCGCGGACCAGTTGCCAGGTATATTCGGCAAGATCAAAGCGATAATTAGAGGTGACGCCGTTTAATCCCAGGGTTTCTTCAAGGCCCTCTATTTTATCCCAGCGTAAAATCAGTCCGCATGCAACAATAAGAAAGTCATAGTTTATTTTCTGCCCCTGGCGTGTCTCGATGTACTTTTGACTGGGCTCAACCCTGACCACGCTATCCTGTATCCATGCGGTGCCTGAGGGCAGAACGGCATGCATGGAGCGCCGTGTTTTCGTGATATCAAAGAGCCCGCCGCCCACCAGAGTCCATGCAGGTTGATAATAATGACAGCCGTTAGGCTCCACGACCGTTATATCGATGTCTTTAACTCGCTTCCTTATGCTTGCCGCGATACCTATTCCGGATGAGCCGCCGCCAATAATAACGACGCTTTTCTGGGTGTTTATTTTCTCTGGTTTCATGCAGGCCTCCTTTCATAAGAAAGTAGGAGGTTGTCGCCCAGATTAAAAGCGAATTCATAGAACTTGTGGTTATATAAAAAATCACATATTCCATTTTGCTATATGTAATAACAAATAGAAATAAGTTATTTGACATTGCCGGTGAACTGATCGTTAATAAATGGCATGAGCATCATTAAGGGATTAACGCAGTGGATTTTTTCCATTTCAGTTTTTATATCGTGATGCTGTTAGTGGTCACCGGGGGAATTGTGGGATTTCTCCTGGCCCTGACCGGCGGCGGCGGCTCAATCGTCTGCGTGCCATTATTGCTGTATATGGTGAAAGTGCCGGATACGCATTTGATTATAGGGACCAGCGCCATGTCTGTGGCCATTAACGCGCTGATCAACCTGGCCGCGCACGCCTCCAAAGGCAACGTCAGGTGGCAGACCGGGCTTGTCGTTTCGCTGCTCGCCGTCATGGGGGCGCTGGCCGGCTCTCAGATGGGAAAAATCACGGACGGACACTACATAACCCTGCCTTTCTCCCTGTTGATGCTGGTGGTCGCCGGATTGACGCTGAAAAGAAATCCCCTTGCCGGCAACCCCTTGCCGTCCTCCCATTCTGCCGTTCATCCCGCCATCGTATGGCCCAGCGTTCTCGCGCTGGGCGGGCTGGCGGGCTTTCTGGGCATTGGCGGCGGATTTTTGGTTGTGCCGGCGCTGGTCTGGTTTTTTCGCTTCTCGATGGTTGAGGCGGTGGCAACCTCACTGGTGGTCGTGGCGGCCATGGGGCTATCGACCAGCGCCAGCTACGCCATGTCCGGAAAGGTGTCGCTCGCCATTACGTGTTGGCTCATCGTCGGCGGCGTTCTGGGGGGCGTGGTGGGGGTGGCACTCGCCGAGCGCCTGAAAAAACGCGAGGGCATTATCAACGTGCTCTATGCCCTCATGCTCCTGGCGCTGGCTCTGTATATGTTATTTAAAAGCCTATGAAACGGAAGGAAAAAAACATGCGCATCCGCACTTACCACCCTCAACTCTCCTTTTCGGGCGCGCCCGAAGCGAGTGATTTCAAGGCGCTGTCTCAACAGGGCTACCGCCTTATCGTCAACAATCGGCCGGATGAGGAGCCGGGGGAGTATCTTGACCATCAGCAAGAGAAAGCGTTGGCTGAACAAGGGGGAATGCGCTACGTCTATCTCCCTTATACGTTCGATACGCTGACCTGGGAGACCGTTTACACCTTCCAGTTTCTGTTGCGGCAAGGCAAGAAAACCCTGGCGCACTGCAGAAGCGGGGCTCGCTCTGCCTGCCTTTCCCTGCTGTATGCGCTGCGCGAAGGTCAGATAGATGAGGCGCAGTTTCGCCTCCAATGCGACGAATACGGCGCGGACGCCGATAAGGCGCTCAGCTGGTACTACAAGCATCAGTCCGTGCGGGCCACGGCGGAAGTTCACGCGTTTTATGAGCCGGAAAGCGGCAGCCTGCAGTATGTGGTTGCCGATCCCGAGGCGCGCCGCTGTGCGATTATCGATCCGGTGCTGGATTTTGACCGCCGATCGGGCACGGTCTCGCATCAACAGGCCAACGATATCCTGAATTTTATCCATCAACGGGGGTGGGGAGTGGCCTGGGTGCTGGATACGCACCCGCACGCCGACCATTTTTCGGCCGCCACCTGGCTGGCGCAGAAAACCGGCGCCTTCACCGGCATCGGTGAAAAAATTACCGCCGTTCAGGGGCTGTGGGAAGAGATCTATAATTTAAAAGACCTGCCTGCGGCCAATACCGTCTGGGATGCGCTGTTCGCGGACGGCGACGTCTTTTTTATCGGCAACCTGCGCGCTGAAGTCCTGCTGTCTCCCGGGCACACGCTGGCGTCCGTCACTTATTACATTGCGGATGCGGCGTTTATCCACGATACGTTCTTCATGCCGGACAGCGGTACCGCAAGGGCCGATTTTCCTGGCGGCAATGCGGAAACCTTGTGGGAGTCATTGCAGCGGATCTTGAGCCTGCCGGGGGATACCCGCCTGTTTACCGGCCATGATTACCGCCCGGCGGGGCGTGAGGCCCGCTGGGAAAGCACCGTGAGAGAGCAGCGCGAGAACAATCCCTGGGTGGTCAACATGGATAAATCCCGCTTTATTGCGCAAAGAAAGCAGCGGGACGCCACGCTGCCGCACCCGGAACTCATGCTGATGGCGCTGCAGGTCAATATTCGCGGCGGCGTGTTGCCTGACTGCGAAGACGATGGGCAACGCTACCTGAAAATTCCCGTGAATCGATTTAAGCGGTGAATCAAGCCAGAGGTGCGCGATCGTTCGCCGCCGCTGCGGTCAATGCGAATGAGATCGCGCCGTCTGTTAATTGTTTTTTATGAAATAATCATGCTGGTTCATATTTAATTATTTGTTTTTACACAAATCATGCGGCGCTTGCCCTCACCGAATACAGTCACTACATTAACAACTGTACTTCCCACTCTGCTAAGGAAAACACCATGAAAGCTGCCGTAGTGACGAAAAACCATACCGTAGACATTCAGGATAAAGTGCTGCGCCCGCTGAAGCACGGCGAAGCGGCGTTGAAAATGGAGTGTTGCGGGGTGTGCCACACCGATTTGCACGTGAAAAACGGCGATTTCGGCGAGGTGCCGGGCATTACGTTGGGGCATGAGGGCATCGGCGTGGTCTCCGCCGTCGGTGAGGGCGTCACCTCGCTAAAAGTGGGTGACCGCGCCAGCGTCGCCTGGTTTTACCAGGGTTGCGGCCATTGCGAATACTGCGTCAGCGGCAACGAAACCCTGTGCCGTTCGGTGAAAAACGCCGGCTACAGCGTTGACGGCGGCATGGCGGAAGAGTGCATCGTGGTGGCGGACTACGCGGTGAAAGTGCCGGACGGGCTCGATTCTTTCGCCGCCAGCAGCATCACCTGCGCCGGCGTCACCACCTACAAGGCGGTGAAAATTTCCGATATCAAGCCGGGGCAGTGGATCGCCATCTATGGCCTGGGCGGGCTGGGCAACCTGGCGCTGCAGTACGCCAAGAACGTGTTTAACGCCAAAGTGATCGCCATCGACGTCAACGACGGCCAGCTGGAGTTCGCCAAACAGATCGGCGCCGATCTGGCCATCAACTCCAAAACGCAAAACGCCGAGGAGATCATTCAACAGCAAACCGGCGGCGCTCACGCGGCGGTGGTGACGGCGGTGGCGAAAGCGGCCTTCAACTCGGCGGTCAATGCGGTGCGCGCCGGCGGTAAAGTGGTGGCGGTGGGGCTGCCGCCGGAGAGCATGGATCTGAGCATTCCGCGGCTGGTGCTGGACGGCATTCAGGTGGTGGGTTCGCTGGTGGGCACGCGCGAAGATCTGAAAGAGGCGTTCCAGTTCGCCGCCGAAGGCAAAGTGACGCCGAAAGTGACCAAACGGCCATTGGGCGACATCAACGCCATCTTCGACGAGATGAAGGCGGGCACCATTCGCGGTCGCATGGTGATCGATCTCGGCATGGCGCAATAAGCGTTGCTAAACTAAAAAGGAAGGCCACCTGCGGGTGGCCTTCTGGTTGTTACGCCCGGCTCAGAACAGGCCCAGCGGTTTAGCGTCGTAGCTGACCAGCAGGTTTTTCACCTGTTGATAGTGCGACAGCGCCGCCTTGTGGGTTTCGCGCCCGATGCCGGAGTTCTTGTAGCCGCCGAACGCGGCGTGCGCCGGATACAGGTGGTAACAGTTGGTCCATACGCGGCCCGCCTTGATGGCGCGGCCCATGCGATAGGCGCGGTTGATGTCGCGGGTCCACAGCCCGGCGCCCAGCCCGAACTCGGTGTCGTTGGCCAGCGCCAGCGCTTCGGCTTCATCTTTAAAGGTGGCGACGCCGATCACCGGCCCGAAGATCTCCTCGCGGAAGAAGCGCATGCTGTTGTTGCCGGTAATCAACGTCGGCTGCAGGTAGAAACCGTTTTGCAATTCATCCTCATGCTGCGTGCGTTTGCCGCCGGCGAGGATGTTGCCGCCCTCATTCTTGGCGATGTCGATGTAGGACAGGATCTTATCGTACTGTTCTTGCGACGCCTGCGCGCCGAGCATGGTGTCGGTGTCGAAGGGATCGCCCTGGCGGATGGTGGCGATGCGCGCCAGCACTTTCTCCATAAACTGCGGATAGATAGATTCTTCAATCAGCGCGCGTGAAGGGCAGGTGCAGACCTCCCCCTGGTTGAAGAAACCGAGCACCAGCCCCTCAACTGCCTTGTCGATGAACTCCGGCTCCGCCTGCATGATGTCGGCGAAATAGATGTTGGGCGATTTACCGCCCAGCTCGACGGTGCTGGGGATGATGTTTTCCGCCGCGCAGGCGAGGATGTGGCGGCCGATCGGCGTGGAGCCGGTGAACGCGATCTTCTCGATGCGTTTGCTACGCGCCAGCGCTTCGCCGGCCTCGGCGCCGAAGCCTTGCACCACGTTGAGCACGCCCGGCGGCAGCAGATCGCCGATCTCTTCCATCAGCACGCTGATGCCGAGCGGGGTCTGTTCCGCCGGTTTCAGCACCACGCAGTTACCGCCCGCCAGCGCCGGCGCCAGTTTCCAGGCGGCCATCAGCAGCGGGAAGTTCCACGGGATGATCTGGCCGACTACGCCCAGCGGTTCATAGATATGGTAGGCCACGGTGTTCTGGTCGATCTCCGCCGCGGTACCTTCCTGCGCGCGCAGGCAGCCGGCGAAGTAACGGAAATGGTCGACCGCCAGCGGCAGATCGGCATTCAGGGTTTCGCGGATCGGTTTGCCGTTGTCCCAGGTTTCGGTCAGCGCCAGCATCTCCAGCCGCGATTCGATGCGATCGGCGATCGCCAATAGCACGTTGGAACGCGCCTGCACGCTGGTTTTTCCCCAGGCGTCCGCCGCCGCGTGCGCCGCGTCGAGCGCCAGCTCGATGTCCTTGGCGTCGGAACGCGGGAATTCGGCGATCGGCTGGCCGGTCACCGGCGAGGTGTTGGTGAAGTAGTTGCCGGATACCGGTTCGACGAATTTGCCGCCAATGTAGTTGCCATAGCGCTTGCGGAACGAAACCAGCGAGCCAGGCAAACCGGGGTGGACATATTTCATGTTAAGCACCTCTCTGCAGATGAAAATCAGCGCTATTGGGCTGCGCCTGTGAATGCGGCATGCCGCCGCAGCACAGAGAAGCACGGCGCGTGCCAGATTAACGAAAGGCGAGGGTGATGATAAAAATGGCTTATTTATTAGCGTGTTAAAAACTGATATGACTTAGCGAATCGGGCGATTCCGCCGTCGTCGGTGTTTTTTTGTGTCCCGTGTCGCAACGCTTGATGCACATCTGTGATACATATTTGCAACACTCGCAAACGGGGGAGAAACGCATGTTGCCTGACGACCGCTTGCCCACCGAGGGCGCCAGTCCGCTGGCGGAATCCTGGCAGCGCAGCCGGGGCTACGGCCTGACGCGCGCCGATCGCCATATCCCGTTTATCAAAGCCGGACTGCTCGAAGAGCTGCGCAGCCGCAACGACTGGGTGCCGCAACGGGTACAGCCGCTGATCGAGCAGCTGGGCGCGCAAATTACGCGCCAGCCCGCCATTGTGGTGATCGCCGACGCCGACGGGCTGGTGCTGGAAACCCGCGGCAATACCGACTTTTTGCACAAGGCGTCGCGCTTTGCGCTGGCGCCGGGCAACCAGTGGGGAGAAGCGGAGCGGGGCACCAACGCCATCGGCACCGCGCTGGCGCTGGGCGCGTTCTGCGAAGTGCGCGGCGACCAGCATTTCCTCAACCAAAACGCCGGGTTGAACTGCACCGCCGCGCCGATCTATCGGCCGGATGGCCGCATTGCCGGCATACTGGATCTCTCCGCCCCCGCGCAGCGGCCGTATCGCGATGCGCAGCGCCTGATCATGCAGGCGGTGCGACATATTGAACACCGCTGGGTCAGAAGCGCGATCGCCGATCGTCACTGGACGCTGCGCCTGCACGCCGATGCCGGTCGTCTGGGCAGCGCGCAGGAGCTGCTGCTGGTGTTTCACGACGAAGTGCTGGTCGCCGCCAATCGGCTGGCGATGATGGAGTTTCAGCTCTCGCCGGCCGCATTCGGCTCCGTCGAGTTCGCCCAGCTGTTCCCCGATCTGTTGCGACAGCCCTCCGGCGCGCCGCGTCAGACGCTGGCCGGCAATCAACGGCACTATTATTCTCTGCTCGAGGCGCCGCAGCGCCGCGTCAGCGCCCTGCGTTCCACGCCGCCGGCGGAACGGCATGACGAGCAGCATCAGAAAGCGCTGCGGATTCTCAACGCCGGCCTTTCGCTGTGCGTGACCGGCGAAACCGGCTGCGGTAAAGAGCATTTCAGCCGACGCCTGTTTCAAGAGAGCCGCTGGCGCAACGGCAACTTCGTGGCGATCAACTGTGCGGCGCTGCCCGAGCCGCTGATCGAATCCGAGCTGTTCGGCTATGCGCCGGGGGCGTTTACCGGCGCCAACCCGAAAGGCTATATCGGCAAGATCCGCGAGGCGGACGGCGGCGTGCTGTTCCTCGATGAAATCGGCGACATGCCGGCGGGCCTGCAAACGCGGCTGCTGCGGGTGTTACAGGAAAAAACGGTCACGCCGCTCGGCAGCCGCAGCGCCTTTGCGGTCGATTTTGCGCTGGTCTGCGCCACGCACCACGATCTGCATCGGCAGGTTGAGGCGGGGGCGTTTCGCGAGGATTTGCTGTACCGCATACAGGAATACAGCCTGCGCATTCCGCCGCTCCGAGAGCGGGCGCAGCTGGAAGCCTTTATTATGCAGCTGTGGCGAGAGCTGGGCGGCGAGCGGCGCGACATTCGCCTGCTGCCGGAAGCGTTGGCGATGCTGGCGCGCTACCCGTGGCCCGGCAACGTGCGGCAGCTGTTGAGTACGCTCAAGGTGCTGCTGGCGCTGGCGGACGATCATGCGGTGCTCACTCTGGACGATCTGCCGCAGTCCATCGCGGTGCTGGCGCCGCGCCAGGAGAACGCCGATACCGGCCTGGAGGCGCTGCAGGCGGCGATCGACAGGGCGGGCGGCAACCTCAGCCGGGCGGCCAAGGCGCTCGGCGTTTCGCGCAGCACGCTGTACCGCAAGCTGGGAAGGCAGAAAGCGGCGGCGGAATGACACTTCTCGATTGAGCGGCGATAAGGCCCCGCTGCGCGGAGCCTGTTGCTCTCTCAATCCCCCAGCCCCGGCGGGTTAATCTCCGAATGGGCGATCTTCTCGTCGCTCTCCGCCCAGCGATCCAGCACCTGCAGATAGCTGCCGTTGGCGATGGCGCTGTTGAGCGATGCCTGCACCGCATCCACCAGGCCATTGCCTTTCTTCAGCGTGACGGCGATGTTGGCGGTCTTCGGCCAGCCGCCGGGCACGATGCCTACCAGCCGGGTTTTGCCGGTCAGCCGCGCCTGATAAGCGCCGGAGACGTTGGGGCCGAAGGTGGCATCGGCGCGGCCGGACTGAATGGCCAGCGTGGAGGCGGCCTTGTCGGTGACATACACCGGCTGCAGCGGTGCCAGCCCCTTGGCGCGGTTCTCCTTGTCCCAGGCCAGTAGCACCGCTTCCTGATTGGTGCCGGAATCGACGATGATCTTTTTACCGGCGATATCCGGCGCGGTGTTAATCTGGGTGATTTTACTGTCGGATTTGACGTAGAACCCCAGCGTATCCTGGCGATAGGTGGCGAAATCGAATTTGGTCTTGCGTTCGTTGGTCACGGTGATGTTGTAAACCGCGGCGTCATATTTGCCGGAGGCCACCCCCAGCGGCCAGTCTTCCCACGAGGTGGGCACCAGCTTGAGTTTCAATCCCAAGCCGTCGGCCACCAGGCGCGCGATGTCCGCCTCGCTGCCGATCACCGTTTTATTGTCGCGGGCGTACAGGCCGAACGGCGGGCCGCTGCCCAGCAGGGAAATGGCCACCGTCAGCGTGCCGGGCTCTACGAACTTGAAATCGGCGGGGATTTTGGCCACGGCTTCGGCGCTCTTCACCGTGTGGATCGGCGTTTCGTTGGCGACGAGATCCACCCCTGGCGCGGCCGCGGCGGAAAAGCTCAGCAGCGCCGCCATCACAATCATCTTTTTGCTATATATCATTATGTTAATTACCTGCATTATTATGGGTGTCACAAGGTCGTTGCACTATCTCTAAAGGCGGCAGATCTGTGAACGAACAAAATCAACTATCCAATCTTGGAAATGTCATGAAGCGCCGCCGGTGGCGCTGAATCTCTCGAGGATGAACCATGCTGTCGCGTTTCGCTACGTTGGGCCGCATACCGCGCGGCGTGTGGGTGTTGGGTGGGGTGAGCCTGCTGATGGACGTCTCCTCGGAAATGATCCACAGCCTGCTGCCGCTGTTTATGGCGACGACGCTCGGCGCCAGCGTCATCGTCATCGGGCTGATCGAAGGGCTGGCGGAGGCGACGGCATTGATCGTCAAGGTGTTCTCCGGCGTGCTGAGCGATTACCTCGGCAAGCGCAAAGGGTTGGCGCTGCTGGGCTACGGGCTGGGCGCCATCAGCAAACCGTTTTTCGCCATCGCGTCGTCGTCCGGCATGGTGATGAGCGCGCGCCTGCTGGATCGCGTGGGCAAAGGCATCCGCGGGGCGCCGCGCGATGCCCTGGTGGCCGACGTGACGCCGCCGGAGATTCGCGGTGCGGCTTTCGGGCTGCGCCAGTCGCTGGATACCGTCGGTGCCTTTTTAGGGCCGCTGCTGGCCGTCGGCCTGATGCTGCTGTGGCACAACGATTTTCGCGCCATCTTTTGGGTGGCGGCGATCCCGGCGGCGCTGGCGATTGCGCTGCTGTTTTTCGGCCTGAAAGAGCCGGCCGCCGCGATAACCCACAAGCGCACCAACCCGATCACCCGCGCCAATCTGCGGCTGCTGGGGCGCGGCTATTGGTGGGTGGTGGGCATCGGCGCCGTCTTCACGCTGGCGCGCTTCAGCGAAGCGTTCCTGGTGCTGAAGGCGCAGCAGGGCGGCACGCCGCTGGCGTTGATCCCGCTGGTGATGGTCGCCATGAATCTGGTCTACGCCTGCTCGGCCTATCCGTTCGGTAAACTGTCCGATCGCATGAGCCATGAAGGATTGCTGAAAGCCGGGCTGCTGGTGCTGATCGCCGCCGATCTGGTGTTGGCGCTGAGCGATCATTGGGGCGGGGTGCTGTTTGGCGTGGCGCTGTGGGGCGTGCACATGGGCATGACGCAGGGACTGTTGGCGGCGATGGTGGCGCATACCGCGCCGGCGCACCTGCGCGGCACCGCGTTCGGCATGTTCAATCTGATCAGCGGCGTGGCGCTACTGCTGGCGAGTCTCGGAGCCGGAACCCTGTGGGAGCTGTTCGGTTCCGCCTCCACCTTCTACGCCGGGGCGCTCATCTGCGTGGTGACGCTGGTCGGCATGCAATTGGCGCCGTTCGGCGAACGGCGGCCGTGAAGGCGGCGGCGCTCAACGCCGCCACTCGGTTTACGCCGGATGCGCGTGATTCTCGTTGCCGCTAATCGCCAGATAATCCGTGTAGATTTGTGGCGCGCCGGAGAACGACGCCAGTGTTTTCCACTCGTCGTACATGTGTTCAGTGTCCTGATGCTCCGCCACGAACCTGAGCGCTTGCTCGGTTGAGACATCGAGATCCGGATGGAACGCGTTGAGCGACGCCAGGCTTTCAATGATCAGCATCACCGCGTATTGGTCCAGGCGGTTGCCGCTCTGGCCCTTCAGCAGGTGAAACTTCCAACCTGGGTAGTCTTCCACGCGGTGGATGTTGTCGGTGATGAACCGTTCAAAACGCTGGGGCGTGACGCCCGCTTTGAGCGCCAGGTTATGAATGCCGACGACACGTTGAATGCTTTCCTGTCCCGGTTGGTCGCGATAATTGGGGCCGGGAGGCAACGAACTGCGACTATTCTCCGCCACCAGGCTGTAACAGGTGTAAAGGGTCGGCAGTTCGGCGAAGGTCGCGAAGGTTTTCCACTCCTCAATCAGTGCGGCTGCCTCCGGGCGCTGCCGCCAAAAGGCGTGCGCCTCATCGGTCAGCTCGCCGTTGCCGTCGATATAGCGCGCGTAGGTGGCGGCGTCCTTAGCCTGATAAACCATCAGGTACTGATTTTCACGCTCGCCGCGCAGGCCGCGCAGCAGCGTCCATTGCCAGCCGGGATAGGCCGGGATGGCGACGCCTTTGCGGCGAACGAAATCCTCGAAGCGATCCGAGGCGATGCCTCTTTTCAGGTTGATCCCCACGTAATGCAGGGAGAAAACCGGCGTTGTTGATACATTCATTAAACGATCCTCGCAAATTAAGTCAGTGAGATGAGCGCGTCACGGCTCTGGCGCTGATGCAGACCAGCACCAGGCAGATCAGCGTGCAACCGAAAGCCAAAGTCAGAGTGGTGTATTTGGCGATAAAACCGATCAGCGCCGGGCCGGTTAATAAACCGACATAACCGACCAGCGTCACGGCGGGAAAGGCCTGGCCAGGCGGTACCTGTTTTTGATTGCCGACGGCGTTGAACAGAATGGGAACGATGTTGGCGATGCCCAGTCCGACCAGCATCAGCCCGCCAAAGGCGGCCCAGGCCAGAGGGACGGTGACGATCAACAGCAATCCCGCTGCGGCGCACAGGCTACCGACCAGCAGAGTGCGGTAGCGTCCGATGATGCCGATCAGTCTGTCGCCATACAGCCGTCCGCAGGCCACCGCGATGGCATACAGAGTGAATCCCAACCCTGCCTGCGATTTGGCCACGCCGCGTTCGGCATGAAGGAATAATGCCGACCAGTCGAGCATCGCTCCCTCTGTCAGGAACACGAAGAAACAGAGCAGGGCGATAAACAGGATCTTGCCGTGGGCCAGCGCTAGCCGCACGCCGCCCCGGCACCGTTCGCCGATGCCGCCGTACGTGAGCAAGTCGCCGGCGACGATCGGCAGCAGGATCGCGATAAGGACGACGATCAGGCCGATGGCCAGGGACGGGACGATGCCCAGCAGCAGGAGCAGACTGATGCCACCGGCGCCGGCAATGCCGCCAAGGCTGTAAAAACCATGAAAGCCGGACATTTTCGCCTGGCCGCTCTCCCGCTCGACGACTATTGCCTGTGAGTTCATCGCCACATCCATGATGCCGTTAACGGCGCCAAATACCCCCAACGCCACCCCCATCAACAGCGGGACATCGAGTAATGCCAACAACGGCAAGTCGATGCACAGCAAGACGCCTGCACCCAGCAACACGGTGCGGCAGCCCAGTTTGCCGATCAGATAACCGGCAAAGGGCATGATCGCCATGGAGCCGGCAGCAAGGCAAAACAGCAGCAAACCGAGCGTGCCGTCATCGATGCCCAACCGCGCTTTCACGAAAGGGATCAACGGTGCCCAGGCGGCCATGCCCAACCCGGCGAGGAAAAAGATCGCTCGGGTGGCGATTTGCTGGCGATGATTCTCTGTGGCCTCACCGGTTAGCCAATGCAGCATCATGACGATCGGCTCTGTGCGACGGACAGATAATCGGTATAAATTTGCGGCGAACCGGAAAATGACGCCAGTTGCTTCCACTCTTCATACATTTGTTTGGTGTCGCGATGCGCTTTGGCGAAGGTTGCCGCTTCGACGGTGGCGATGTCGGGTTCCGGGTAGAACACGTCCAGCGCCGCCAGGCTGGCGATTTCCATCATGACCGCGTACTGGTCTAGCCGATTACCGCGCTCTCCCTTCAGCAAATGAAACTTCCAACCCGGATAATCTTCAATGCGATGATGATTCTCGGCGATAAAACGTTCGAACTGTGCCGGCGTCACGCCCTCGTGCAGCGCCAGATTGTGGATGCCGATAATGCGTGCTTCGGGTGCCTCTCCGGGCCGTTCTTGATAACGCGGGCCACTCGGCACGTCACTTCTTTCATTCTCCGCCAGCAGACGGTAATCGCTGAACAGCGTCGGCAACTGACTGTAGGTGCCCAATTTTCGCCACTGGGCGAGGATCTCCTGCGCGTCGGCATGCTGCCGCCAGAATTCATGCGCCTGTGTCGTTCGCTGCCCCGTAGCGGTAACGTAACGATCGCGCTGCTCGACGCTGTCAATCTCATACAGCATCAGGTATTGCCCGACGCGCTCACCGCGAAGGCCGCGTAGCAACGTCCAGCGCCAGCCGGGATAACAGGGGATATGTACGCCTTTTTCGCGGACAAAGGTTTCAAACTGTTGTTGCGTTACGCCGGCTTCGGTATCGATGCCGATGTAATAGAAGCTGAATACCGGTTTAGGTTTGGAGGCGGTTGCGCTCATCATTTACTCCTGATGGGGGAATTCTGCGGAAAATTGGGTATTGATAATGGCTTCAACCAGCGTGATGCCGATGGGCGTTAGCGTGACGCACGGGCCATCGACGGTGACCAACGCTTTATCCACCAAGATTTTCAACGTGTGGCGGATGATCGGGTTAGCAAACAGACTGTTGCCGTCAAAGCGCCGTTTAAACACCCGATCGTCCACTGGCTGCAAGGTGGAGAGCGCCATTTTGAAAGCGTTCACTTCGCGCTGGATCGGAGAAAAACCGCGGCTTTCCTCGATGGGCAGCCGATCTTCGTTAAGCGCGTCCTTGTATTTCTTGTAACCGGTGATGTTGATGGCTTCGGAGCGCGTCGATTTGGAACTGCCGCCCAAACCGATCGCCACTTCTGGATACTGTTTGTCGAGATCGGTGATCAGTGCCTTCCACTTTTCCGGTTGTTGATCATTGCGGTGAAAGTACATGGTGGGGTGTTCGGTATAGCCGTCGTTCAGGTATCTTTCGACCAGTTCGCGCATTTGGTACTGCTTGCCCAGTCCTGGGAAACGCATGTTATTGACACTGATCAGCCCCTTTTTCTGCCACAGGCTTTCGCGTTCGCCCGAGACGCCGGTGCGATTTTTAATAAACTCATCCATGTGCAGCTTGGTGCAGACGACATGTGACAAATCCAGCGCAAGCGCCTTTTCCATGTCGTATTTTACGTCGTCCACGCTTTGACCAAGCATGCCATAGATGAGATCCACGCTGACCCAATCGATGCCGAGTGCACGCGCATGATAAATGGTTTCCACGCACTCCTCGGCCGAATGCATGCGCCCACAGGCGGTGATGATGTCATCATTGAAGGACTGGGTGCCGAAGCTGATTTTGCTGAAACCGAGCTCTTTCAACAGTGTCAGATAGGCTTTATTCAGGGTGCCTGGCTCTCCTTCGAAGCGTAGGGTGGCGTTGGCGAAGTTAAAGTGGCTGTAGTAGAAGGCCATCATGCGGCGCAGTTCCGGCTCCGGCAGCAGGGACGGCGTGCCGCCGAAGACGTTGAATTCGCCGATTTCCACCTTGGCCAGACTGGGCACGCGCGCCAGCCACATTTGAGCTTCTTTGATATTGAAGTCGACCAAATCGCGGAATACCTCCTGAGAGGCGGGCGCCTTGGGATTGAGTATCACCGTGGGGTACTGGCAAAAATGGCAGCGATAGCGGCAGGTCGGGATATAGGCCCAGAGATGGATTTTGCCCGCCTGACGAATGTCGTCTTCCATATCGGCAAAAAACGCGGACAGCGGGTAGTCGACGATATCGCCGGGGAACACGTGACAGCCGAAAGGATCCTTATGCACATACTCCAGAAAGGCCCGGTTTTCCGGTTGCGCCAGGAAAGCGTTCACCTGCGGCGTAGGGTAGTTTTCATCGATATCCAATAACGATTGCAAGGCTTCGTCATTCATCAGAAGACCCCTCCATTACCGAAATAGTTATGTGCTTCGCCGGACTCGCGGTCTTCACAGAAGTAATAAACAAAGCGGGAGAAATCCTCGTCGTTGACCGCGTCGAAACAGGTCGGCAATGCGGGCGGGAAACCGATATCGTCACCGACGGCGCGGCGCATGGCGGCAAACAGCGCATCGCGAAACTCAAGGTAGAGCCGATAGGCGGGGGTTTTGTAGGCATGAATTGGTTTGAAATCGATGATGCGCATTTCGTGTTTCAGCTCGTGAATGCGGCGGTAGAGGCGGTCGGCTAACGGGCCGGAGAAGAAATCGCGCACTTCGCTGTTTTCCAACAGCAGATATGGGTTGAGCAGCACGGGCAGTAAGATATTCTTGGGCGTGTAGTCCTTGACCGAGTAATCCCAGGCCAGTTTCGCCTCCGCCGGTGTGGCGTCCGCCAGCACGGTTTTCTGCTGCTCAACGTCCGGCCGGACGTCCTTCATGATAATGATGCCGTCTTTGCCGTAGGCGATGCCGTTGATTACCTCGTCGAGGATGGTGTCGACCCGACGGCTGTTGATCTCAACGTAAGCATGCCGGGCGTAAACCGGTTTGCCGCCGTAGGCGATAACCTTAATGCCGAAATCCCAGTCGTCGGACAGGTGCTCGACAAAACGGCCGTTGTTGAGCTGATAGAAGATTTCAATGCCGCCTACCGCGTCATACAGGCTGCGTTCCACCCCGAACCCCTTGCCGTCGGGGAAGCCGCCGAACAGGGAGAACGAGAATTCGCGCAGACGCAGCGTTTTCTGGATCTCGCGGAACAGGTTGGGGCGCTGCTCAAAATCTACGGGGTTGTAGTAATAGTTGCTGGTGCCCAGGTCACCTTGTTGATCGAGCATGGTATTCACCAGCTCGTAAAGCCAAAATGCATCCACGGTGCAATCGGCATCGGCAGACACGATATAGTGCTTGCGTTTCTTTCCCAGCCGGCTATCGCGGGCTTTAGATCGCAGCGACGCATAATCCATACCGCGTTTTCTGGCCGAAGAGACCCCCTGTACCTTTTCATCGATAACGAGAATATCCATAACCGGATGACTTTCACTAAAAGCATTTATTTTAGCGACGGAATCATCGGTGGAGTTATTATCGACAATAATCAGCTCGTAAGTGTCGTGGGTGATTAATTCATCTTTGGTATTCTGATTGAATAGAGAAAGCAAGACCGCCTCAATACGGTCGCTTTCATTATAAACGGGCAGTACGATAGACACAAAAACAGTATCACGCATAGATCCTCCAGGGCTAATGAAAGTCCACGGTTAGAAATGCCTTGTCTGAAAGTGAAATATCACATCAAGTGATATTGACGTTTAACTAATATTTAAATATTCCATGACGTTGTTTGACAGCACCCGTTTCCCTAGCGTGAAATTGTTTTCCGCTACGCGTCTCATTTTTTCTTTGTTATTAATAAATTGATAGAGTTCGTCGACGAATTCGTCACTTGGCAAACCGTCGTGTAACTCAGAGATCGTCATGATAGGGGCTTCAAAGCCGTGCTGGCCATAGACCTCATGGTAATACTCGTAGCTGGTGGCGATATAGCAGCGCCGGCAGCTTACCGCTTCACCAATGGGATTGCCGTAGCTGTCATAGTCATATGAGGTGAGAAAAGAGACCAAATCGCAGGAATAATAAAGGTCCTCTATGCAAAGCGTATCACTTTGCGAACGCATACTGGCATGGGGAAGCATGCCGACAAATTTGACGTAGGGGAGAACTTGCAGCTCCTGCGCCAATTTGGCGAGCTGCAAATAACATGAAGGATTCTCATATTCATTGCCGGCGATCGCCAAACAGACTCGGCGAGTGTTGTTGTCACGTATAAATAAATCGTTAAGCTTGCTGACCAGTACAATATCGCGGTCCAATCTTTTCTGGGGGATTATGCGGGTGGTTCTGGCAATAAGAATGTCATTTTCACGTATATTAATCTGCTTTCTACAGTTTATCCTTTCGAGGCTTTCCGAGAAATCATAGGTGTTTTTCTTTACCTCGACATGGACATCATGATTGCACCAGGCCTCAAGCTTCTGCTTCAGATCGTGATTGAGCGTGACATAGGTAATGTATTTTGAAGCGATAGGTTTGATGGCGTGAGAATAAGGTGGGGGGCCGTATTTGAGCACCTTTTTTTCACTGTTCCACATCAGGTCATGATCGCGCCATATCACGAAACGTGTCAGTCGATAACGCCGGCCGTAATCTTCGATCGCCAGATACAGCGCTTTGGTATAGATGATGTTTTCCGGCAGCGTGCCGTTTTCCACCACCACATGGCTGATTGCGAGCGCTTCCCATTGGGCGATGAGGCGATCCGCCAGCTGCCGCGCCTTCAACGCAATGGTGTGCAACAAAGCGACTTTTTCTTGCTCGTCAATGGGCGTTTTCTGGCCGATCAACGCCGCGTGCGCGTAGTCGAGAAAGGCGGGGTGGTAGTCTGGAATCGACGTGATGCCGTCCAGGCGGACAAGCGTAAAGACATCCCGGTAGATATCATGCTCATGTCTATAGGGTTTATTAAAGTTTCCCTTATCAATCTTGATGTCGTATCCCAGATCAAGATAAGACCGAAATCCACAGGCTTGCAGTCGTTTGGCAATCTTCATTGCTTCTACCGTGATTCCTGAGACCGAGACGGCATCGAACGAAATGAACATTGCATTCTTCTCTTGCCTAGCGTGCATCGCAGAACCTCCTGCCATTGAGTAGTGCATTGATTTGGATTAACTATTTTTTAACAAATCTCCGGTAACGTTCCCAATTAAGTGAAAAAAAAATCTCTTTGACGCTCTGGAATACACTCAAATCCGACAGAACGGAAGCTTAAGCGTTCAAAAATGTAAAGATACGTTTATGCTTTGTGAGGGTTCTCACAAATATCTCGCTGAGGAAGTGGTGAAAAAACGGTGGGGAATATGGGGGGCAAAACCCCCGAATATGGATATGCGATGCCTGGTTTAACGGTTCGTCATGCCGCCTTTGGCTGGTTGTCGTATCGCCTGCAGCAGCTCGGGCACCCGCTGGGATTCCACAGCCCGGCTGAACAAATAACCCTGGCCGATATGGAAACCGGCTTCGCACAGCGTTTGCCGCTGCAGCTCGGTTTCCACGCCCTCGGCGATGATATCGATCGACAGTTTTTGGCCGAGGATGCCGATGCTTTCCACGATCGCCAGGATCGCCGGTTCGGTATTCATCCGTTGAACGAAGTCGCAGTCCAGCTTAATGCAGTCCAGCGGGTAATCCATGATATGGCTAAAGGAGGAGTGGCCGGTGCCGAAATCGTCCAGCGCGATGCGGATGCCCATCTCCTTGAGCATTTGCAGCGCGCGCAGCACGTACTTCGAGCCGTGCTTGTTGAACGCGTGTTCGGTCACTTCCAGTTCGATCAGAGGGTGGGGAATGTGGAACTTCAGCAGGCGCTGCAGGAAGGTTTCGGCGTAGTTGTCGCGTAAAAACTCGATCGGCGACACGTTCAGCGAGATGGGCCGCACCGCCACGCCGGCCGCGCGCCAGCGGGCGATATCGGCGAAGACCTTCAGCTGCATGGCCTCGCTGATCTTGGTCGCCAGTTCGTAGTCGTTGAACGCCTCGCTTACCGTTGCCGGCAGCTGCACGCCGTTGATCGGGCAGTGCCAGCGCAGCAGCGCTTCAAAGCCGACGATGCTGCCGTCGGTCAGGCAGACCTTCGGCTGGTAGCTGGGACGGATGCAGTTGTCGCGCACGATCTGGCGTGCGTAGTTGAGCTGGCTGGCGCGGGCGCGCGCCTTGTCCATCATTTTGCGGTCGAACATATAGACACCGCCGCGGCCGCCGTCTTTCAGCTCATACAGCGCGGTATCGGCGCATTTCATCAGCTCTGAAGCGTCGCGCGCGTCTTTGGGATAGATGGCGCCGCCAAGGCTCATGCCGCAATGCAGCGTCTTGCCGCCGTGGGTGATCGGCGTCTCCAGCTGCAGCAGAAACTTGTTGGCGATGCGGAAAATATCCTGCTCGTTTTCGACGTCGCTGATCACCACGGCAAACTCGTCGCCGCCGAGGCGGGAGACGAACGAGTGCGCATTCATGCAGGCGCTGAGTCTTTTACCCAAGATCCGCAGCAGATGGTCGCCCGCCGCGTGGCCCAGCGTGTCGTTCACCAGCTTGAAGTGGTCAAGATCCAACAGCATCAGCCCGAGGGACTTGTTGCCGTGCAGGGCGCGCTTCATCTCTTGCTTCAGCTTTTTCTTGAAGAGGCGCCGGTTGGGCAGGCCGGTCAATTCGTCATATTCGCTGGCGAGCAACAGACGTTGTTCCATCACGCGCTGTGAAGTCACGTCGCGCGAGACGCACAAGATCTCGGCCACGGCGCCGTGTTCGTCGCTGACCGGCGTGAGAATGTTGTCCCAGTGCTGTTTTTTACCCTGCGGCGTCACGCTCAATCCGGTGAAGCGCGCATTCTTTCCGGCTCTGACGCTGCGCAGCGCCTTACTGCCGCGGCGTCGGATCTCGGGCGACAGCAGCCCCAGCCAGGGCATGCCAAACTCTTTTTGCGCCGGATCAAGGCCAAGGGCCAGGCTGCCGGAGCGGTTCATGTGGCGCAGCGTGCCGTCGTGATTGATCACTTTGATGCAGTCGACGCTGGCGTCCAGCATGTCTTGCTGGATAGAGAGCGCCTGAACGTTTTGCTGGCGCTGCAGCATTTGCGGATGGATGTCGGTCGCCGTGAGGTACCAGCTGAGCTCCAGCGCCATGCCGTCCTGCCGGGCGTTGAACGCCAGCATAAACCAACGGTAGGCGCCGCTGCGATCGCGCAGGCGGGCTTCGCCGGCGAACGAGGAAAGGGCCACGATCGCCTGGCGCCATTGCGCGGCCAGCCGCTCGCGATCGTCGGGGTGCAGGGTATCGAGCCAGTCGGCGGCGCCGTGTTCACCGGCGATGGCGCCGGTATAGTCGCGCCACTGTTTATTGAAGTAACCGCCAAGGCGGTTGCCGAAGCAAATCAGGCCGGGCAAGTCGTCTACGATTTCGCCATAGAGATCAATCGGATTTTTGTTATTGCTCTGCTTGGGCAACAGGGTCATGCGGTATTTCCTCGGAAAATTACCCATATTCTCGCTCCAGGGCAGAGCTTCTTTCAATATAGTCTTGCCAATTAAAATGGGAATAGCCAGCGGGCGCGGCTAAAAATCGGCCCGCCAGCATGGAATACATCCCGCGTGAACGCATTAGGAATACTCCTGTTATTTATAAGCATCCCTTATATTGCAGCGAAAAATAAGTAATCGGACCATGCCGTGTTATTGCTGTGAAAATTAATCATTCTTGATGTTTCTTTGTGGCCAAATGTTCAGTCGCCATGATGTACCCCCGAAGGGTATTCTGCCTGCTCTATGCGGTAACACTGACAAAAAACCCAGTCCAGACGGTGATAAACGCCATTTTATGCACTCTGCAACGCCCGTCGTCGCCCGCTCACTGGGGCTTAGCGAAAAAATCATGATGCAAATCAAGAAATGTTTTGTTTCATCTGTTGACACTTTGCTTACGTGTGAGATAGCCTCGCGAATGATAATCATTAGCAAAACTGGATGGTGGCGCAAATGCATTCACGTAATTTTCTTCGGGTAACGGTTCGGATAGCAGGCAACGGTCACAACACGAGACCACGTCTGCTGTGGTCTCTGGCAACGAGACAAGGTATCGAACGGCCGTTGCCATCCGCCCCTTTGAGCGGCATCTCAACTTAGCCTCAACGCGCAAACTCTGGAATCAAACCCTTGCCGGATCAATGCGCCTATTATTTCCGTGCATTTTGCACGGACATATCGCGATCTCACGCAGTTGCATCAGTTCTCAATCATGGATAAGGAGGCATCGGGTAGTTAAAAGTCAATTGTAAAGGGATAGGCAAAAAGAGTGGGGCATATCGGGTGATCGCTATTCTCAGGATCTTGATTATCCCCAAGGGACATTTCGGATGTCATAGCAATACTAGCTACTTTGTGGAGAAAGTTATGGGTAATACCATGAATGGAAACGAAACGGGTTGGGACAGTGTTAACGATCTTATTCACTACCATGAGCGCGGGAATGGCCTGACGATAAATAACAAACCGTCTTATGACATAAATGAGGCGGGGTTGCAGATCGCGCGCGGCGATAAAACCTGGAATGGCGTTCACGTCACGGGAAAAGAGGCGACGGTGACCTATTCCTTCCCGGATTGGGATTATAACGAACTGAACCTGGGCCACCGCTCCCCGGAACGTGATACGGGGCTGAGCGCGTTCACGCAACAGCAACAAGAACAGGCGAAGCTGTCTTTGCAATCCTGGGCCGATGTTGCCAACATCAAATTTGTCGAAGTTGCCGCAGGCCAACCCTCCAATATTACCTTTGGCAATTATGAGGGGACAGGACAAGCGTATGCCTTGAAACCGTTCTCATATAATGGCAATGATTACAGGGGGTTCAATTCTGATGGGCAAAGTTGGTACAACATTAAGAATCACTCCGAAAATTTGCATCCTGAGCTAGGTAATTACGGCCGCTTAACCATTACCCATGAAGTTGGCCATACTCTCGGGTTAGATCACCCGGGCACTTATAATGCGGGGCAAGGCAGCCCAGATTATACCAAGGCAGTTTACGCCGAAGATACCCGGCAGTTTAGCGTAATGAGTTACTGGAATGAATCCATTACCAATGCGGATCATGGCCATTACTATGCCGCTGCGCCGCTGGTTGATGATATCGCGGCAATCCAGCATCTTTACGGCGCCAATATGACCACCCGAACCGGCGACACCGTTTACGGGTTTAATTCAAATACAGGCCGAGACTTCTATACGCTTAACGACAGCCACGACAAACTGGTGATGTCTGTTTGGGATGCAGGCGGTAATGATACCCTTGATTTCTCGGGGTATAGCCAAAATCAACGTATCAACTTGAACGAAGGCGCTTTCTCCGACGTCGGGGGATTAAAAGGGAATGTTTCCATCGCCGCTGGCGTCACCATCGAAAACGCGATAGGGGGCTCAGGTAATGACGTCATTGTTGGGAATCACGCAGACAATACGCTCAAAGGCGGCGCCGGCAACGATGTCATTTACGGTGGAGCGGGCCAGGATCAGTTATGGGGAGGGCAAGGCAACGACATTTTTGTCTTCTCTGATGTGAATGACTCGCCTGTTCGGGCTCCTGATACCATTTGGGACTTTGAGTCAGGCAAGGACAAGATCGATCTGTCCTTCTTCAACCAGGGCGCTAAAGGCAGTGATTTCATTCAGTTTGTCGATCATTTCAGCGGGCAGGCCGGTGAAGCGCTGGTATCCTATGATACCCAGAGCAATCTGAGTGAATTGGCCTTCAATATCCATGGCGGTGCAAATCCAGACTTCCTGGTGCACATCGTCGGGCAGGCCGACGTCGCTGTTGACTTTATCGTGTAAAACGGCAACGGTGGGCGATGATGCCCACCGTTTCGCATGGGCCAGCTATGTGCAAATTTATTCTTGTCGGAATAATTTTCTTGTTTTCAGGAGCCTCTATGGCAAGCAGTCTGGTGTTACCTTCCGCCGAAACGCTATCCGGGCAGTGGACGGTCAGTGATAAATCAAAGTCTTGTGTTGTGCAGCTCAACGCGGAGAGTGTGGAATCGGCCGGCGGCTATAGCCTGAAATTTTTATCTGATTGCACGCCCGACGTCTTGCCGCAAGAGCCTGTGGCGTGGCGTCCTGCTCCCGATGGCATTGCGCTGTTGGACAAGGATGGGCTGACCGTACTTTTCTTCTCTCAGGAAGACGATCATTATCGCAGCCAGATCTGGGCTGAAACTGGGAAGATCCTGAAGAGAAATAACTAGCGGAAAACGCCGGCCTGACCCGGCGCTTCTGAACGCGGTTATCACGCCTCACATCACCCAGCCTCCGCCGTAACGGCGGGGGCTTTTTAATGGGCGGGCGGCAAGCCGTCGACGATGGTAATCATGGCTTCCGCCACGTGGCGCCGCTGTTGTTTCGCCAACTGATAGGCCGGCGAATGGTAGCAGGCCAACGCGGTGGCGTAGTCGTCGAATTCGATCAGCACATGTTTCACAAACGATGGGCCTTCCAGCGTTTGCGCCTGTTCGCCGCGGGCGAGAAAACGGGCGTTGAACTGGCGAAACGCCTGGGGCGCCAAATCCATGTAATGCTGATATTGCTGCGGATCTTTCACGGTAACATGGGCGATCCAGTAAGCGGGCATCTCAGGACTCCTGTTGCAGAATGCGCTTGGCCAGCGCGGCGGCCTCGGTCAGGTGATCGATGACTTCTTGCCTGGCCTGCGTCGGATTGTTTTGTTCGATGGCGTGATAAATGCGCGTCATGCGCTCGAAGCCGGCCAGCTGGCGCTCCGGGGTTTTCAGGGTCAGGGCGCGCAGGCGGCTGATGCGGCTGTTCAGGCGTTGAACGATTTCCCAGGCAATGGCGTGATGGGCCACCTGGAAAATGGTTTCATAAAAAGCCTGCGAGGCTTCAACGCGCTGAATATCGTCCTGCCCGGCCGACGCCTGATTAATCGCAATTAATTTTTCATGCAGTTTCTTTTTATCTTCCGGCCCGGCTTTCAGGGCGCAGTCGTGAGCGGCATCCTGTTCAAGCAGCAGGCGAATAGTATAAATCTGCTCGGCAATTTCCCAGGTCAGAATAGCGACAATCGGCCCTTTCTTGCCGAGCGTTTCAATGAGCCCCTCCGCTTCGAGATAACGGATCACCTCGCGCACCACGCTGCGGCTGACGCCCAGCTCCTCGCACAGGCTGCGTTCCACCAAACGATCGCCGGCCTGAAAATACCCTGAGATAATCGCCTGCCTAATTTTCGCCAATGCCAATTCGCGCAAGGTGACCGGTGCATTCTCAATTTTCAATGACGCCTGAACCATAATTGTCTCTATTTTTTTTGGATCATCATTAATCCGGATAACGACGCGTATTTCCGTTTGCCCGGTACTATTAACATCTTTCCAACCCGCAAAGCAACGGCGGTCGATTTCGCGCCGCATCGCCAAAACGGCGAATGTTGCAGCAGCTCACAAAATCGAAAGATAGCCTAAAAAAACCGCTTTTCGGTGCCGATAGCCGCTGGCTCAACGGCTGCGGCACGGGCACAGGGTGCTGAGCGGACGCGGTCGTGGCCGGTGTTTCACTCCCTGCCAAAGCCCACGCAAATTTACTAATGCATTGATTAACAGCTGTTATTTTCAAATTTGCTCTACCGCCCTAAGTGAAAATAAGAATACCGTATTATGGTATACCAAATTTTGACATACCAATCTGCCCGATGCTATACCCTCGACTCGCGACATCTGATTAACATTTGATTTACTTTTCGAGGTCCCTTATGCATCAAGACATCCGCAAGACCCTGGTTTCCACAGAAACCCTCTACGCCGACGGCGGCAAATCGGCCGGCAAACCGCTGGTGATGATCGCGGCGGCGGCGGTGATTAAAAACCCCTGGGCCGGGCAAGGCTTTGTCGAGGATCTGGCGCCAAAGATTCGAGAAATGGCGCCGGTGCTGGGCGAGCTGCTGACCGGTTTGATCCTCAAAGAAGCCGGCTCCGGCGAGCGGGTGGAAGCCTTCGGCAAAAGCGCGGTGGTGGGGCTGGGCGGCGAGTTGGAACATGCCTCGGCGCTGATCCACACGCTGCATTTCGGCAACCACTACCGTTCGGCGGTCAACGGCAAGAGCTATCTGGCGTTCAACAATACCCGCGGGCCGGCCAACGCGCCGATCCTGATCCCGATGATGGGGAAAAACGACGAAGGCAGCCGCGAGCACTACCTGACATTTCAGTTCAACATCAACGACGCGCCCTTCGACGATGAAATCGTCATCGCACTGGGCGCGGCGCTGGGGGGGCGGCCGCACCACCGCATCGGCAATCGTTATCTGGATCTGAAAGAGCTGGGCCATGATCAGAACAATCCGGCAGCTGTCTGAACCCGCTTTGCGGGTGGGGTATTTGGAGGCCGGGCGTGGCGAGCCGCTGGTATTGATCCACGGCGTAGGCATGAACGCGGAGGCCTGGTATCCCCAGCTCGATGCGCTCAGCGCGCACTTTCGGGTCATCGCCGTCGATATGCCGGGCCACGGAGAAAGCGAAGGCTTCGCCCACGCCGCGACGCTGGAGGATTACGTGCGCTGGATGGCGGCCTTCTTAAATACCCTGGGCGCGCCGAGCGCGGCGGTGGCGGGGCACTCGATGGGGGCGTTGATCACCGCCGGTCTGGCGATCGATTATCCGGAGCGGGTCAATCGTGCGGTGGTGATGAGCGGCGTGTTTCAGCGCTCAGCAAAGGCCAGCGCCGCGGTCGCGCAACGCGCCAGCGCGTTGGCCAGCGGCCAGACGCAGCTCGACTCGCCGCTGAGCCGGTGGTTTGGCGCCGATCCCGCCGAACAGGGTCTGCGCCGGCAGGTGGGCGGCTGGTTGCAACAGGTGGACGTAGCGGGTTATGCCCGCGCCTATCAGGCGTTTGCTACCGGCGATCGGGTGTATGCCCCGCGTTGGCACCTTATCCGCTGCCCGGTGTTGGTGCTGACCGGCGAGCACGACGCCAATTCCAGCCCGGAGATGGCGCGGCAAATGGCGCAGGCCGCACCGAACGGGCGCGCGGTAATCATTGAGAACGCCAAACACATGGTCAGTCTGACCGATGCGCAACGCGTCAACGCGCTGATGCTTGATTTTCTGACCTCAGAGCAACCTTTGACTTTAGGAGCGGCAAATGGACGCGGATAAACGCAGGCAGTTGCGCGACGCTTTCGGCGCCTTTATGACCGGCGTCACCATTGTGACCTCGGTAGACAAGCAGGGGAAGCCGATTGGCTTCACCGCCAATTCGTTTTCGTCGGTGTCGCTGGATCCGGCGCTGCTGTTGGTGAGCATCGATAAACGTTCGGCGAATCTGGCGCATTTTACCCAGTGCAGCCATTTCGCCATTAATATTCTGGCGGAACAGCAGAAAGAGGCTTCAACCATTTTTGCGCAAAAGAACGAAGACCGCTTTGCGCTGATCGATTGGCGCTGGAGCGCGTCACGGGTGCCGCTGATCGATAACAGTTCGGCGTGGTTCGACTGCTCGCTGCATCAGGTGGTGGACGCCGGCGATCATGCCATTCTAATCGGCAAGGTCGAAGGGTTCGAGTCCAACGCCACCGCCGGTCTGGGGTATTACCGCGGCGCTTATTTCACGCCTTATCAAAACGCGCAGTCGCTGATTGGCGGGCCGCAGGTGGTGGTAAGCGCGTTGATCGAGTTTGAAGGGCACGCCGTGATGGTGCGGCAAAATGACGGCGGCTATCAACTGCCGTCCAGCGCGGTGGAGAAACGCAGCGTCAGCGAAACGTTGGGGGAGCTGCTGCAACAGCTGGGCATTAATGCCCATCCGGGCTTCGTCTATTCCGTCTATGACGACCGCCAAAAGCACCAGCAACACATCGTTTTCCTGTGCGCGCTGCCGACCGACGCCGGCAGCCTGACGCCGCAGCTGGGCGCGGCGGAATGGTTCGACATGCCGACGCTGGCGCGGCTGCCGATCAAGGATCCGGCGCTGCGATCGATGCTGGGCCGGTTCGTCAAAGAAAACGCCGTGGGCAATTACGGTATCTATTATGGCGATGAGCACAGCGGTGCCATCAAGCAATTCGCCGGTTGAAGCCAAGCGGGAGAGTGTGATGAAACTGTCTTTATTCGTGCATATGGAACGAACGTTACCCGAAGAATCGCAGGAGAAGCTCTACCAGGAGATGATCGAACTGTGTGAAATCGCCGATCGCGGCGGCATGCACGCCATCTGGACCGGCGAGCACCACGGCATGAATTTCACCATTGCGCCGAATCCGTTCATCAATCTGGCGGACATTGCCCGGCGCACCTCGCGGGTGCGGCTCGGCACCGGCACCATCATTGCGCCGTTCAATCACCCGATCCGTCTGGCGGGCGAGGCGGCGATGACCGACATCATCACCGGCGGCAGGCTGGAGCTGGGCATCGCGCGCGGCGCCTATTCCTATGAATACGAACGGCTGATGCCCGGTTTGACCGCCTGGGATGCCGGGCAGCGCATGCGCGAGCTGATCCCGGCGGTGAAAAAACTGTGGCAGGGCGACTATGCCCATCAGGGGGAATACTGGTCGTTCCCGGCGACCACCTCGTCGCCGCTGCCGAAACAGCAGCCGCATCCGCCGATTTGGGTGGCGGCGCGCGATCCCAACAGCCACGAATTTGCGGTGCAAAACGGCTGCAACGTTCAGGTTACGCCGCTGCATCAAGGGGAAGAGGAGATCGTGCGGCTGGTGACCTGTTTCAACGAGGCGCGTGCACGCTTCGCCGCCGAGCAGCCGCTGAAGATCATGCTGTTGCAGCATGGCTACGTAGCGGAAGATGAGGCGGACGCCCGCCTGGCGGCGGAAGAGCTCAACCGTTTCTACCACTACTTCGGCGCCTGGTTCAAGAACCAGCGGCCGGTGCGGCAAGGGCTGATTCAGCCGCTGAGCGACGAAGAGATCGCCGCCAATACCTATTACTCCGCCGAGATGATGCGCACCAACCTGGCTATCGGCACCGCCAATGAGGTCATTACGCGGCTGAAAAAATATGAGGCGCTGGGGTATGACGAGTTTGCGTTGTGGATCGACAGCGGCATGAGCTTTGCGCGTAAAAAGGCCTCTCTGGAGCGGTTCATTCGCTGCGTGATGCCGGAATTTCACTGACGGAGGCGCTGATGGAATCGTTCAAACTCTACATCGACGGCCGGTTTGACGCCGGTTCGGCCACCTTCGACTCGATCAACCCGGCGAGCGGCGAACCCTGGGCGCAGGTGGCGGAAGCCCGCGCGCAGGATGTGGATCGCGCCGTTGCGGCGGCGCACCGGGCTTTCCAGGGGGCCGAGTGGCGCGATATGACCGCCGGCGCGCGCGGCAAGCTGTTGTTGCGGCTGGCCGACTTGCTGGAGCAGCACGCCCCCGAGCTGGCGCGGCTGGAAACGTTGGATACCGGCAAGATCATCCGGGAAACCCAGGCGCAGATCGCTTATGTGGCGGAATACTACCGGTACTACGCCGGCCTGGCCGACAAGATGGAAGGCAGCGTGCTGGCGATCGACAAAGCCGACATGGAAACCTGGATACGTCGCGAACCGATCGGGGTGGTGGCGGCGATCGTGCCCTGGAACAGCCAGCTGTTTCTTGCGGCGGTGAAAATCGGCCCGGCGATCGCCGCCGGCTGCACGCTGGTGGTCAAAGCGGCGGAAACCGCGCCGGCGCCGCTGCTGGCGTTCGCCAGACTGATAGACGAGGCCGGTTTTCCACGCGGCGTATGCAATGTGATCACCGGCTTTGCCGCCGAATGTGGTGCGGTGCTGACGGCGCATCCGCAGGTAGACCACATCGCCTTTACCGGCGGCACGGAAACCGCGAAGCACATCGTTCGCGGCAGTGCGGAAAACCTCGCCAGCACCTCGCTGGAGCTGGGCGGAAAATCGCCGTTTATCGTTTTCGATGATGCGGATCTGACCAGTGCGGCGAATGCGCAGGTGGCGGCCATTTTCGCCGCGTCGGGCCAGAGCTGCGTAGCCGGCTCGCGCCTGCTGGTGGCGGAAAGCATCAAGGACGCGTTTTTGGCCCGGCTGACGGAGAAGGTGCGCAGCATCCACATCGGGCCGCCGGATCGCCCGGACACCCAGCTCGGGCCGCTTTGCACCAGGCAGCAGCAAGAGCGGATCGCCGCCATCGTCAGCCGTTCGCTGGAGCAGGGGGCAAAACTGGTGATTGGCCACGCGGCGATCGACTCACCGGGCTTTTACTACCCGCCGACGATTGTCGATTGCAGCGCACAACCCGACGCCGAGTGCGTGAAGCAAGAGCTGTTCGGCCCGGTGCTGTCGGTGTTGACCTTCAGGGACGAAGCGGAGGCCATTCAGCTTGCCAATGATTCTGCCTATGGCCTGGCGGCCGGCATTTTCACGCAGAACCTGACGCGCGCGCATCGGGTGACCCGTCGCCTGCGGGTGGGGGTGGTGTGGCTGAATACCTATCGAGCGGTATCGCCGCTGGCGCCGTTTGGCGGCTACGGCCAGTCGGGGTTTGGCCGCGAAGGCGGGATTGACGCCGCGCTGGAATACACCACCAGCAAAACGGTGTGGCTGCGCACCAGCGACGATCCGATAGACGATCCCTTTGTCATGCGCTGAGTCAGCGCAATCAGGCGCGATTTCAGATCGCGCCGGCAGCCCCGTTTTCATCGCATTGATACAGGCGACCGCAATGTCGCCGGGGCAGACGCACGCTTTTTTCGACCTATTCGCACGCTAACACGCTGTAAAAAATAATAATCCACGTTAACCGGGGGATATATGAACTCTCAGCCAGAGCAGACCGCGTTTATTGAAGACAAGTCGATCGATTTTGTTCCCGCCGGGGAGCGTCATGGCCATGCCCGCAGCCTGTTTACCCTGTGGTTTTGCACCAATATTGCGCCGCTGGCGGTCGTGACCGGGGCCATCTCCACACAAACGTTTCATCTCGATATTCTCTCGGCGCTGAGCGCGATTATCGCCGGCCACCTGTTCGGCGGTATTTTTCTGGCGCTGACCTCTGCCCAGGGGCCACAGGTCGGAATACCGCAAATGGTGCAGAGCCGGGCGCAGTTTGGCCGCTACGGCTCGCTGTTGGTGATCGTGTTCGCCACGGTGATCTATCTGGGGTTCTTTATTTCTAACATCACGCTTTCCGGCAAGGTCATCCATAACGTCATCCCGTCATTGAACATGGGCGTGGCGACGGTGATTGGCGCGGTGTTGGCAACGTTGATCGGGGTGGTGGGCTACCGTTTCATCCACAAGATCAACAAAATCGGCGCCTGGGTGATGGGCAGCGCGCTGATTCTCGGATTGGTATTGATGTTTTCTCAACCGCTGCCGGCGGATTTTTGGCAGCGGGGATCGTTCAGCATTGCCGGTTGGTTCGCCACGTTCTGCATCGGCGCCGTCTGGCAAATCAGCTTCTCGCCCTACACGTCAGACTATTCGCGTTACCTGCCGGCGGAAGTCGGCATTGCCAAACCCTTCCTGTATACCTACCTGGGCGCCTGCAGCGGCACCATTTTGGCCTTCGTGTTCGGCGTGGTGGCGGTCAATCTGGTCGCCGGCAGCGACGATGCCATGGAAGCGGTGCGCCAGGCGACGGGAGGGCTAGGGCCGGTGCTGATGGTGCTGTTTCTGATCAACATCATCTGCCATAACTCGATGAATTTGTACGGCGCGGTGCTTTCACTCATCACTGCGGTACAAACCTTCTTACCGCAGTGGATGCCGAATGCGCGTATACGCACGCTGTTCTCGGCGCTGATTTTGCTGGGGGCGGTGTGGGTGGCGCTGGTTGCCTCGGCCAACTTCGTTCATCTGTTCCTGAACCTGATTTTTGCCTTGATTTCGGTGCTGATCCCCTGGTGCATGATCAACCTGATCGATTTTTACCTGCTCAACCGCCAACGCTATGACACTTCGGCCATTTTCAGCGCCGACGGCGGGCGCTACGGCCTGCTTAACACCCGCGCGCTCGGCGTCTATTTCGGCGGTATTGCGGTGCAGGTGCCTTTCGTCGAGAACGCATTCTTCTCCGGCCCTTACGCCAATCTGATCCCGGGCGCAGACATTTCCTGGGTGATCAGCATGGTGCTGACCGGCATCGCCTACCCATTGTGTTGTTCGCGACGGGCTAACTGGGCGGTGCAATTATAATTCTCCTGCATCCCGGCCAGCATAAAAGGCTGGTTTGAGTGATATGATAAAGTAATTTTTAGAACAGGATGTTTCTAATTTTTTAATTTATTAAATTAGATAATAATCATATGAAATGGCTAAATGGATTTGGGCTAACTTATGATTGTTATATTAATGTTGTTGCTCATGGTGTTTTATATATCTCTAGCTTATGAGGTTAGAAGAATGAAAAAGCGAAGAATATATGCCTGCCATAAAAGGAAAAGGAGGGTGTCGGTTAGGCGATTAATCAACATGCTGTTATTCAAATGATTTTCCGATGTAATTCTTACAGGAGGGAATAAGATTTTTGAGATATATTCCCCCTGGTTATCAGTTGTCTCGCTACGTTTATATTGCGTCGGGTTGGCTCCGACGCAACATCAGCCTGTGGCGAATAGCCGCTGCTGCCAATAGGCCAGTTGCGTTAATGTCATGGGCTCGGCGGCAATGATTGCGTGATTTTCCAGGGCGATTTTGCGTGCGCGTTGCAATGGCTCGGCGCTGAGGCGCTGCACGCTTTGCCGCAGTGCCTGTTGCGTTTGTGCCAGCTCGTTTGCGCCCACGTGCGCCAGCTCATGACGCATTTGCAGTAAGAATTCGTCGGTTAACTGCCGCAGCTGTTCAACGTTGAACGTTGGGGATTGCAGCGCGAACAGCAGGCCTTCGGCATCGGCACAGCGGTGGAAGGCGCATTGCACCACGTAGCCCACGTTGCGATCCACGCGCAACTGCTGAAAATAGCGCGGCGCGTAAAGCTGGGCCAGCACGCGCAGCGCCCAACGGCCTTCGGCTTCGCCGTTCGGCAGCGGGTAAAACTGCAGCAAGGCGCTTTCGGCGCCGCTTTCCGTCAGCGTGACGGGGCGATGATGCTGATATATCGGCAGCGGCGGCTCGGCGGCCACGGGATAGGGGAAGTCGTACAGCAGGTGCGACAGCTGCCGTTTTAACTCGCCATCGCCGCCGACTAAGGTGGCATGCCACTGCACCGCTGTTGCTGTCGGCGCGCTGAGCGCCGCGGGCAATTGGGCCAGCAGGCGACGAATGGCGATGTCGTTTTGCTCTTGCAACTGCGTATGGCGCAGGTTTCTCGCCGCCTCGTTGAGAATGGCCGACGGCAACGCCGCCAGCGCCCGGTTCACCTCGCTCATCCCGTGGCAAAGCAGCGCGGGGCTGCCCGCCAGCTGCAGCAGCCACGCACCCTGGTGGCGTTCGAAGCTTAAATGTCCTTCCCGATGCGCCAGCTCTGCCGCCCCGGCGCGCAGCGCCGCCTGTAAGCCGTAGGCCTGTGCATCACTGAAGGGGCTGGACGGCGTCGGCCGCAGCAGCAGCACCGGCTGCGCTTCGTCGGGGCGCAGATGCCGCAGTGGCGCCAAGCCGGCAGGCAATGTCGGGGGCGGCAGCGCCGCCGAGGAGGAAAAAAAGCGAAAGGGTTCAGCCGTAGCCGTCAGCGCGGCGCCGGCGAAGGGGCCAAGCGCCAGCGGCAGCCCTTGAATTTCACGGGTTTCACCGCCGCCTTCGGGCCGCACGGCCAGGCGACGGCGCGGCGCGCTAATCAACGCCGCAATATGCCGTGGCCAATCGTCGTTCGGCTCCGCCGGCGGCAGCCCAAACGCTCTGGCACGCAGCTGGTCGAGCGGCGCCAAACGGTGGAAATCGCGATTTGCCAGCCGCTCGTAATGCGCAAGCTGGGCCGGTGTCAGCACCTGCAGCGCCTGCAGCCACGCCAACAACGCGCTTTCGATGTGGGCCGCTTCAGCGGCTGAACCGTGATTGACGGTAAAGATAAAACTCAGCAGCGCGTTGTTCTCGCTGCAGCGCGAATAATCTAGCCGAACCGCATCACACCACGCCTGAGCGCGCAGCCGGGCCAGCAGCCCGCCGGGGGCTTCGTCCAGCAGCAGGCGCTCCAGCCGCCGCAGCCAACCGCGCGAATGGGAGCGCGACAGGGCAAACACCAGTCTCAGCTGCGGTGTGCCGGGAAGAGACAGGGTGTAATCTTCCGCAGCGGTCAGCGGCGGTGAGCTCTCGTACGGTGAGCCGCTGCCCGATGGCAAGCGGCTGCCGTAACGCTGGGCCAGCGCATGCAGCTGCGCCAGCGATTGCGGGCCTTGCAGCCACAGCGTCAGGTTTGGCGCGCGAAAATAGCGCTGATAAAACTGCCGCAGCGCCAGCTGCAACGCGGAAATATCGCTGCCGAAGGCGGCGCGGCTGCCGATATGAAAGCGATGCATTGCGTCAAGGCCGCTGAACATCTGCCGCTGCGCGGCTTCGCAGCGGGTTTCCACATCGGCGCGCAGCAGGCGATATTCAGCGTCGATGACCTCAATCTCCTGAGCGATCGCCTCGGCCGCCAGCTGCGGGACGGCGAGCATATCGCTCAGCCGCGCCAGCCCCGGCGCCAAATGGTCTGCGCTTACTTCGAAGAAGAAGGTGGTTTGCGTGGCCTGGGTGGTGGCGTTCAGCCGACCTCCCACCGAGGCGACCCAGGCCATCAGACCATCTTGCGCGCCGTAGTTCGCGCTGCCGCGAAACAACATATGCTCCAGCAGATGCGCCAGGCCCGGCCAGGCGACGGGCGCCTGAAAACTGCCCGCTTCAATGCGCACCAGCGCGGCGGCGCCCGCGGCGGCAGGATCGCTTATCGCCTTGACGGCCAAACCGTTGTCGAGCTGCCAAGAGGCGCCGGCGGGTGTCATCGTCAACCCTTGAAGATCAGACGGGAGTTGGCCTGATTGCGAAAACGCAGCTGATCGATACCGATCTGCGAGCGATTCGCCGCTTCCCGCGCCGCCAGAATGGTGCCGTGGTGGGGCGATTTGCCGCACACCGGGTCGGCGTTGTCGGCGTTGCCGGTCAGCATGAACGCCTGGCAGCGGCAGCCGCCGTAGTCTTGCTCTTTCTCCGAGCAGGAACGGCACGGCTCCGGCATCCAGTCATAGCCGCGATAGCGGTTAAAGCCGAACGAGTGGTACCAGATATGCTGCAGATCGTGCTCCAGCACCGACGGGAAAGCGATCGGTAACTGACGGGCACTGTGACAGGGTAACGCCATGCCTTCCGGCGTCACGCTCATGAAGATGGCGCCCCAGCCGCCCATGCAGCCTTTGGGGCGCTCCTCGTAGTAGTCCGGCGTGACGAACAGCAGGTTGGCCAGCTTGCCGTCGGTGGCCATGCGTTCGCGGTAGCGTTTCACCACCGCTTCCGCGTCGGCGATTTGCTCGCGGGTCGGCAGCAGGCCCTCGCGGTTGAGGTGCGCCCAGCCGTAGAACTGGCAGGTCGCCAGCTCGACGTCGTCGGCGTCCAGCTGGATCGCCAGTTCGATAATGCGGTCGATCTGGCCGATATTATGGCGATGCAGCACGAAGTTGAGCACCATCGGATAGCCCAGCGCCTTGACCGCCCTGGCCATGGCCAGCTTCTGCTGAAACGCCTTGGCGGAGCCCGCCAGAGCGGCGTTCAGCGTTTCATCGCTGGCCTGAAAACTGATCTGGATATGGTCCAGCCCGGCGTCGGCGAAGGTCTGCAGCTTTTTCTCGGTCAGGCCGATGCCGGAGGTGATCAGGTTGGTGTAAAAGCCGAGCTTGCGCGCGGCGGCGATCAGCTCGGGCAGATCTTTACGCACCAGCGGCTCGCCGCCGGAAAAACCGAGCTGCACGCTGCCCATCGCCCGCGCCTGGCGAAACACCTCGATCCACTGAGCGGTGGTCAGCTCTTTTTCCTGCGCGGCGAAATCGAGCGGGTTGGAGCAATACGGACACTGCAGCGGGCAGCGGTAGGTCAGCTCCGCCAGCAGCCAGAGCGGCGGGTTCACCGCCGGCGCGCGCGCTTCAGTCACGGAAGGTCACCCATTTTTGTTCGTAGGCGCGCTGGAAAAACTCCAGCACGTCTTCCGCCAGCCCTTCGGCGCCGGGGAAGCGGGCGTTCAACTGGGCGATGATGCCGTTCAGCGTGGTGTGGCCGTCGACCAGCTGCAAGATGGCGGCGGCGCTGTCGTTCAGCTTGGCCATGCCTTCCGGGTAGAGGATCACGTGGCTGTTTTGCACTTGCTCCCATTGCAGGCGATAGCCGCGACGGAAGACGGGGGTATGTTCAGGGTTCAGCGTCATTACACCAGCCTCTGGTTGTGCCATACCCGCGCGGCGGTCACGCTGTGGTAAGGCGGGCGGTTCAGGGTATAGGCCATGCTCATGGCATCCAGCATGCTCCACAGAATGTCCAGCTTGAACTGCAGGATCTCCAGCATGCGCTGCTGTTTTTCTACGGTGTCGCAATAGTCCAGCGCCAGCGCCAGGCCGTGTTCCACATCGCGGTTGGCCTGGCCGAGGCGGCTGCGGAAATAGTCGTAGCCGGCGGCGTCGATCCAAGGGTAGTGCTGCGGCCAGCTGTCGAGGCGCGATTGGTGGATTTGCGGCGCGAACAGTTCGGTCAGCGAGCTGCAGGCCGCTTCCTGCCAGCAGGCGCGGCGCGCGAAATTGACGTAGGCGTCCACCGCGAAGCGCACGCCCGGCAGCACCAATTCTTCAGAGAGCAGGGCGTCGCGCTGCAACCCGACGGCTTCGCCCAGGCGCAGCCAGGCTTCGATGCCGCCTTCGCTGCCGCCGTAGCCATCGTGATCCAGGATGCGCTGCACCCATTTGCGGCGGGTTTCCGGCTGTGGGCAGTTGGCCATGATCGCCGCGTCTTTGATCGGAATGCTGGTCTGGTAGTAGAACCGGTTGGCCACCCAGCCCTGGAGCTGTTCGCGGGTCGCTTCGCCGTTGTGCATCGCGATGTGGTACGGGTGGTGAATATGGTAATAAGCGCCTTTGGCGCGCAGCGCCGCTTCAAACGCCTGTGGGTCAAGGGGCAGTGGTTGCGTCATGGCGGTTCCCTACAGTTCGATATTCATGCCGTCCCAGCTCACTTCAATGCCGGCGGCGGTCAGGCTTTGCCGCTCTACCGAGTCTTCATTGAGGATAGGGTTGGTATTGTTAATGTGGATCAGGATTTTGCGCCTGGCGGGCAAGGTGGCGAGCAGGGCCGCCAGCCCGTGTTCTTCCGCCAGCGCCAGATGCCCCATGTCCTTGCCGGTATTGCGGCCCACGCCGGCGTTGGCCAGCTCGTTGTCGCGCCACAGCGTGCCGTCGATCAGCAGGCAGTCCGCGCGGCGCAGCCACGGCAGCAGCGCCTCGTCCGGCTCACCCAGGCCCGGCGCGTACAGCAGCGCCACCCCGCGCGCGGTATCTTCGATAAACAGCGCCACGTTGTGGCCCGGCAGCGGGCGATCGCGGAACGGCGAATAGGGCGGCGCGTTGCTGAGCAGCGGAATGGCGGTAAAGCGCACGTTCGGGCAGACCATCGTGCGGAACGGCTCGCCGGGCGTCACCGGGTGGTGAATCAGGCCGCCGTTCCAGTGTGAGAGCATGGGAAACACCGGGAAACCGGTGCTGAGATCGTCATGCACTTCAGGGGTGCACCAGACGTGATGCGGGCAGCCCTCGCGCAAATTGAGCAAGCCCGCGCTGTGATCGATCTGGCTGTCGGTCAACACGATCGCGCCGATGCCGGTGCCGCGCAGCACCTCGGGATTATTCAATTCGGGCGAGGCCAGCAGCTGATGGCAAATGTCCGGGGAAACGTTGCACAGCACCCAGTTTTTACCGTCGTCGCTGACGGCGATGGAAGACTGCATGCGGCGCGTGGCGCTGATGCTGTGGTCGCGAACGCCCCGACAGTTGTCGCAGTTGCAATTCCACTGGGGAAAGCCGCCGCCCGCCGCCGAGCCGAGAACTTTTATCTGCATGTCTAAACCAGAAAAGAAGGAAAGAAATGCCCGCGCGAAAGGCGGGCAGACGGGCGATTAACGGTTGGAAATGTACAGCGTCACTTCCAGCCCCAGACGCAGATCAACAAACTCAGGTTTAGTCCAGGTAGTCATAGCGGTGCTCCTTTGCATGCATCGTAATAAGTCGAACCCAATGAGAAACGTTCGCATTCGGCCGGCCCAATGTTGGCGAAATGTGACGGAGATCGCAACCTTTAAAGCGTAACCGGGTTATTCACCCCAGGCAGCGGTGAGCGCGTTCAGCCAGTTGCGCCAGGTCAGCTTCTCCAGCAACCGGTTATCGAACCCGGCCTGCGCCAGCGCTTGCGTCAGGCGCGGCAGGCCAGCGGCGTCCTCCAGCGGTTGCGGTACGTTGACCCCGTCAAAATCAGAGCCAAATCCCACGCGATCTTCACCAAGTTTAGCGATCAAATACTCAACGTGTTTAACAATTTCTGTTAAGTCGGTCGTTGCACTGTCACGTTTACCGTCCGCACGCAGGAAGGCGGTGCCGAAATTGACGCCGACCATCCCGCCGCTCTGGGCGATGGCGCCCAGCTGTGCGTCGGTCAGGTTGCGCGGCTGGGGGCAGAGGGCGTGGGCGTTGGAGTGGGTGGCGACCAGCGGCGCGTTGCTCAGCACGGCGGTTTGCCAGAAGGTTTTCTCGTTCATGTGCGAGACGTCGATCATGATGCGGCGGCGGTTGCAGGCGCGGATCAGCGCCTCGCCGGCCGGCGTCAGGCCGGGGCCGGTATCGGGTGAGCCCGGGAACGGCCCGCTGACGCCGGTGCCGAAGGCGTTCGGCAGATTCCAGAATGGCCCGATGCTGCGCACGCCCAGCCGGTAGAAGGCCTCCAGCTGCGTCAGCTCCGCGTCGATCATGCTGGCACCTTCGATATGCAGTACCGCGGCAATTTGCCGGTTGAGGCGGCACTGTTCTATCTCGGTGGCGGTGCGGCAGATGCGCAGCCGCCCCTGAGAAGCCTGCTCCAACTGCTGCAGGATGGCGATCTGCCGTTCGGCGATCGCCAGCGGATCGAAGGCGGCCTGCGCCTCGTCCTGCGTTTGGTTGCGCATCTGGGCGATATAGCTGACCGGGGGAATAAATACCGCGAACAGTCCGCCGAAAAATCCGCCGCGCCGCATGCGGGAGAAATCGAGGTGGCCCGGCGTGACGCGGGAATAGAAGGCGGCGGCCGGATCGTCGTCGTGCTGCAGCCACAGGTTGAGCAGCAGGTCGTTATGGCCGTCGAATACCGGCCAGAGAGGGGGAAGCGTCATGAGCGTTTCACTGAGTCAGGCATCGTGAACGCTATGTTCTCCCATCGCGCGAGGGGGAACAACCCTCAGGGTATGGGGGCTTTACCGTTGGCTGGATCACTCGACGTCAGTAATGCAAAATCTAGTGACATTGTCACTATTCGCGAAACGGTTCCTGCACGCGCTGGCGACAGACCGACAGCACCAATTGCCGCAGCCAGCGGTGATCCGCCTCGGCGTCCAGGCGCGGGTGCCACATTTGCGACACGGTGATAGGCGGCGTTTTCACCGGCAGCTCGAAGACGCGCAGCGGGCCGTCGGCAGGTTGAGCGTGCAGGAAGGAGGCGGGCAACAGCGCCAGCAGGTTCGAGGCCTGCGCCACCGCCAGCGCGGCCGGAAAACTCGGCACCACGGCGGCAATCTGGCGCGTCAGCCCCAGCTCCGCCAGCGCGGCGTCTACCGGCCCGAGAATGCGCCCGCTGCGCGAGGCCACCACGTGGCCGCAGGCGGCATAGTCGGCGGCGCCGATTTCCCGCTGCGGCGCCAAGGGATGCGCGCTTCTTATCACCCCGACGAAGCGATCGCGAAACAGCGCCTGCAGGCGGATTTCCGGGCCCATGTCACCCAGCACGCCTATCTCCAGATCGACCAGCCCTTCACGCAGCGGGCGGTCGCTTTTCTCCGGCTTGGGCGCAAAGCGCAGCCGCACCCGCGGCGCCTGTTCGGCAGCGGCGGCGATCAGCGCCGGGCCGAAGGCTTCGACGAAGCCGTCGTTGGCGCGCAGCGTGAAGGTACGATCCAGCTCGGCGGGATCTAATGCTCCCTGCGCCGGGCGCAGCAGCGCACGGGCTTCGAATGCCGTATTTCGCGTCCGCTCGCGCAGCTTTTCGGCATAGGGCGTAAGCACCATATGACGGCCGGCGCGCACGAGCAGGGGATCGCCGGTGGCCGCGCGCAGCCGGTTGAGGGTGCGGCTCATCGCCGAAGCGCTTAAACCGAGACGCCGCGCCGCGCCGACGACGCTGCCCGCCGTCAGCAGCGCATCGAGCGCGATCAACAGGTTGAAATCAGGGTCGGTCATGCGTGCGTATCCTGTGGCGCTGGAATGAGAGAAGGCGTTTGATGCAGTATATCAGCGTAAACGCTGCGTCTCCTGCGATCTGATGAGCAATAAAAAAGCCGATAACGTATGTTATCGGCTTGAGTGGCAGACTGCGCGACGTTACGCCGGCAGCTGCTGCGCGGTTTTCTCGACCAGCGCCAGCAACAGCTTGATGTCTTCCAGCGTCACGATCGGGTTCAGCAGCGTCATCTTCAGGCAGGTTACGCCATCGAACTCGGTCACGCCGACGTTGGCGCGGCCCGATTCCAGCAGGGCGTCGCCGATGCGCTGGTTGAACAAGGCGACGGCCGCGTCGCCGTTCGCCGCCAGCTGCGCCGGACGGTAGCGGAACAGCACGCTGGCCAGCTGTGGCTGCATCACCAGTTCCAGCGATTCCTGATCGGCGATGTAACGCGCTACCTGTTGCGCCAGCGTCACGCCATGATCGATGATCTCGGCGTATTGCTTCTGCCCCAGCGCCTCCAGCCCCATCCACAGCTTCAACGCATCGAAGCGGCGGGTGGTCTGCAGCGACTTGGACACCAGGTTCGGCACGCCTTGCGCTTCGTCGAACTCGGAGTTCAGGTAGGCCGCCTGATAGCGCATCAGCTCATAGTGACGCTCGTCTTTCAGCAGGAAGGCGCCGCAGCTGATGGTCTGGAAGAACTGCTTGTGGAAGTCCAGGGTAATGGAGTCCACCAGTTCCAGGCCGTCGAGGTAGTCGCGGTACTGCTCGGAAAGCAGCAGCGCGCCGCCCCAGGCCGCATCCACGTGCACCCAAATCTGCTGCTGCGCCGCCAGCCGCGCGATGTCGCGCAGCGGGTCAATGGCACCGGCGTCGGTGGTGCCGGCGGTAGCGACAATCGCCATCACCTGCTCGCCGTTGGCCTTGGCCTGCGCCAGTTTTTCCGCCAGATCGTTCACGTCCATGCGGGCGAAGCGATCGGTTTTCACCAGGGTGACGGATTGATAGCCGAGGCCCATCAGCGCCATGTTCTTCTGCACCGAGAAGTGGGCATTTTCAGAACAGAACACCTTCAGCTTGCGCAGATCGCCCACCAGGCCGTCCTGCTGCACGGAGTGGCCCTGACGCGCGAAGAATGCATCGCGCGCCAGCATCAGCCCCATCAGGTTGCTCTGGGTACCGCCGCTGGTGAACACCCCGGCGTCGCCGGGCTGGTAACCAACCTGGGCGCGCAACCATTCGATCAGCTTCATTTCGATCAGCGTGGCCGACGGGCTCTGATCCCAGGAATCCATGCTCTGGTTGGTGGCGTTGATCAGCACTTCGGCGGCCTGGCTTATCACCAGGCTCGGGCAGTGCAGGTGCGCCACGCACTGCGGGTGGTGCACCGACAGGCTGTCTTTCAAAAAGTACTCGATGGCGCGATCGATCGCCGCCTGGTTGCCCAGGCCTTGCGGGGTGAAGTCGAGCTTGATGCGCTCGCGCAGTTCGGCAACGCTTTTGCCCTGATACATCTCGGGCTGTTGCAGCCACTGCACGACGGCTTCACTGCTCTGCGCGATCGCCTGGCGGTAAGCCTCGGCGCTGTGCGCCGAGGAAGCCAGAATCGGGTTTAACTTGGACATCGCGGTCATTCGCTCCAATCAGACTGGCTTGACGCCGGCGGCCAACAGCGCCTGCTCAAATTTATCCAGGAAAATACCCAGCTCATCGTTGGTGATCAGCAGGGAAGGCAGCAGACGCAGCACGCAGCCGTTGCGCCCGCCGCGCTCCAGGATCAAACCGGATTCGAAGCACTTTTTCTGCAGCAGCGCGGACAGCTCGCCATCGGCCGGGTAGCAGCCCATGTGATCCTGCGCTTCGTTCGGCTTGACGATCTCGATGCCGATCATCAGGCCCAGGCCGCGGACGTGACCGATCACCGGATACCGTTTCTGCAGCTCGGCCAGTTTGCCTTTCAGCCACTCGCCCTGAGCGGCCACTTTGTCGGCGACCTGGTGCTCTTTCAGGTATTGCAGGGTGGTCAGGCCGGTGGCCATCGCCAGCTGGTTGCCGCGGAAGGTGCCGGTGTGGTGACCCGGTTCCCAGGCGTCGAACTCTTTCTTGATGCCCAGCACCGCGAGCGGCAAGCCGCCGCCGACCGCTTTCGACATCACGATGATGTCCGGCTCGATGCCCGCGTGTTCGAAGGCGAACAGCTTGCCCGTACGGGCGAAACCGGCCTGAACTTCGTCGATGATCAGCAGAATACCATGCTCCTGCGTCACTTTGCGGATGCGCTGCAGCCACTCGGCCGGCGCCGGGTTAACGCCGCCTTCGCCCTGAACGGCTTCCAGGATCACCGCCGCCGGTTTGCGCACGCCGCTTTCCACGTCGTTGATCAGGTTGTCGAAGTAGTAGGTCAGCGCCTTGACGCCGGCTTCGCCGCCGATGCCCAGCGGGCAGCGGTATTCATGCGGGTAAGGCATGAACTGCACTTCCGGCATCATGCCGTTGATCGCCGCCTTCGGCGACAGGTTGCCGGTGACCGACAGCGCGCCGTGGGTCATGCCGTGATAGCCGCCGGAGAAGCTGATCACGCCGGAACGGCCGGTGTGCTTTTTCGCCAGCTTCAGCGCGGCTTCCACCGCATCGGCGCCGGACGGGCCGCAGAACTGCAGGCAATATTCTTTGCCTTCGCCCGGCAACAGAGAGAGCAGGTAATCGGAGAAACGATCTTTTAACGGGGTCGTGAGATCGAGAGTATGTAACGGCAAGCCGCTGGTAATGACATTTTGGATGCTTTGCAGGACGTCGGGGTGATTATGTCCAAGAGCCAACGTTCCCGCCCCGGCCAGGCAATCAAGATATTGATTATTCTCAACATCAGTGATCCAAACGCCCTGGGCTTTCGCAATTGCCAACGGCAATTTGCGCGGATAACTCCTAACATTCGACTCAAATTCGGCTTGGCGCGCCAAATAGGTTTCATTGTTTCCGTTTAATGAGTTTGCAACTAAAGTATCAATACGGACTTTATCCGTCATCATATCTCTCCTACAACCGAAGGTCTCAAGACGCAACGATTGAATTAATGAATTAGAAAAGTAACTGCCTTGTGAAAAGCGCGACCAATATATGGCTTTTTCGCCTGGGACTCAATAGCCGATTTTGTTTTGAATTGTTTAGTTTTTTCTTAGGCTCATCAATATGTTGTTGATTTGTTGACCGTTGGTTTTGCCGGCAAAAAACAACATTTCTTTAACATTGCGTAAAAATGCTTTTCTGCTTTCCTTTGGCTGCTTCTTTAATGCATTTATTATTAAGGTGAATTTCCGATTAATAACATAAATAGAAAATAGCGGCTTATTTTCATCTATTCACCACCTTAAGTCCTAAAGCGGTTATATACACAAAATTTGTGATGAATATAAGCAGCCGAGCGTTAAAAGCGCAGTATCCAGAGCGGTGATTTCTTGCAGATTTTACGTAGCGCGATCAAAAAAGCGGGATTTTTGTGCGGCCGCCGGCGTGTTTGCCGGCGCCGCGGTCATTAACGTTGCTGTAACCAGGCGTGGTAACGCTGCAGGATACGGCGGGTACGCCACTGATCGACGACCAGCGTGAACAGCGGCGAGTAGCGCACATTGCGCGGCCGATCGTCACTCAACGCGCGCATCCGGCGCTTGACCAACGCCATGCGGGCGAGCGACGCCATCACCTTGCTGCGCCAGGTGACCGGGGCAGGCAGCGCATGGGGGGCCGCGCCGGTTTGCCAGCGCCGCGGCAGATCGGGCACTTCCGCCATGGCGGTAGCGATGCCGACGACCGCGACGCCGCTGTCCAGCACCCGCTGCGCCACCGACGGGCGGGCGATGCCGCCGGTGGTCATCACCGGCATGCGCGCGACGGCGGCAAGATCGCGGGCGAAGGTCAGAAAATAGGCTTCGCGCGCCAGAGTGCGGCCGTCCGCCGTGTCGCCTTGCATCGCCGGGCTTTCGTAGCTGCCGCCGGACAGTTCGATCAGATCGACCGGCAACTCGTTCAACATCAGCACCACCTGGCGGGCATCGTCCGATGAAAAACCGCCGCGCTGGAAATCGGCGGAATTCAGTTTGACCGCCACGCAAAATTCCGGCGAGACGCGCTCGCGCACCGCACGCACTACTTCCAGCAGCAACCGGGCGCGGTTCGCCAACTCGCCGCCCCAGCGATCGTTGCGCTGGTTGGTCAGCGGCGAGAGAAACTGGGAAATCAGATAGCCGTGCGCCGCGTGGATCTCCACGCCGGTAAAACCGGCCTGTTCGGCGGCGTGCGCGCTGGCGGCGAAGCGCGCGATCACCTCGGCGATCTGCGCTTCATCCATCGCCTGCGGCTGGGCGAACAGCTTGCTGTGCTTGCCCATCGCCAGCGGGATGGCGGAGGGCGCCCACGCGTTACCGCCCATGTTCGCCATCACCTGCCGGCCCGGGTGGTTAAGCTGCATCCACACCTGCGCGCCGCCCTGGCGCGCGGCCTTGGCCCAGGTTTCGAACGGGGCGAGCGGCGTGTCCTGTTCCAGCACCACACCGCCGGGGCCGGTCATGGCGCGGCCGTCGATCATCACGTTGCCGGTGATGATCAAGCCGGCGCCGCCTTCGGCCCAGTAGCGGTATAAGCGCCACAGCGCCGGGCCGGGCAATTGGCCCGGGGCGGCCAGATTTTCTTCCATCGCCGCCTTGGCCAGACGGTTGGATAAACGGCTGCCGTTGGGCAGTGTCAGTGGGGTAAACATCGGTTTGCGCTCCTGTCGTACGGGGAATGGCGCTATACTAGGTTTAAAGTTAACTTTAAGGTCAATAGGGCATGAAGATCGGAGAATTGGCGCAGCGCGCCGGCGTGGCCGCCTCGGCGATACGCTACTACGAGCAGCTGGGGCTGCTGCCGAAACCGGTGCGCGGCGTCAACGGTTATCGGGTCTACAGCGATAGCGCGCTGGAGCGATTGCACCTGATCCAAATCGGCCAAAATTTGGGGTTTTCGCTGCAGGCGATCCAACGCGTGCTGGCGCTGCAGGGCAGCGCTTATGAGGATGGGTTGATACGTGGCGTCGATGAACGGCTGGCGGAGATCGAGCTGATGATGGCCACGCTGAATGAACAACGAGAAACCTTGTTGACGACCCGGCTGACCTTATTGGCGTCCGGTGTCGCCGGGCTGTGCCAAGCCAAGGGCGAAAAACAGGCCGACGCATCGCCGGCCCGGCCGGCAAAGCTTAGCGGCGTTTAAAGGCGGAACGCCCGGCATACACCGCCGCGGCGCCCAACTGGTCTTCGATGCGCATCAGCTGATTGTATTTTTCGATGCGCTCGCCGCGGCTCGGCGCGCCGGTTTTCAGATGGCCGGCTCGCATCGCGACCGTCATGTCGGCGATAAAGCTGTCGACGGTTTCACCGCTGCGGTGCGAGATAAAGGTGCTCCAGCCGTTCGCCTGGCAGAGCTGTACGGCGGCGAAGGTTTCGCTCAGCGTGCCGATCTGGTTCAGCTTGATCAGCGCCGCATTGGCCAACCGTTCATCAATCCCGCGCTGGATGTATTTCACGTTGGTGACGAACAGATCGTCGCCGACCAGCTCCACCTGGTCGCCCAGGGCATCGCTCAGAATACGCCAGCCGGCCCAATCGTCTTCGGCCAAGCCGTCTTCAATCAGCACGATGGGGAAGTCCTGCACCAGCCGTTGGTAATAGGCCGTCATCTGGGCTGCGTCCAACTCGAGGTTCTCGCTGCGCAGACGGTACTTGCCGTCGGCGTAGAATTCGCTCGAGGCCGGATCCATGCAGATCGCGATATCTTCTCCCGGCCGGTAGCCGGCTTTTTCTATCGCCTGCACGATCAGCTCGAGCGGCTGGCGATTTGAGGCGACCGCCGGCGCGAAACCGCCTTCGTCGCCGACGCCGACCGACAGGCCTTTTTCCAACAGGATTTGGCGCAGCGCCTGATAAACTTCACTGCCCCAGCGCACGGCCTCGCGCAGCGACGGCGCGCCCAGGGGGGCTATCATAAATTCCTGAAAGTCCGCCCCTTGCCACCGGGCGTGCACGCCGCCGTTGATGATATTCATGCAGGGCACCGGCAGCAGGTTGGCGCCGATGCCGCCCAGATAACGATACAGCGGCAGCTGCGACAATTGCGCCGCGAGGCGGGCGGCGGCCAGAGAAACGCCGAGCAGGGCGTTGGCCCCCAATCGGCTCTTGTTCTCGCTGCCGTCCAGCGCGATCAGCCGGCGGTCAATCTCCGCCTGTTGGCGCACATCCACCCCGAGTAGCGCCTCATTGATCGCCGTTTTGACGCTGTGTACCGCCTCCAGTACGCCTTTGCCGCCGAAACGGTGCGGATCGCCGTCGCGGTGCTCCACCGCCTCGCGCGAGCCGGTGCTGGCTCCCGAAGGCACCGAAGCCCGGGCCACGACGCCCCCCGCGCTCATGTCGACTTCGACGGTCGGGTTGCCGCGCGAATCCAGGATCTCTCTGGCGGTTACGTTTTCAATCTCATAGCTCATGGATGATCACCTCATTCTAGGGAGTAGGCACGTGCTTTATCAGCACGTCGATCGACAAATGGTTGATGAATTCGAAACCGAAGGAGGCAAAGACGCCAAACGGACGGTTCTGATGGCCGAGTAGCAACAGATCGACGCCTTCGCAGGCAATCAGAGCTTCGACGTCTTTGAAGCGATGGATGCTGACAATTGCGCGCACCTCCAGCGGGACTGCGCTGTCTTCCACCAGGCGGCTGAGCATGGCTTTGGTGGCGATCACCTCGCTGGACTGGCGATCTTTGGTCAGTGAATCGCTGAGGTAGTCCAGCTCGGCATAGTCGGCGCTGATGTGCGCCACGGTAATGCGCGTATTCATCTGCTGATTGAGGCGTTCGGCATGGCGCAACAGCAGCCGGCCGTCGCGTTCATCCTGCACCAGCAGTAAAGCATGTTGATAGAGCGGCATGACTTATCTCCCTGCGTTAGCGATCTGGAGGGTTAACCACGGTAAAACCTCTTTTTTCCGGCTCGTCATATCGGGCAGCGATACCTGACGAATGCCGAGCACTCGGTTCGATGAGAAATACAGGGTGGAGCGGCGGCGGGTGATATCGGTGACCAATAGCGCAGTCATCTCCAGCCCGGTTTCCTGCTTCGCCTGCTCGAGCGCCTGTTGCAGCGCGGGCAACAGCGGATCGATGTCGCTCATGGCCCGCACTTCTATCTGCGACAGCAGCAGCGAAACGGTATGGATGCGGTAATTCTTGGCGTCGCGCTGCAGCAACTGCGGGGCGGATTGCCCGGAGAGATCGGTTTTGGCGGCCAGCAGCCCGGCGATGAAAGCGTCATAGTCGACGTGAGAGATTGCGCGCAACCGGGTGACCGCCAGCCGATCCTGTTCCGTGGTGGTCGGCGCACTGAGCGCGACGGTGTCGCTCAGGATGGCGCCCAGCAGCAGAGTGGCCTGCGCGGCGCTAAGTGGCATCGGCCTTTCTGCCGTCAGGATCTGCAGGATCACGGTGGCGCAACAGCCGACGGCGCGCACCCAGACATCGGGCGGGTTGCGGGTGACTAACGTGCCCAGCCGGTGATGGTCGATAACGCCGACCACGTCGCTGTCGGGCAATGAGGCCGGGCCTTGTTCGATATCGGTAAAGTCGACCAGCCAGACTTTGCGGTCACGGAGATCGTCTGTCAGCAGCGCAGGTGCTTGTACGCCGGCGGCAGCCAGTATGTAGCGGGTTTCCGGCGTGAGGTCGCCTAGGCGGAAAGCCACGGCCGGTTTGCCTAGGTGATTGAGCCAGTCCGCGACCACCAGCGCGCTGCAGATGCTGTCGCTGTCGGGATTTTTATGGCCGAAAACGTACAGGGGCATTTCCCGCGCGACGGCATCGGGCTGGAACGGAAAAGGGGTAAGACGTGAGATTTCATTCATAGCGACTCCTGACATACCTGCCTAAAAAATAAAGCGAAGTTGTATATCAGGCGTCATCATCCGGTTCGAGTGAACGCGGCGGTTGGGAAAGGTGGAACACCATCACCTTGTGAACGACTGTAGCGCAGCGCGGGGGTAAACGCAACGTCCGGCAAAGCTGGCGAGAATGCGCAATCGGATTGATACTGAGTGAGTCTATGATGGACAAGGATATTTGTCGCTGACCGACGGATAGGGCGAACGGACTCACGCCGGCTGGCTGCGCCGGATCCGTGGGTGACACAATGGGAGACAACATGCTCGAACCCTGCTTCCCCGAAAACGAAGCCGAACGCCTGTCGGTATTGAATTCGCTGAACGTGCTGGATTCAAACTCGGTGGAAAAACTGGATCGCATCACGCGGCTGGCGGCGAAATACTTCGGCGTGACCATTGCGCTGGTGTCGCTGATCGACCGGGATCGCCAATGGTTTTTATCGCGCTACGGTCTGGATGCCCGGGAAACGCCGCGCAATATCTCGTTTTGCGGCCATGCGATCTTGCAACGCGAAGCGCTGGTGGTGCCCGATACCGCCAACGACCCGCGCTTTTTCGATAATCCGCTGGTGATCGGCGGGCCGAGGATCGGTTTCTACGTCGGGCAGCCGCTGCTGTCGCTCGACGGGCTGCCGCTCGGCACCCTGTGCATTATCGACAGCCACCCGCAGCCGTTTTCCCCGGAACAACTGGCCGATCTGCATGATTTCGCCGCCGTGGTGGAGGAGTATCTGCAGAGTATTGAGCGCCACGTCTATACCGAAAACCTGAAGTCCGACCTGCAGCGCACGGAGGCCCTGTTCGAACAGACCTTCGCCCAGGCGGCGGTAGGGATGGCGCTGGTTTCGCTGCAGGGGTATTGGCTGCGGGTGAACCCGCGCATCTGCGAAATGTTGCACTATTCCGAGCGCGAGCTGATGGATCGCACCTTCCAGGACATTACCTATCCGCTCGATCTCAATACCGACCTGGAAAAGCTGCAGCAGCTGTTGAAAAATGAAATCAGCACCTACTCGATGGAAAAACGCTATTTCCGCGCCGACGGCTCGATCGTTTGGGTGCAGCTGACGGTGGCGCTCAATCGCTTGCCGAACGGCAAACCGGACCATTTCATCTCGGTTATCGTCGATATCAGCGAGCGCAAGGCGGCCGAGGCCGATCTGTTCGCGTTGCAGCATGAGCTGGAGGAACGCGTCGAAACCCGCACGCGGGAGCTGAACGTGGTGGTCAAAAAACTCAACGAAGAGATTGAAACCCGCGTGCTCGCCGAATATCAGCTCAGTGCGGAGAAGGAGCGTCTGCGCGCCATTACCGACAACATGCCGGCCTTAATCAGCCAGATCGACGGCAATGAACGCTACCTGTTCGCCAACAGCGCCTACAAAACCTGGTTCGGTCTGGAGGAGTCCAGCCTCAGGGGGATGACGGTGCGCGATTTCATGGGGGAAAGCGTCTATCGGATAGCAAAACCGATGATCGAACGGGCCCTCGCGGGCGAAATGGTGAGTTTTGAGAATGAGCTGCAGACCCGGCAGGGGCTGCTGATGATCCACACCACGCTGGTGCCGTGCGAAGCGCAGGGCTTTTACATTCTCGCCATGGACATCACCGAACTGAAGCGGCTGCAGCAGCGGCTGGAATATGACGCGACCCACGACATGCTGACCGGATTGACCAACCGCCGTGCGTTTCTGCGCCGGTTGTCGGGCACGCTGCAGGCCTGTTGCCATCAGCGGCAGATGGCGCTGCTGTTTATCGATCTCGACGGCTTCAAAACCCTTAACGACAGCTATGGCCATGACTTCGGCGACGCGATCCTGAAAACTTTCGCCACGTTGCTCAGCGCCTGCGCCGGCGAGCGCCACAGCGTCTCGCGTCTGGCCGGTGACGAGTTCACGGTGATCCTGTGGCCGTTGACGGATCCGCGGCGCGAGGTCAGCGAGTTTTGCGAAAACGTGTTGGCGCAACTGGCCACAATTACGCAGATCGGGCCGCAGAAGGTACGGCTTTCCGCCAGCATCGGCGCGGCCATTTCCCCACGCGGCGATGTGACGGAGGAGATGCTGCTGACCCGCGCCGACGGCGCGATGTATCAGGCGAAATCGGCCGGAAAGGGCACTTACGCCATCTGCGAGCTGTGAGCGTGCAACCGCGGCGGTGTCAGGGTAAGCTGTTTTTTCTTTTCCTGTGAGCAGAACTCCGGACTGATTGCATGGCGTCAAATCATCAACATAAAGACTGGCTCGAATTGCGACGCGATGACGAAACCGGTATTGAGAGCGTCAACGCTCACTTTCAGGGTCATGCCTACGATCCTCACGATCATGATGAAATGCTGGTGGGCGTCACGCAGCAGGGCTTGCAGCGTTTCCATTGCCACCGCTCGCTGCATACCAGCCGGCCGGGGCGCGCCATGCTGATCGAGCCGGGCGCGGTGCACGATGGCCATGCGCCGCAGGCCGAGGGGTTTACCTATGCGATGCTTTATCTGCCGCAGCGCTGGGTCTCCGACGCGATGAGCCGCCGCGGATTGGGGGACGCTTCGGTGCTGGAAGGCGCCTTCCACAGCACGTTGACCGACGATCCGATGCTGGCGACCGCGATCCACCAGGCGTTTTTTGCGTTGCATCAGGGGGAAGGCCGGCTGGCGCGCGATCAAAGCCTGGAGCAACTGCTGACGCTTTTGGCACGGCATATTCGCGTTCGGCCAACTTCCCAAAGCGATGACGCTTTAATTGAGATGAATCGCTTGCGGGACTACTTGCATGCACATATGGCGGATAATCCCAGCCTGGATGAACTTGCTCTTCAGTGCGGCCTGGATCGTTTCCGCCTGACTCGCCAGTTCACCCGGGCTTTCGGCCAGTCGCCGCACGCTTATTTGGTTCGGTTGAGGCTGCGGGCTGCACGCTTGCTGTTGGCGCAGGGGGAAGAACCGGCGCAGGTCGCCATGCAGGTGGGTTTTGCCGATCAGAGCCATTTGGGCCGCTGGTTCCAGCGCGCCTACCGATTATCGCCGGCGGCCTATCAACGCCAGTGCACAAACGTTCTATACCGTTGACTTGCCATCTCCGATGATGCGCGTTTAACAGCACAACGGAGTAGAGCGAAATATGTTTGATACCAAGATAGCGTTTATCGTGCGTGACGATCTGCCAACCTGGCAGCGGCTGAACGTGGTGGCCTTTCTGGCGACGGGCATCGCCGCCGCGGCCCCGGAAATCATCGGCGAGCGTTACGTGGATGCGCAGGGCAGACGCTACGGCGCCATTTCCGGGCAGCCGATGCTGATTTTCGCCGCGGATCTGCCGGGCCTGCAAAATGTGCATCGCAAAGGATTGGAGCGGGAATTAACGCTGATCCCCTATGTGCACGCCATGTTCGCGACCGGGCACGATGAAGCCAACCGCCAGGTTTTTCGCGCTGAAGACGCGGACAATCTGGATTTGGTCGGCCTGGCGCTGCGCGGGCCGAAGAAAGCGGTGGATAAGGCGATAAAAGGCCTGGCGCTCCACGGCTAGGGCTGGAAAGTGCGCCGCCCGGCGGCGAAAGCAGGGGGCCAGTCCCATGCCGTCTGAATGGCGGCATGGGGGCTTTGGCGGTAACACTTGAAATGAGGTTCGGGCATCATTAAATGATAAGAACCGCGGTTTTTTGCGCCGTCGGCGAGGCTCTTATATATTTAGTAGCATGCCTGAGGCAGGTTAGGCATGAAACGGCGGTCGGTCGGGCCGCTGCAAGTACGACAGTTAATCCGTTCGCCAAGAGGCTGCGAGCCTGTGCTTTCGGTAGGGACAGCCGCCAATCGTTTTTACGGCGACCGAAGGCGGAGCAGCTACTCACAGGTCACGAGGACACTTACCATGCATAAGAGAACACTGGCGTCACTGCATTACGAAAACATGCCTTACGATGGGGTACACTTTCATATTTTGAAACGGGAAACGCCTGGCCATACGGCGTTGCTGAAGCTGGATGCGGGCAGCCGACAACCGGCGCGTTTTCATCCAGGCTGGGTGAAACTGATGGTGCTGAGCGGTGAACTGAAGGTTGACGATCAGACGTTGCAACCCCATGAGATGTTAATCATTCCTGCCAATACCGCCTATACGGTACAGGCCATCACGGAAGTGATTTGTCTGGCGATTTCCGAGCTGGACGGCGCCGAGTTGGCCCGTTGATGAAATAACAACTCTGGATGGAGGAGAGCCTAGGCGCTCTCCCTATCCCTTCAGCATTAAGCCGCCCCCCCGGGCTGAGCTGCCTGCTGATTGATGCGTATACCTCCTGATTATGCCACCGCGCTTTCCCTATCCATCACTTTCGGCCGCGTCGCCCCCGCAACGAGCCGCCATTGCGCAGCGCATACGCAACGCCTGCGTTTTACGCAGAACGATGAAATTTTGGTGTAAATAGTGAGTTTCTTCGCATAAGGCCCCTGGTGTGGCTTGCGACAGCGTCACTATATGGAGGATCATGCGGCTCCTCTATCAAATAAAAGACATTCGCGTTATCAAAAGGGACAAACGGCCATGGGATTCGAAGTCGACAATGCCGAAACGAAACGCATCGACCTCAGCAGCCACGAAAACTCCTCGTTCGAGGTGACGGGGCTGGTGAAACACTATCCGGCGGGCTTCGTCATTCCTTACCACTCGCATAGGCGCTGCCACTTGCTCTATTCGCAGCAGGGCGTTATGGCGGTCGAGGCGAGCAGTGGGCGCTGGATCGTGCCGCCCACCACCGCAGTTTGGTTGCGGCCGGGGGTAGAGCATCAGATCGTCATGCAGAGCAACATCTGCGTTTACGGGATTTTGGTCGATGAAATCACCGCCGCGCGTTTGCCGCTGCGCGACGGCGTCTTGCAGGTCTCACCGCTGTTGCGAGAACTGATCGCTCAGCTGGCGACGCTGGCGCCCGAAGGGGCGGAGACCCAACGCAATGCGCTGCTCAGAGCGTTGTTCCTTGAGGAGTTGAGCCTGCAGCCGCAGCTGGCGCTGCACCTGCCTTGGCCGGCAGAGGCGAGAATGGCCGAGATTTGCCGGCAGTTGGTCATCACGCCGGCCGACGATCGCGGCATTGAAGCCTGGGCCGATTCACTGTCGATCAGCGCAAAGACCTTTCAACGCCATTTCAGCCAACAAACCGGCATCACCTTCGGCCAGTGGAAACAGCGCCTGCGGCTGCTGTCGTCCATTCCGCTGCTGTTGGCCGGCAACTCGATCATCCACGCCGCCTTCGAAAGCGGTTACGAGAGCCACAGCGCCTATTCGGTGGCGTTCAAAAAACTGTTTGGTGTTTCGCCTTCGCGCTTTACGCTATAGCCTTATGGCATAGCGCTCTTCTCCTATAGATTGAAGCAACCTAATGACGTATAAAGCAAAGCAGTCAACCTCCGAGGCCGCTTCCCGTGATAAAAATTGTCGTGTATCTGATTCTCGCCGTGACGATCGCCATTATTGCGGCCAGAGTCATCTTTCGTTTGCCGAATATCTCCCAGCGTCTGCCGCAGGCGGCATTGCCGGCGGATCCTGCCGCCCAGCTGCCGGCGCGCGCCGCCGAACTGATGGTGGCGCATCCGGGCCTGAGCGGCGTGGTGCCGCTGGCCAGCGGGCACGATGCGTTCGCCAGCCGCCTGGCGCTGGCGCGGATGGCGGAAAGGTCGATCGACGCCCAGTACTACATCTGGCATAACGACACCTCCGGGCAGATCCTGCTGAAAACCCTGTATGACGCGGCTCAGCGCGGCGTGCGCGTGCGGCTGCTGCTGGACGATAACGGCGTCGCCATGGACGAGACCCTGGCGGCGCTGAACGCCCAGGAAAACGTCGAGATCCGCCTGTTTAACCCGTCAACCGTGCGCACGCCGAAGCTGGCCGGCTACGCCTTTGACTTTATGCGCATGAACCGGCGCATGCATAACAAGTCTTATATCGTCGACGGCGCCGTGGCGATCATCGGCGGCCGCAATATCGGCGACGAGTATTTCCAGGTCGGCGACGAAAACTATTTCCTCGATCTCGACGTGCTGAGCGTCGGCAACGTGGTGGCGGAGACCGCCGAGGTCTTCGATCGCTACTGGAACAGCGCGTCGGTGTTTGGCGTTGAGCAGATTATCCGGGGCAAAGGCGACCTTTCCGCCTTCCTGGCGCAGGCCACCGCGACCGAAAGCAGCGAACGGACCCGCAAACTGGCGGTGCAGCTGGAAACCAGCGCGGTGCGCTTTCGCGATGGCGTCGTCCAGCCGGAATTCACCCAGGTAGAGCTGGTGGCCGACGATCCGGCGAAAGGGCTGGGCAAGGCTTCGCGCGATCGTTTGATGGTGACGCAGCTGAGCAAGATTATCGGCGGCGTCGGCCGGCAACTGGATCTGGTCTCCGCCTATTTCGTGCCGGGCCGGGAAGGGGCGAGCTTTTTTGAATCGCTCGCCAAACAGGGAAAATCCATTCGCGTGCTGACCAACGCGATGAACACCACCGACGTGCTGGTGGTGCATGCCGGCTACGCCAAATACCGGCGTGAACTGCTGCAGGCGGGCGTCGAGCTGTTTGAGCTGAAGCTGCGCGCCGGCCAGCCGACGGGGCGGCAGGAACTCAAACCGCTGGGGCTGTCCGGCGCGGCGCTGCACGCGAAAACCTTCGCCATCGACGATAAACGGGTGTTTATCGGCTCGTTCAATTTCGATCCGCGATCGGCGCACCTGAACTGCGAAATGGGCTTCTTGATCGACAGCCCGACGCTGGCGGCCGACACCCGCCAACTGTTTGATGGCCCGCTCGAGTACGCCGCCTATCGCCCGGCGCTGACGCCCGCGGGCAAAATGGTCTGGAACGAAGCCTTCGAAGACGGCCACACCGAGATCCATCAGCAAGAGCCCGGCGCCGGCTGGGTAAAACGCATCGTTCTCATCGTGGCCGGCTGGCTGCCGATCGAGTGGATGCTGTAACGGCGCGGCGGGAGGGAAACGGACGATTCGCCGGTTTTGGCCGGCGAGTTTTAGTAGGCCAGCCTGTCGCGGTGCTTGCGGATAAACGCCCTTAGCCGCATCGGCTCTCTCCCCGCAATCTGCGGAAAATTATCGAAAACCTCGTCAACGCCTGCGCCACATCGTCGCCATCCACCCAGCAGAAAAGCGCCTCGCCGATATATTGCCGAGGCACGCCGTTTTTCATCGCCGGTACGCCGTCGTAGTTAATGCCAGTGTTAAAACGCTGCTGCAATGATGGCGCCCCTGTCTCAGGCACGTTTCTTGCTTTATCCAGGCGTCTCCTCTTATCAGCAGGTTACTCCATGGTCCTTTCTGCTCTGAGCTTTGTACAGGCGTCGAAAAAAAGCGAAATCGCGGGTTTGCAACAGCTGTTGCAGCTGGGTGAACTGGTTGGTGCGGTCAGCCTGATGATCCACACACTGCAACGGGAACGAGGCACCTCGAACATCTTCTTATGTTCTCATGGGAACACCTGGGGAAAGCAACTGAGTGAGCGGGCACTGGAGGTCCGGAAGGCAGAGGAGGCCGTCAGTCAGTGGCTTGCGTCTCAGGATCTTACCGGCCCCAACCTGGCGAATGCACCGCGATTACTCAGCCGCATTGCCTCGGTGTTGCATAGCCTCAGTACGTTACCGCAACTGCGTCAGCAGGTTCTTGGACTGTCTATCAGTCAGCCTGATGCCATGAATGCCTACAACGAGGTGATTCGCTCGCATTTGTCACTGGTCTTCGAAACGGCGGATATCTCCGGCGATCCGTCAATTTCACGGGCATTGCTGGCGATGTTCAGTTTTATGCAGGGAAAAGAGCTGGCCGCACAGGAGCGGGCCACGGCCGCCGCCGGTTTTGCGGCAGGGCATTTTGATGTCATCGCGCAACAGCAATTCACAGGTTTAATCGAGAGCCAGGAGCGCTGCTTTCAGACCTTCATGGAATTCGCGGCTCCCCGCTGTCTGGCAATGTGGCGGCAGCAGATGAACCAGGACAGCAGTGAATTTGAACGTTTCAGGCGAATTGCCTGCACGCGCGTCAGGCCTGGCGGTGAGACGACGGATACCGCATTACGCTGGTTTGACGTTGCGACGGCGCGAATCGATGGAATGAAAGTGGTGGAGGATGAGCTGCAAGCTGCTCTGATGGCCTCCTGCCGCCAGCGTATCCGTGAAGCACAGGCCGCCCTTGCGCTTCAGCAGCAGAATATTGACCAAATCCCACAGTCTGAAAGCCATTACTCCGCTCTACTCTCGCCGCAGCTTAGTCGTTCGGTTCTTGAGCTTGTTGAACAGCAGTCCCGCCAGCTGCAGGCGCTCGATGCAGAACTTTCTCAACTTCGCGTCACGCTGACCGAGCGTAAGCTGGTTGAGCAGGCAAAGGGCCTGCTGATGCAGCATCAGGGCTTAACGGAACCCCAGGCGCATAAGGCACTGCTTGAGATGGCAATGAATCAGAATAAGAAACTTTCGGAAATTGCTGACGCGATGCTTGCCGTGTCTGCGCTGTTAGGCAAAAACGGGCACAAACCGGGCCAATAACTGCACCTTCTGTGTGCAATTACGCTGTGCAGGATGTGCAGTTCCGGTGCACCAGAAAGGGCGTCAAAGCGACAGAATAAGGCTAACCCTCTGATTTTTTTTTGATACCGCAGGTTGGCACACAAGCTGCATTCTTTTTAATAGCAACAGCACTAAACCAATGGCGGTTTAGTCAGCATTACGGATAAAGGCGTCCGTTAGCGTTCAGGAAACTGAGCGCTAACTGGACGCTTTTTTTTTCATTTTTCAACCTAACGGGAAGCCCTGATGACACAAGACGACAAAAAGACTCCGGGACAACTCTCCCGCCGCTGCTTTCTTGCGGGGAGTGCGGTGCTCGGCGGCAGCATGTTGATGTCAGGATTCATGAACCGGGTCTGGGCTGCCGGTTCCGACACGCCAGAGAAGAAAGAGATTCGCGTCGGGTTCATTCCCCTGACCGACTGCTCCTCAGTGGTGATGGCGGCGGTAAAGAAATTTGATGAGAAGTACGGCATTAAAATCATCCCGAGCAAGGAGTCGAGCTGGGCGTCAGTACGCGACAAACTGGTGTCTGGCGAGTTGGATGCGGCGCATGTTCTGTATGGGATGCTCTATGGCCTGCAGCTTGGCGTGTCCGGCCCGCAGCATGAGATGGCGATGCTGATGTCTCTCAACCAGAACGGGCAGGCCATTACGCTCTCTGAGCAGTTAAAGCAGGCGGGCGTGACGGATGCTGCATCGCTACAAAAAGTGGTCCAGGCCAGTGCGAAGGGGACCTATACCTTTGCGCAGACGTTCCCGACCGGCACGCACGCGATGTGGCTTTACTACTGGCTGGCAAACGCCGGTATCCATCCCTTTAACGACGTGCGCAATGTCGTGGTGCCTCCGCCGCAAATGGTCATGAACATGAAAATCGGCAATATGAGCGGTTTTTGCGTGGGGGAACCCTGGAACCAGCGCGCGATTCAGGACGGCATTGGTTTCACTGCTGTCACCTCACAGGAAATCTGGCCGGATCATCCGGAAAAAGTGCTCGGCACAACCTCTGCCTGGGTGACTGAAAACCCGAATGCGGCTCGCGCGCTGACCGCCGCGGTGCTGGATGCCTCCCGCTGGATAGACACCTCTGATGCCAATCGTAGTGAAACCGCTCAGGTCGTTGCGGTGCGGGCGTACATCAACACGCCACTCAAGACGATTCAGGGGCGGATGCTCGGCGACTACGAAAATGGGCTGGGGAAAACGTGGAAAGATGCCCACCGCATGCGCTTCTTCAACGATGGCGCGGTCAATTATCCGTATCTCTCCGATGGCATGTGGTTCCTGACTCAGCAGAAGCGCTGGGGATTGCTGGACAGCGATCCTGACTACCTCGGTATCGCCCAAAAAATTAACCGTATTGACGTCTACAAACAAGCTGCCGCCGCGGTTGGCGGGATCAATTTGCCATCCAGCGACATGCGAAGCAGCACGTTGATTGACGGCAAAGTCTGGGACGGCAGCAACCCTGCTGACTACGCCAACAGTTTTGCAATGAAACGCTAAGTGAGGCCACAGATGTCCGTAAATTTGAAAACCAATGTCGTCACGTTGACGGAGCCTGCCGCGGTCAGCGTTGAATCGCCCGTCAGCGCAGAAGTGATCACGATCGAGAGAGCCGCTCCGGTAGCCAGAACGGATACCTTTATTGTCCGGCTTCGCGCGAGCGTTCGCCGCTTCATGCAGAAAATGATCCCCGCCATTCTCGGGGCCACCGTGCTGCTGCTCCTGTGGCAAATCGCCGCCAGTAGCAGTAAAGGCTTCCCGACGCCCGCTCAGACCTGGGAGGCGGCGAAGGTGATTTTTGCCGATCCGTTCTATATCAACGGGCCAAACGACATGGGCATTGGCTGGAATGTCCTGGCCTCGCTACAGCGAGTTGCGATTGGTTTCGGGCTTGCCGCGCTGGTCGGCATCCCGGCCGGGTTCCTGATTGGCCGCTTCAGCTTCATCGCCAGCATGTTCAACGCCATTATCTCGCTGCTGCGCCCGGTCAGCCCGCTGGCGTGGTTGCCGATTGGATTGCTGTTGTTCCAGCGCGCGGAGCCCGCCTCGTCCTGGACCATTTTCATCTGTTCTATCTGGCCGATGATCCTCAATACCGCAGAAGGGGTGATGCGCATTCCGCAGGACTATCTCAACGTTGCGCGGGTGCTGAAACTCAGCGAATTCACCGTAATGCGCAAGATCCTGTTTCCTGCCGTGCTGCCGTACATTCTGACCGGGGTGCGGTTGTCCATCGGTATCGCCTGGCTGGTGATTGTTGCGGCTGAAATGCTGACCGGCGGCGTGGGCATCGGTTTTTGGATCTGGAACGAATGGAACAACCTCAACGTGGAAAACATTATCGTCGCCATTCTGCTGATTGGTGCCGTGGGGATGTTACTGGAGCAGGGGCTGATGGCCGTTGCCCGTCGCTTAAGTTACGACAATCACTAGGAGCTCGCGATGAAAAAAGAAAAATCGATTATCAGCGTCCAGAGCGTCACTCAACGTTTTCCTTCAGCGAAAACCACCTTTCTGGCGCTCGATAACGTCAGCTTTGATATCGCAGAAGGCGAAACGGTCAGCCTGATTGGCCACTCAGGCTGCGGAAAATCGACGCTGCTGAATTTGATTGCCGGGCTGAGTCGCCCGACGGAAGGCGTGCTGCTGTGCGACAACAAAGAGATTTCCGGGCCGGGGCCAGAGCGCGGGGTCGTCTTCCAGAACCATTCGCTGCTGCCATGGTTAACCGCTTTTGAGAATGTCGAACTGGCGGTGCGGCAGGTCTTTAAAGACCAGATGAACAAAAGCGAAATGCACGACTGGATTTTGCACAATCTCGAACTGGTGCACATGGAGCATGCGGCCGATAAGCGCCCGGGCGCCATTTCAGGCGGCATGAAGCAGCGTGTCGGTATCGCCCGTGCCTTGGCGATGAAACCGAAAGTTTTGCTGATGGATGAACCTTTCGGGGCGCTGGATGCGCTGACGCGGGCGCATCTTCAGGACGCCGTTATGGACATTCAGGCGCGTCTGAAAACCACCATTTTGCTGATCACCCACGACGTTGATGAAGCGGTGCTGCTGTCTGACCGCGTGATGATGATGACTAATGGTCCGGCGGCGAAAGTCGGTGAAGTGTTACAGGTTGAGCTGTCACGCCCCCGCAGTCGACTGGCTTTGTCGAACGATCCTCTGTTTCACCAGTATCGCCAGCAGGTGCTGCATTTTCTCTATGCAAAACACCGGGCAGTGGCCTGATTCCATGAGGGGAGTTGTGCAATGGCTAAACCGACTCTAATCGTTATCGGCAATGGTATGGCAGGCGTGCGACTGGTGGAATATCTCTGTGAGCTCGCACCAGATCGTTACCGTATCATGATCATCGGCGATGAAAATCACAGTGCGTACAACCGCATCCAGCTGACGCCGGTGCTTTCCGGTGAGAAAGATTTTGGCCAGATAGTCACGCATGACGCGCAGTGGTATGAGCATCACAACATCACATTGATCGCAGGCACGGCGGCGACGGCAATCGACCGTCACGCTTGCACCGTCACGGCCGCCGGGCAGATCTATTCATACGATCATTTGGTTCTGGCCACTGGCTCACGGCCATTTCTGCCCCCCCTGCCTGGGGTCGAATTGCCGGGTATCCACGGGTTCCGCACTCAGCAGGATGTCGAAAATATTCTGCAGGGAACCTACGCAGGCCAACCGGTTGCGGTGATCGGCGGCGGTGTGCTGGGCGTGGAGGCGGCGGCGGCCCTGGCGCGGCGTGGAATGCGGGTGAGCCTGCTACATCGCGGCACACATCTGATGGATCAGCAGCTGGATGAACACGCCGGAAAACTGTTGCACGAGGGGCTCTCATTACGCGGCATCAACGTCATTTTGCAGGCTGAAACGGTGTCATTCAGCGCTGATGCCGCTGGCAGCGTCAGCAGGGTGAATCTTAATGATGGGCGCGGAATAGCGGCGGAGCGGGTCGTGCTCTCTGTGGGCGTGCGGCCGGACATCGCGCTGGCACAACGGTCCGGCTTGCCGTGCGATCGCGGTATTCTGGTGAACCCGCAGCTGCAAACCGCTGACCCGCACATCTCGGCAATTGGAGAATGTTGCCAGTGGGGCGAACTCACTTTTGGCCTGGTGGCCCCGTGCTGGCAGCAGGCTGAAACGCTGGCCTCGCGGCTGGCGGGGGGCGATAAAGCCACTTCATTCGAGGTGCAGAATGTCCCGCTGCGTCTCAAGGTCACAGGCCTGAATTTGTTCTGCGCCGGTGAATTACACAGCCGCGATGGCGCTCAGACCCATACCACCTTTGACCCGTTTGACGGGCATTATCGCCGGCTGGTGCTCTGCGACAACCAACTGAAAGGGGTGTTGTTGTGGGGCGATATCAGCGATGGCCCGCAATACCTCCAGCGGATCGGCACACCCGCTGGTCAACCGTTGCCCTTCAGCGTCTTCAGTCCCGGTAATGAGCCGGATGCCTCTGGCTTACAGCCTGTTAAATCAGAACCGCTACCCGTCGGGGTGGCGAGGAGTCATTCAATGTCGAAACCCGTATTGGTTATGGCCGGACACGGCATGGTGGGCCATCATTTTTTAGAGCAGTTGGTTGCGCGTGAGCTGCATCTGCAATACCAGGTGATTGTGTTTGCCGAAGAGGCCTCGCCCGCCTACGACCGTGTGCATTTGTCCGAATACTTCTCTGGCCGCACGGCGGAATCCCTCTCAATGGTTGAAAAGGGATTTTTCGAATCGACCGGGATTGAACTGCGTCTGGGGCACAGCATCGGGCTCGTTGATACAAAACACCGTTTTGTGGTCGATCACCAGGGGCGGCAGACGGCTTACGATTTACTGGTGCTGGCAACAGGATCCTATCCGTTTGTGCCGCCGATCCCTGGCAATGATGCGCCGGGCTGCCTGGTTTACCGCACGCTTGACGATCTTGCGGCCATTCAGGCCTGCGCGGCAAACGGCAAAACGGGTGTGGTTGTCGGCGGGGGATTACTGGGGCTGGAGGCGGCCAACGCGCTGAAACAGCTCGGGCTGGATACGCACGTGGTGGAGTTTGCCCCGCGGCTGATGGGGGTTCAGCTCGACGACGGCGGTGCCGCGATGCTGCGCCGTAAAATTGAAGCGCTGGACGTGAAAGTGCATACCGGGAAAGAAACCCAGGCCATTACTGCTGGCGAGGAGAGCCACTACCGGATGGTGTTTGCCGATGGCAGCTATCTGGAAACCGATCTGGTGCTATTTTCCGCAGGGATCCGCCCACGCGATCAGCTTGCGAGAGCGTGCGGGCTTGAAGTGGGGCCGCGCGGCGGCATTGTGATTGACGATCGCTGCCAGACGTCCGACCCGGCTATTTATGCGATCGGCGAATGTGCGCTGTGGAACGGGCAGGTCTTCGGCCTGGTGGCGCCGGGTTATCAGATGGCCCGCGCGCTGGCGGATACCCTGACGGGCGGCGACGCCGTCTTTAAGGGCGCGGACATGAGCACCAAACTTAAGCTTCTTGGTGTTGAGGTGGCATCGATTGGTGACGCGCATGGGCGTACCCCAGGTAGCCAGAACTACAGCTGGGTAGACGGTCCGGCGGAAGTGTATAAGAAAATCGTGGTATCGCAGGATCGCAAACGGCTGCTGGGGGCGGTGCTGGTGGGCGACAGCGCGGAATACAGCACGTTGCTGCAAATGATGCTCAACGATATGCCGCTGCCAGCCAAACCTGAATCCCTCATTTTGCCTGCCGGGTCGGGCGCAGACAAACCTGTGCTGGGCATCGCAGCCCTGCCCGATAGTGCGCAAATTTGTTCCTGCCACAACGTCAGTAAAGGCGATGTCCGTAACGCCGTGAAGAACGGCTGCCACGATATGGCGGCGATAAAAGCCTGCACCAAAGCGGCGACGGGCTGTGGGGGCTGCGCCGCACTCACCAAGCAGGTGATGGAATATGCGCTGTCCGACATGGGCGTCGAGGTGAAAAAAGACATCTGTGAGCATTTCGCGTATTCGCGCCAGGAGATTTATCACCTGGTTCGGGTAGGCAATATCCGCACGTTCGGGGAACTGATTGAAAAGCACGGCCACGGCAGCGGGTGTGAAATCTGCAAGCCGCTGGTCGGATCGATACTGGCATCATGCTGGAACGACTACCTGTTGAAACCGCAGCATTTGCCACTGCAGGACACCAACGATCGTTATTTCGCCAATATCCAGAAGGACGGGACCTATTCCGTCGTGCCGCGCGTTCCGGCGGGAGAGATAACCCCCGAAGGGCTTATCGCCATCGGCGAAGTCGCCAGGCGTTACAAGCTCTATACCAAAATTACCGGAGGGCAGCGAATCGACCTGTTCGGCGCGCGTCTGGAGCAACTGCCGGAGATCTGGCAGCAGCTGGTTGATGCCGGTTTTGAAACCGGTCATGCCTACGGCAAATCTCTGCGTACGGTGAAATCCTGCGTCGGGTCGAGCTGGTGTCGCTACGGCGTACAGGACTCCACCTCGCTCGCGCTGCAATTAGAGCACCGCTACAAAGGGCTGCGTTCGCCTCACAAAATCAAAATGGCCGTCTCGGGTTGTACCCGCGAGTGTGCCGAAGCCCAAAGTAAAGATGTGGGGGTAATTGCCACGGATAAGGGCTGGAACCTGTATGTCTGCGGCAACGGGGGAATGAAGCCCCGCCATGCTGATTTGCTGGCGCAGGACATGAGCACAGAACAGCTCATTCGTACCGTTGACCGCTTACTGATGTTCTACATCCGCACCGCTGACCGGCTGCAGCGCACCAGCACCTGGATGGATAACCTCGAAGGGGGCATCGACTACCTGCGCCAGGTGATTCTGGACGACAGCCTGCAAATTGCGGATGAACTGGATCGTGAAATGTCTGCGGTGGTGGCGACGTACCAGTGTGAATGGCAGACCACTCTGGCCTCGCCGGATCGCCTGGCGCTGTTCAGACCGTTTGTAAACAGCGAGATCCCTGACGAAGGGGTCGTGATGGTGAGCGAACGTCAACAACTGCGGCCTGCAACGCATGAGGAGCGCAGCATGCTCACCGTGCCTGCCGCAGAAAATACGCAGGAGCCAGCACCGGGCTGGGTGGAAGTGTGCAGCCTGAGCGCCATCCCGGCGAATGCGGGAATGGCGGCGCGCCTGGCGAGCCAGCAGATTGCGCTGTTCTATCTGCCCGGTCATCCACAGCAGGTTTTTGCGCTGAGCAATCATGAACCAGACAGCGACGCCAATGTGCTGGCGCGCGGGCTCGTGGGGGATGTCAAAGGCGAACCGGTGGTGATTTCCCCGCTCTATAAACAGCGCTTCAGCTTACGGGACGGCCGCAGCCTGGACAATTCGCCGCATGCGCTGCGAAGCTGGGCGGTGAAAGTGGAAGATGGCCGCGTCTGGGTTCAGGCACGAACGCAGGGCGTTGCGTCCGCCAAAATCATTGAAACGGTCAACCTATGAAAACAGCGTCTCCGGTCGTGAAAACCACCTGCGCCTATTGCGGCGTGGGCTGCGGCGTCAGTATGCAGCCACAGGCTGATGGCTTCGCCGCCAGCGGCGACCCGGCACATCCGGCGAATCGCGGAAGGCTGTGCGTGAAGGGCAGCGCGCTGGGTGAAACGCTGGGCTTACAGGGGCGTCTGCTCCAGCCTGAAATCCATCATCAACCCGTGAGCTGGCCGCAGGCGTTAGACGCTGTCGCACAAGGGCTACAGGCGACGATTGACGAGCATGGACCGCAGTCGGTCGCGTTTTATGGCTCGGGCCAGCTGCTAACGGAGGATTACTACGTCGCCAACAAGCTGATGAAAGGGTTTATCGGGGCGGGCAACATGGATACCAACTCCAGGTTGTGCATGGCCTCCGCCGTGGTGGGTTACAAGCGGGCGTTCGGCGCCGATGCCGTCCCCTGCAATTATGATGATCTGGAGCAGGCAGACTGCGTTATTCTGGTAGGTTCGAACACCGCCTGGGCGCATCCGGTGGTGTATCAGCGGCTGGCGAAAGCCAAAGCGGAGAGGCCGGAGATGCAGATTATCGTCGTTGATCCGCGTAAGACCGCCACCTGTGATATTGCCGATCTGCATCTGGCACTGCGTCCGAGCAGCGATGCGGCGCTGTTCTGCGGCGCACTGAACGAGATGGCAGCGCGCGGAAAACTGGATACCGCTTTTCTGCAGCACCACACGAACGGGGCAGAAGAAACCTTACAGACAGCAAAAGCGTGGAGCCTGGAGAAGACGGCGGACTATTGCGGGATCGCCTCCTCGCAATTACAGGCGTTTTATCAACGGATAGCCCGGAGTCAGCGGCTGGTCACGCTATATTCGATGGGGATCAACCAGTCCAGTTCGGGCGTCGACAAATGCAACGCGATAATTAACCTGCATCTGGCAACCGGCCAGATTGGACACGCTGGCAGCGGGCCATTTTCGATAACGGGCCAGCCGAATGCGATGGGCGGACGTGAAGTCGGCGGGCTGGCAAACCAGCTGGCCTGCCATATGGGATTTACCGCCGAAGAGATTACACGGGTCGGGCGTTTCTGGCACAGCGATAACGTCGCGCAGAGCCCTGGACTCAATGCCATCGATCTCTTCCGCGCTATCGAGAAGGGAGAGATAAAAGCCGTCTGGATCATGGGCACCAATCCGCTGGTGTCACTTCCGGATGCCGATCGCGTGCGGGCCGGTCTGGCGCGTTGTCCTCTGGTTATTGTGTCCGACATTCTGCGTGACACAGACACCACCCGCGCCGCGCATATCCTGCTGCCCGCCCTGGGCTGGGGGGAGAAAAATGGCACGGTGACCAATTCGGAACGCTGTATCTCCCGGCAACGCGCGTTTCTGGCTGCACCTGGGGAGGCCAAACCTGACTGGTGGATCCTCAGCCAGGTTGCGCAGCGGCTGGGGTTTGCGGAGGCCTTTGCCTGGCAGCATCCGGCAGATATTTTCCGCGAACATGCGGCCTTGTCCGGCTTTGAAAATGCAGGCACTCGGGCGTTTGACATCAGCGGGCTGGCGCAGTTGTCCAATCAAGAATGGGATACTTTGCAGCCGATCCAGTGGCCGGTTAATGCCGCACGGCCGCAGGGTACGCCGCGACTATTTACAGATAAAACCTTTTTTCACCCTGACGGTAAAGCGCGGTTGATCGCCGTCACCCCGGCGCTGCCCGCCAGCCAGCCCACTGCGGCTTATCCGCTGATCATGAACACCGGAAGGGTGCGCGACCAGTGGCACACCATGACGCGAACCGGCAAGTCTGCTCGCCTGATGCAGCATATCAGCGAGCCGTACTGTCAGTTTCATCCGGATGATGCGCCGGGCATTCAGGCGGGTGAGTTGCTGCGTGTAACCTCATCCCATGGCTGGCTGCTGTTACGCGCGCAACCCGATCATCTTCAGCCTCGCGGCAGTATTTTCGTGCCGATCCATTGGAACAGCCATTTTAGCCGGCAGGCCCGGGTCGATGCGCTGATAGCTCCCGTTACCGATCCTCTTTCCGGGCAACCGGAAAGTAAGCATATGCCGGTCAATCTGACGAAATGGAAAGCGGCTTGGTATGCAGAGCTGTTTATTCGGGGAGAGGGGATCGCCGCGCCTGCCACCGCCTACTGGAGCCGCATCACCCAACCGGGCGTCACGCATTTTACGTTAGCGGATTCTTCGCTCCAGGAGGAGTGGATGGCGTGGCTGAATGAACATTATCCGCTGGAGGGGAAAACCTGCCAGAGCGCCCGGATGGGGGATGAGGGCTTCAACCTGCTGGTGTGGGCGCAGGGCGAACTGCAGCTGGCATTTTACGCGCGCCGAAGCCCACTGCTGCCGGACAGGCAAGCGATACTGTCTGCCTTTATCACCCCGCCGGACACGGCACCGCAGCGGCTGGCGTTACTGGCGGGCCAGGCCGGCAGCCATAAGATCGCCACCGGCAAAATGATTTGCAGCTGTTTTTCTGTTGGCGAAGCGCAGATTGTCGACGCCGTGCGGCAGGGATGTCACAGCGTGCAACAGCTCGGCTCAAAGCTGAAATGTGGCACTAACTGCGGCTCTTGCGTGCCGGAGCTGAAAACGTTTATTGCCGGCCAGCTGGCCGCCCTGACGATGGAAGAACGCCCATGAAAACTAGCAACATGTTGCCGATAGCGCAGATTATGGCCCTGGCAGACCAACGCAGCCCGGTGCGCCGGGGTGACGTCTGGCTGGTGGGCGCAGGGCCGGGTGATACTGAACTGCTGACCCTGAAAGCGCTGCGCGTTATCCGGCAGGCCGATGTCGTGGTCTTTGACCGGCTGGTGTCCGATGCGGTGCTGGCGCTGACGCCGGACACTGCACTGCGGATCGATGTCGGCAAATCCCCGCGCAATCATCGCCTTGAACAGCATGAAATCAATATGTTGCTGGTTGATCTGGCGCTGGCGGGGCACCGTGTAGTGCGCCTGAAGGGCGGCGACCCGTTCATCTTTGGCCGGGGTGGGGAAGAAATGGCCTGCTGCCAGCAGAAGGGGATAGTGTGCAATGTTGTGCCCGGTATCACGGCGGCAATGGGCTGTGCCGCAGCCAGCGGGATCCCGCTGACGCACCGAAACCTGGCACAGTCCGTCAGGTTTGTCACCGGACATGGCCCGGAAGGGGAACCGTACGTTGACTGGTCCGTACTGGCCGCCGCGCGCCAGACGCTGGTCTTCTATATGGGGATTGCCAACAGCCCTGTTATCAGCCAGCGCTTGATTGCCCATGGCTTACCCGGCTCAACGCCCGTGGCGGTGATTGAACGCGGCACTCAGCCACAGCAGCGCGTGCTGGTGGGCACTCTGGATGCATTAGGAAAGATCGTTGCAGAGGAGCAGGTCGAATCACCAGCCCTGGTAATTATTGGTGAGGTGGTGGGAATGTACCGGCCGATTGCCGAACTGCCTGAGAAGATTTTTCCGCAGATGGGCCGTTCTGAACCGGCTTTGCCAGCCAGTCTGAAGTGGCCGGCGAAAATGGACAGCATAAGCGTTATTCTGGAATCATCCTATGACCATATCTGGCATGCAAGAGACGGTCACAATAGCTAAAACATCTAATCGAACCAAGGACACGGGGATGGTTAATCCCCGTGTTTGTTGTGAGAAAGAGGCGCAGCGGCCATGGCCGCCGCGCAGGGTGTTATTGGCTAATCGATTGCTGCAGCGCCTGAACGGAAGAAACGATGCCGGCATCGACCGACATGGTCAGGTCTTCCATTTCCAGCGACACCCAGTCGTTGTAGCCCATCATGCGCACCACCGAGAAGAACGCCTTCCACCACTGCAGATCCCGGCCGCAGCCGACGGCGACATAGTTCCAGGCGCGGCGGGCCACGTCGTCGATCGGTTTTGTCTCCAGCAGTCCGTTAACCTCAACGACGCCGCGCTCAAGGCGCACGTCTTTGCCGTGCACATGGTGAATGGCGGGGCCGAGGGCGCGGGCCACCGCGATGGGATCCGCACCCATCCAGATCAGGTGGCTGGGATCGAGGTTCAGGCCCACCATCGGGCCAACGGCCTCGCGCAGCCGGAACAGCGTTTCCGGGTTCCACACCAGCATGGCGCTGAAGTTTTCCAGCGCAAAGCGCTCGACGCCGCACGCTTTGGCCCGAGCGACCAGCGCCTGCCAATAGGGGATTGCCACTTCATTCCATTGATAGTCCAGACAGTTTTTCACCGTCGGCGGCCAGCTGACGGTATAGGTGATCCAGTTGGGAATGGCGTCATGCGGGCTGGCCGGGGGCAGGCCGCTCATCATAACGATCTTTTTCACCCCCAGCAGCCCGGCCAGCTCCAGCGTATTGTCGGTTTGGCGCTGATGGCGTTGCCCCAGTTCGCCGGGATCGAGCGGATTGCCGGAGACGTTGAGCGCGGCGATCTCCATGCCGCGGCTGGCCAGCGCCTGCTGCAGCTGCCGGCGTTTGGCGGGGTTAGCCAGCAGATCGTCGGTATCCAGATGGGGCGCCGGAGACCAGCCGCCGGTGGTCATTTCCACGCCGCGCACCCCCAGCTCCAGCAGCCGATCCAGCATCTGCTCGAAGGGTAAATGACCCAGGCTGTCGGTACAGAATGAAAGTTTCATGGTGCTTTCCTTATTGGTAATTAACCCAGGTGGCGCCGTTGTCGGCGGAACGAACGCAGTTTTCAATCCAGCGCACGCCTTCCAATCCGGCGTCGATATCCGGATAGATCAGCGTGGCCAGCGTCTGCCGATCGCCGCGCTGGCTGGCGCTGATGGCGATGGCGAACTTGAGGTAGATATTGGCCCAGGATTCGGCCAGCCCTTCGGTATGCAGCGCACCGAGCCGCTCTTCGGCCAGGGCGCTGTCGTCCAGATAGGGCATGCCGTGGTGCAGGATCTGGTTGGGCCGCCCCTGGATCTCATGGCGCAATTCGCCGGGGGCAGCGTCGCTCCACTGCAGACTGGCGAGCGAACCCACCACGCGGATGCTTTGGCTGTCCATTGCGCCTGCATTGACGGCGGAGGCCCACATGCGGCCGACGGCGCCGTTTTCGTAGTGCATCAGCACCATGGCGTTGTCTTCCAGCGGGGCGCGAGAAGGAATAAAGCTCTGGCGATCGCACAGCAGAGAGGCAATCTTCATATCGGGCATCACCAGCTGCGAGATGTAGAAGGTATGGGTGGAGATGTCGCCCAGCACAAAAGAGGGGCCAGCGATTTTCGGATCGACGCGCCACTTTTGCGCCTCGAACGTGTCCGCGCTTTCGTTGGCATTGAAACCGTGGGTGTATTGCAATTCGACCATGCGTATTTCGCCGATGTCGCCGTTCGCAATCATGGCGCGCATCTGCATCAGCAGCGGATGGCCGGAGAAGCCGTAAGTTACGCCGACGATCAGGCCTTTCTCCGCCGCCAGCGCCTTGATTTCTCTCGCCTCCGCCGTGGTGAAGAACAGCGGCTTTTCGCAGATGACATGCAGGCCAGCATTCAGCGCGGCGCGCGTGATTGCATAATGGGTGCCGTTGGGGGTGGCGATGGTCACCACCTCAACGCCATCTTCGCGGTCGGCTTCTTGATCCAGCAGCTGTTGATAGTTGTCATAGCAGCGTTCGGCGGGCACGCCGAGGTTGACGCCAAACTCACGTCCGCGCGCTGCGTCGATATCAAAAGCGCCGGCAACCAGCCGATAAGCGGTGTTGTCGCGCAGTGCGCCGGAACGGTGCTTGTAGCCCACCTGGCTGAGGCGGCCGCCGCCGATCATCGCCCAACGCAGCGGGCGAGGGATGCTTCTTTCACCATTTAACATGCTGACTCCTGATACTGTGGTTTTGCACTCGGGTGCAAAATGGGTTGAAAAAGAGAGTGGCAACAGTTTATTTCTGGTTCATCTGTGCAAATTGCGGGTAGTTTTCTCGCGTCACGGTGGCATAAGGCACCCAGTTGTAAGGCTCGGTTTTAGTGTGATCCAACATCGCTCGGGTCACCTGCACCGCGCCGATCGCCTGGGCTTTGGCATCCTGGAAAATGGTCACCGCCAGGTCGCCGCTTTTGATAAATTGCAGGCCGTCTGGCGTGCCGTCGATACCGGCGACCAGCACGCCATTCTTTTTGGCCTGCTTCAGCGCCATGATCGCGCCGATGGCCATCTCATCGTTGTTGGCGGCGATCGCATCGATCGACGTGCCGTTCAGCAACCAGCCGGAAACCACGTCGACCGCTTCATTGCGCTGCCATTTGGCGGTCTGTTTCTCTACCACTTTCATGTCTTTGTGTGTGGCGATTACCGCTTCTACCGCACGGGTGCGTTCGCGGGTTTCTTCGTTGGAGAGGGCACCCATCAGGATCGCCACGTTGCCGCGGTAATTCATTTTTTTCGCCAGGGCCTCCATCTGCAGGCGGCCGCTGAGCGCCGAATCGGAGCCGACGTAGGCCGTCGCGCCGCTAAGCGGCACTTCGGGTTTGCGGTTGACGAAGATGAGGGGGATCGCGGCGCGTTGGGCAGCCGTTATCATCGGCTGGACGCCTTGCGTATCGACCGGGTTGAGGATAATGGCGTCCACGCCCTGATTAATCAGATCGTCCACCTGCTGCACCTGCAGGGCGACATCGCCCTTGGCATCGACGAACTGGCCTTGCAGCTGCTGCGCAGCCAGTTCTCGTGCCATTTGGCTGCGCAGGATGGAGACGAAGTTGAGATCGAAGTTGGCCAGCGCCACGCCGACCTGATAGGTCTTGGCCTGGGCGGTCACGACAAACAGCGAGCAGGCTAACATCAACAGCAGTCTGGTTTTTTTCATTACGGTATCCTGTTGAGAAGAGAGGTGTTGTGTAAAAACAGCGTCATTGCAACCGGGTGCAAAGCAGGAGACAAAACGGCGATGAGTCTCTGAATGCCACCGTGAATGTCGGCCATGAATAAAATTTGGTCAACAGGGGAAAGGTGAAAACAGCGCTGGCGATCACAAACTGTTTACGTTTTGCACTCGGTTGCATAACGATTTGCAATCGGGTGCAAAAACGGGACATAATTGCAGCAGAAATGCCGGCGGGCGCTTAGGGGATCTGAGCGGGCAGGGTATAGTTTGACTTCACCGAAGCAGGGATCGACGCAACCATGATGAAACACCACAAAGCCACCGCCAGCGACGTCGCCGAAAAGGCCGGCGTCTCTAAATGGACGGTATCGCGCGCCTTTACGCCCGGCGCCTCGATCTCGGACAGCGCGCGTGAAAGCGTGCTGGCGGCGGCGGCCGAGCTGGGCTATCGGCCAAATCTGCTGGCGCGCAGCCTGTCGCAAAAACGCACGCACATCATTGGCGTGGCCATCGACGAGATGAAGAACCCGCATTCAATGATGATGCTCGATATGGTCACCAAACAGCTGCAAACCCGCGGTTACATGGCGCTGCTGTTGAACATCACCGCCGGGGAAAACTACCGGGCAGTGATGGCGATGGCCGATCAGCTGCAGGTCGATGGCATTTTGTTCCTGGCGACGGTGTTAACCAAGGAGTGGGCGGCGATCGCGCAAGATCTGCATCAGATACCGCTGGTGCAGGTATGCCGCAATACGGAAAGCGAACACATTGATGTGGTCAATATCGACGGCTACCGCGCCGGCGAAGAGATCGCCGCGCTGCTGATAGAGCAAGGGCATCGGCGCTTTGGTTACATGAAGGGGCCGGACACGCAAAGCAGCCATTTGCTGCGCATGGAAGGCTACCGCGACAAATTGATGGCCGCCGGCTTTCAGTTGGATCGGGTGCTCACCGCCGGCCATTACGATCGCCAACGCGGTTTCCAGCTGATGAGCGAATACCTGCAGGCAACGCCGGAAAGCGAGCGGGTTGAGGCGCTGTTCTGCGAGAACGACGTGTTGGCGCTGGGGGCTCTCGAAGCGCTCAGGCAAACGGCGCCGTCGTCTGCAATGGCCGTGGTAGGTTTCGACGATATCGACGAGGCCGGCTCAGCCAACTGGGCGCTGACCAGCTACAGCCAACGCATCGACCGGCTGGTCGAAGAGGCCTTGAATCGCCTGATCGACCACCGCGCCACGGCAGACGGCGCCTGGCGGCACGGGGAATTGCGGGTTCGGCGGTCGCATTTGGCTGGGAAACAGGCGTAAGGCTTCCTTTTTATGTGACGATGTCACTATTGAGGCTTGATGAGAGAAGGAATCCTGGGAATAGTCAGGTTTCACGAGTGTCATTCTGATGTAGATAGACTACCGAAGTTTGCCAGATTTCACGTAGCGCGATCAAAAAGGAGGGCATTTTGATCCATTTTGCAGAGTGGCTTAGCCACATCCAGGCGCTTGAGGTTGAACTGCACCAGCCAACAACGCGCTGCGATCCGAAGCGTGTCGCGGCATTGCTGCATGAAGACTTTGAAGAGATTGGCCGCTCAGGCCTACGTTATGACAAACGCCAGACCGTTGCGGCGCTGGAGATGGAAACGGATTATCCGCAGATTTTCGCCGAAGCTTTTAAGCTGGCGCAAATCAGTGATAGCGCCGTATTACTGACGTATAAAAGTTTTCAGCGTGACACGCAGGGCCACGCCGTGCGTTGCACAGAGCGTTCGTCGATTTGGCTTCTGACAACCAAGGTGGGTTGGCAGATGCGGTTTCATCAAGGCACGCCGACTGATGATTGAGCCAGATTTAAAAGCCGATCTAATGGAATGACAACAAGCCAGGCAGAAGACAGATGTCAGAGGGATAAAGCTGAAGGTGAGGAGAGAAGATGCTCAGGGATGGCCCCGGTGCGTATCCAGTAATCTAATTTAACATAATATACATTATGCGCACCAAGGTGATGATATGTGGATTCTGCCGTCCAGGCCTGATTTATGGGCTTTCTCCTGCGGCCAATCATGCCAGCGCCGGCTGCTCATGCCGCTGAACTAATTCGTTTTTCAACCGGCCATAAGCCCGGCGGTCTTCTGCTGTCTGGTGTTTGTGTTGCTCAGCAACACCATGATGCTTGCGCAGATAACAACTGTCTGATCGCCTGTTCACTTGCTGCAGCAACGCCTGCCGGTAATGCCGTTCTCACCACGCGGCGTAGGTCTCATGTCATGCATCTTGTCATTCACACCATCCAACGCCGCCAGCCTTTCAATCTTCAGCAAGATATCAATCGTTGGTTTGGCACTGCTGTACTGCCGATATGATGAATTGCCGTTAATACGCCAGCCAATATCTCAGCGCTGCATCTTTATAACGCGGATCATAAGGCTCGACCGTGATGATGCGCTCTGTCATTTTCCGCTCCAATAATGATGACCGGACATGATTTCAATGGCGCATCTCCGCCGATAAGGAGTAAAAATCCCCTGCTTTTTTGATCGCGCTACGTAAAATCTGGCAAAACGTGGCTGCTACGATACTGCAGATTTCTCCAAAACGCGTCATTTCAACGGGCACTATTTGTACGCTAAATGCGCATTGGCGTCCGTTTTCATCGTTTTCGGCGCCCACCACGGCGTTGGCTATACTGAATGGGGACACATTCCAGGAGCCTCCCCATGTTTGACCATGTGAAATTTGGCGTCAGCGACTTTGCCCTTAGTAAAGCGTTTTTCCTCAATGCACTCGCGCCGCTGGGCGTAAAGATCGTTGCCGAAGGCGAGCCCGGCTATGGCGTCGAACTTTGTCACGATCGGGGTAACGTGTCATTGTGCCTGTTTCAAACCGATGAAAAACCGGCGCATCTGCACCTGGCATTTGCCGCAAGCAGCCGTGAACAGGTCGATGCGTTCTACCACGCCGCGCTAAATGCCGGCGGCAAAGACAATGGCGCACCCGGTTTGCGGCCCAATTACCATGCCCACTACTATGCGGCATTTGTGATCGGCCCGGATGGCCACAATATCGAAGCGGTGTGCCATAACCGATGAGCTAGTAATTTTCCAGCTAAAACAGCATGTTAATCACGAGTCGCTGTACTCTATTTAACATAACGCAATTGTGACGTGGTCACTTAACGTTACCCCGTCACGTCAATCCACTCTGCTCCGGTGATGCTGGCCAGGCGTTGTGGCGCAATTCTCACGCCTGAGTTATCGCTGCCGCCTGCCGGAAGCACTTCACCGTAGCGGCACAGGCTGCGATCGCAGTAAATTCTTACCGCTGCCGGTGCGGCAAAGGGGCAAACGCCGCCCGGTGGATAGCCGGTCAGCGCCTCCACCTCCTCCGCCGGCAGCATGCGCGCCTTTACGCCGAAGAATTGTTTGTACTTCTTGTTATCGATTCTGGCGGTTCCCGCCATCACCAACAGCACTACGCCGTCGTTCACGCGAAACGACAGCGTCTTGGCGATCTGCCCGCTCTCCACGCCAAAGGCTTCCGCCGCCAGCGCCACCGTAGCGGTATTCTTTGCCAGCACCGTCACCGCCGTTTCCGGCGCGTGCTCGGCCAGAAATCGCTGAACGCGCTCTATACTCATGCCCATCCTCCCGATGTTGTAAGCCATTGATAATGCCGCAGTGAGGGTTTCGGTTTTAACATCGCATGCTAAAAATGAGAATCAAAATTGTTCAAATCGGTGAATCTGAACAAAGCTTTAAGGGGCCAACGCCCTTTTTTACCTATCATTTTTCATGGAGATACCTGCATGACCACGCAAACGACAGCAAGGCCTTCAGCGGTCGCGGTGGCCGTCTATGAATGGCTCAATCCGATACCCTACGGATTTTTCACCGCTGCGCTGATTTTCGACATTATCTATGCCTGCACGGCGAATATTCAATGGGTCAACGGTGCCAGCTGGCTGATCGCCATCGGCCTGATTTTTGCCATTATTCCCCGTCTGATTAACCTGGTGCAGGTGTGGTTCGGCAGCGGCCGGCTGCAGGGGCCATCGGTCAAGCTCCATTTCTGGCTGAACTTGCTGGCCATCGTTCTCGCCATCATCAACGCTTTCGTGCATAGCCGGGATGCGTATGCCGTGGTGCCGCAAGGTCTGGTGCTGTCTGCGATCGTGGTCGCGCTGCTGAGCCTCGCCAACATTCTGCTGGCCGTGGGCGCCCGCGCAAAATAATAAGGAGGTTTTCATGAAGCTATCATCGATCGCGATTGCGCTTTCGGCCGTGTTGGCGCTGGCCGGCTGCGATAACAGCGCCGTCATTTCACCGGAACAACAAATGGGGCCGGATCCGACGTTGCCGGCGGCGCAAGACTTCCTGATGCCGCCGATGCAGGTGCCAAAGGGCGTCGGCTGGCAGCAAAATCAGATGCCGAAAGTGGCTGAAGGCTTGAAAATCGATAAGGTGGCGGACGGTTTGCTGCACCCGCGCCAGCTGCTTACCCTGCCCAACGGCGATGTTTTGGTGGTGGAAGCCAACGGGCCGGGCACCGAAGCGGTGAGCACGCCCAAGCAACTGATCGCCGGTTTGGTGAAGGGCCAGTCCGGTAAAGGCGGCAAAGGGGGCAACCGGATTACCCTGCTGCGCCCAACCGCCGATGGCAGCTGGGAAAAGCATGTCTTCCTCGAAGGGCTCGATTCGCCGTTCGGCGTCCAGCTGATTGGCAACACCCTGTATGTGGCCAACACCGGCAACATCATGCAGTACGCCTATCAGCCGGGCGAAACGCGCATCAGCGATGCGGGTAAAGAGCTGGCCGATCTGCCGGACACCATCAACCATCATTGGACCAAGGCCCTGCTGGCCAGCCCGGACGGTAAAAAGCTGTATGTCGGCGTCGGTTCAAACAGCAACATCACCGAAAACGGCCTGGCCGTAGAGTACCGCCGCGCCGCCGTGCTGGAAGTGGACACCGCCTCCGGCGCCAGCCGCATCTTCGCCAGCGGCCTGCGCAATCCGACCGGGCTGCAGTGGGAACCGCACAGCGGCAAGCTATGGGCCATCGTCAACGAGCGTGACGAGATCGGCGCCGATCTGGTGCCGGACTACCTGACCTCGGTGCAGGACGGCGGCTTCTACGGCTGGCCTTACAGCTATTTCGGTCAGCACGTCGATCGGCGGGTGCAGCCGGCGCGGCCGGATCTGGTGGCGAAAGCCATCAAGCCGGACTACGCCCTCAGCTCCCACGTCGCGCCGCTGGGGCTGCTGTTCTACACGGCGAACGCTCTGCCGGCCGAGTATCGCGGCGGCGCCTTCGTGAGCGAACACGGCAGCTGGGATCGCTCGCCGCTGAACGGTTATCGGGTCAGCTACGTGGCGTTTGAGCAAGGCAAGCCGGTCGGCAAACTCAAAGCGGTGGTCACCGGCTTTGTCTCCGACGACGAGAAGGAACTCTATGGCGCACCGGTAGGATTGGCGGTCGACAAGACCGGCGCCCTGCTGATTGCTGATGACGTCGGCAACACCGTTTGGCGCGTTAAATCGAAATAAGCTCAAGGCGTTGTCGGCAGGCAACGCCGCGTGAAAGCCAGCTTGTCATTCTCGCATGCAAGCGTGGCGGGTATGGCTCAGTGTACTGTGTAACTTATCGTACTCTTCACGGGTAATTTTTTGCGTGGCCAGTAAGGTGCGCAAGGTTCCGTACAGAAAACCGAGCTCATACCCCCGCGCGTAGCCCTCTGCACTGTAACGGTTGATCTCACCGGTTTTGAGCGTTTCAATACCGTCATTAAGCCAGTCCAGTGCGTCCTGAGTGGTCAAATCCATCGTTGCTTCCCCTTATCAAGCGAAAAATAAAATCCTAGCACGCCCTTGTTATTGAGTATATTTTTGCGGGTTCCATTTTCGACATATCTTTGGAATTTATAACTGGCTGCGTATCCCTTAGCCGCTTTGCATATAATTTCGCTTAAATTTGAATCACTATTTTGATCTCATTTTCATCAACAGATCCTTGGCCAGAAATAAAAGGTTTTAACATTTCGACATAAACCAGTACAATTCCCTACCCTGTGTTAACCCTTTTTTTAGGTTGATTGTGTCGTTAATTCAGCGCTCTACATCGCGAAATCGGGCCGCCGCCTGGTTAGGGGTGTTTGCCATTCTGATGTTGTTCATTGCGCCGGTGGTCTCGCGATCCCTGGAGCATGTGCGCGCCGGAAGTGCTGGAGCGACCGTCATGGCGGATTGCGGCATGGATATGCCGATGCATCACGGGATGCACTCGCCGCCGCCTGAGCCTGAGAAAGCCTCACAGCCGCTGATGCAGCACGGCGGCGGCCACCACAACATGGCGATGATGATGGACGACAGCGCCTGCGGCTACTGCGTGCTGTTGCTGCACGCGCCGCTGCTGGACGTGAGCCACGGCCCGCTGTTCTGGTCCCAGTCGCTGGCTTCGCGCCCGCCGCCGATCCACTATCTCGTCCCTCTGTTTGCCCACGTTGTTCATACCGAATTACAGCCGCGCGCGCCCCCCATCTCTTTCCTCTGATTTAACAATAAGCCCATTGCCGTTCTCTGTATTGCCGTTGATCGTTTCAACCCGGCGGAATTAATTCGCCCAACGGTTAATCATCGAGACGACATTATTAATCCGGTTATTTCCAGGTTGATGGAATTAACCCCCGTATTTTCCGATGGTGATTTTCGCCAGGCCGTCCCACGCCTGAATAATCCCTCGGCCAAGCACGGAAAAAGTTAGCTTAAGGAAAGATGATGTTTAAATCGACTTATAAAAAGAACGCCGTCACCCGCGCCATTACCACCGCCATGCCGCTGTTTCTGCTGGCCGGCCACGCGGCGCAGGCGCATCAACACCCTGCCGGCGCACAGGTTAATGATGGCGACGTGATCACCGTCACCGCGCCGCTCTACTCCCCGCTGACCATCGTCACCTCGCCGAAAACCCCACGCCAGCCGGTGCCGGCCAGCGACGGTTCGGACTACCTGAAAACCATCCCCGGCTTCTCGCAGATCCGCAACGGCGGCACCAACGGCGACCCGGTGTTCCGTGGCATGTTCGGCTCTCGGTTGAAGATCCTCACCGACGGTTCGGAAATGCTGGGCGCCTGCCCAGCGCGGATGGATGCGCCGACCTCTTACATCTCGCCGGAAAGTTTCGATCTGTTGACCATTACCAAGGGGCCGCAGACGGTGCTGTGGGGGCCGGGATCGTCGGCGGGCACGGTGCGTTTCGAGCGTGAACGCCCGCGCTTCGACAAGCCGGGCATCAAGGGCAACGCCAGCGTGCTGACCGGCTCCAACGGCCGCTGGGACGAGAACATCGACGCCAGCCTCGGCGCCGAACAAGGCTACCTGCGGGTGATGGCCAACAAATCCCGTTCCAACGACTATCAGGACGGCACGAATACGCGCGTGCCATCGCGTTGGGACAAGTGGAACGGCGATCTGGCGCTCGGCTGGACGCCGGACAACGACACGCTGCTGGAAGTAACTATGGGCCGCGGCAACGGCGAAGCGCGCTATGCCGGCCGCAGCATGGACGGTTCGCAGTTCAAACGCGAAAGCCTGGGCATGCGGGTGGAGAAATCCAACATCGGCGACGTGCTGGATAAGCTGGAAGCGCAGGTCTACTACAACTACGCCAACCACGTGATGGACAATGTCACCCTGCGCTCGCCGGGCAGCGGCGGCATGGCTGGGCACGGGGGGCATGGCGGCATGAGCATGGGCCACGGCGGGCACATGATGTCCTCCGGCATGACGATGCAGCTCGATCGCCGCACCGTCGGCGGCCGCGTGATGGGCACCTGGCAGTGGCAGAACGTGAAGCTTGAAAGCGGCCTGGACACCCAAACCAACACCCACCGCAGTATGAACCGCGGCAGCTGGGAAAAAGACGCCCAGTTCAACAGCTACGGCGCCTTCAGTGAACTGACCTGGTCCACCAGCGAACAGGATAAACTGATCGGCGGCGCGCGCCTCGACCGCACCCTGGTGGAGAATTTCCGCAGCGCCAGCGCTGGGGAACGTTCGGACACCCTGCCGAGCGGCTTTATGCGCCTGGAGCATACGCTGGCCGACCTGCCGCTGATGCTGTATGCCGGCGTCGGTTATACCGAGCGCTTCCCGGATTACTGGGAGCTGTTCTCACCGAAGCTTGGCCCGAACGGCAGCAAGGATCCGTTCTCCAGCGTCAAGAGCGAGAAAACCACGCAGCTCGACATCGGCGCGCAGTACAACGGCAAACGCTTCAACGGCTGGGTCTCCGCTTATGTAGGCCGCGTCGATGATTTCATCCTGTTCAAATACGATCCGCACAACGCGCGCCTCAGCCAGGCCGATAACGTCAACGCCAACATCATGGGCGGCGAAATGGGCATGGGTTATCAGCTGAGCGAGCACTGGAAAACCGACGCCAGCCTGGCCTACTCCTGGGGCAAAAACACCAGCGACGGCCGCCCGCTGCCGCAGATCCCGCCGCTGGAGGCGCGCCTGGGGCTCACCTATGAGTACGGCGACTGGAGCGGCACCGGCCTGTGGCGTCTGGTCAGCAGCCAACACCGCGTGGCGATCAACGAAGGCAACGTGGTGGGCAAAGACTTTGCCGAAAGCGCCGGCTTCGGCGTGCTTTCCGCCAACGCCGCCTACAAGGTGAATAAAAACGTCAAGCTGAGCGCCGGTCTGGATAACATCCTGAACAAGACCTACAGCGAGCACCTTAACCTGGCGGGCAACAGCGCCTTCGGGTATTCGGCCAACAGCGCGGTGAATGAACCGGGCCGCACCCTGTGGGCCAAGGTTAACGTCACCTTCTAAACCGTACACCGGGCGATGGGCAACCGTCGCCCGGTCAGGCGATATGCGATCCGGTTCTTAGGATATGAGTTTTAAGTTTTTCCCATTCGGTTGAGCGGCGATTAGTATCACTCTCAATGTAATCAAGGATCCGGAGGGAATATGCAAAAGCTCACTCGTTTTCTGGCCCTGCTCGGCGAGCTGATGATTGAAAAAGCCGAAGACGCCGCACCGCAGGCTGCTCAGCCTGACGATCGCGACGACGCGCTGCCACCGCGTCTCGAACGTGGGGTTCCGCTGGCCGACCGCTTCCTGTTCATGTAATTCCCCTCACTGTCTTTTTGTCCGGCACGTTCCGATATTTCATTATCGGGCGCCTGCGTCTATCTTCTTTCGATGGTTCCAGCCGATTCATCATAGGAGATAGCAACGCAATGAAAATCAGAACGGTAACCCCGCAAGACGCTGAAGCCCTGACGCAGTTATTGAATGACGTGATCGGCGCCGGCGGCACGACGGCGATAGAAACGCCCCTCACCCCCGCCGAATTCAGCGAATGGTTCATCAGCGGCAGCAATGCGCTGAGCTGCCATGTCGCGGAGGTCGATGGGCTGTTGGTGGGCTTCCAGGCGCTGAGCGCAGATGATGCCCTGCCGCCCGATACTGCAGATATTGCCACCTTTTCCCGCCTGTCGCCGAAGGTGCGTGGCGTCGGCAGTGCGTTGTTCCCTGCCACATTAGCGGCGGCGAAGTCTCACGGTTTCAAGCACATCAACGCCACCATTCGGGCGGATAACGTCGGTGGCCTCGCCTACTATCACAAAATGGGCTTTCGCGATTACGATCGTTTGCCGCAGGTGCCGCTCAGCGATGGCACGCCGATCGACAGAATCAAAAAACGCTTCTCCCTTTAACCCGTTAATCCACTCACACTGAACGCACGATATGTTCGCGCAGCCACCGGTGAGCGGGATCGCGGTGCGATCGTTCGTGCCACAGCATGGTCATTTCAAAGCCCGGCACCGCCAGCGGCGGCTCAAGCCGTTGCAATAAAGGCTGGTTGCGCACCAGCCGCTCCGGTAGCATCGCCACCAAATCGGACTGCGTCAGCACCGAGAGAACGAACAGAAAATGCGGCACGGAAAGCACCACGCGCCGCGTCAGCCCCACGTCTGCCAACGCCCGGTCGGTCATGCCATAGAACCCGCCGCCGTCCGGCGAGACCATCACCTGCTCCAATTGGCAAAATTGCACCGGCGTCAGCCTGGCATGCAGTTTGGGATGGCCGATTCTGCCCACCAGCACATAGCGTTCGCTAAACAGCGTGCGCTGCCGCAGGCCGGATGGCGCCCCTTCTCGGGTATGAAACGCCAGGTCGACCTCCCCTTGCTCCATCCGTTTGGCGAGGCGCGCCGGGGCGATCTCCAGCACCGCCAGCCGGGTGCCGGGCGCCGCCGTGCGCAAACCGTTCAGCGCCGGCAGCACGATGGTGGATTCACCGTAGTCAAAGGCGGCCACGCGCCAGGTATCGGTCGCCACGGCGGGATCGAACGGCGTCGCCGGCGTTACTGCCAACTCGAGCGCCGCTAATGCCTGACGTAACGGTTCCCGCAGCTGTTCCGCTCTGGCGGTCGGGCGCATGCCGCGCGGGCCGGGCAACAGCAGCGGATCGTCAAAGATCGCCCGCAGTTTGGCGAGATGCACGCTGACCGCCGGCTGGGAGAAATTGAGCCGCTGTGCCGCGCGTGTGACGTTGTGCTCCGCCAGCAGCGCGTCGAGCGTCACCAGCAGGTTGAGATCCAGTCGCCTTAAATTATTCATAGTTATACCTGGGATAACGGTAATTCATTTCTAATATACCGACTAACACCCTAACCTGCAGCTCTCACACCAAGGAGAGCTGTTATGAATGTGCTGATTGTTTACGCCCACCCGGAGCCGCTGTCGCTGACCGGTTCACTGAAAAATTTCGCCGTTGAACGCCTGACGCAGGCCGGCCATCAGGTACAAGTGTCCGACCTGTACGCCATGAAGTGGAAAGCGGCGCTCGACGCTGACGACAGTCTGGAAGGCCCGGCAACTGCTCGTTTCGATCCTTCGCTGGATTCGCAGCGCGCGTTCGCCAACGGCATGCAGAGCGCTGATATCGAACGGGAACAGCAAAAATTGCGTTGGGCGGACGCGGTGCTGCTGCAGTTTCCTCTGTGGTGGTTCTCGATGCCGGCGATCCTAAAAGGCTGGGTGGAGCGTGTCTATGCTTACGGTTTTGCCTACGGCGTGGGTAAGCATTCCGATACCCATTGGGGCGACCGTTACGGCGAGGGGACGCTAGCGGGCAAACGGGCGATGCTGATCGTCACCGCCGGCGGCTGGGAGTCCCATTACGCCCCGCGCGGCATCAACGGGCCGATCGACGATATCCTGTTCCCGATCCAGCACGGCATGCTGCACTACCCAGGCTTCGAGGTGCTGCCGCCGTTCGTCACCTACCGTGCCGGCAAAACCGATGAGGCACGCTTTGCCGCCCTGTGCGAGCAGCTCGGGCAGCGGCTGGATAATCTGTGGAACGCCGAGCCAATCCGCTTCCGGCGGCAGAACGCCGGTGACTATCTGATCCCGCAGCTGACTTTGAAAGCGCATCTCGCGCCAGGGCAAGACGGTTTCGGCGTTCACATCGAGTAGCCGGATGCGCACGCCCTGGCGCATCCGGGGCGTGCCGTTAATTCAGGGCGGCGAGAAATGCCTGGTAGCCCTGTGCGCTGCGATCCAATTCGTGAGATTGCAGCGGCTCCACCGTGCCGTCCGAAGCGGCCTCCCTGCCGTAAAAGGCGAAGAACGAGGCATAGTCGGCCCGGACGTAACCGGCGGTGACTTCAAACGGCCGGAAGATTTCCTCCAGCGAATAACGATAGCGCCCGTCGCGCGCATAATCCTCTGCGCGCACCCCCGCCGTGACCGCCAACGCCAGCTTCTTGTTTTGCATCTTGTAGCCGCTGCGCGAACCGTAGGCCCAGCCGTAGGTGAGCACGTCGTCCAGCCATTTTTTCAGCAGCGGCGGGCTGCTGAACCAGAAAATCGGGAACTGAAGCACGATGTTGTCATGGGCTTCGATCAGCCGCTGCTCTTGGGCGACGTCGATCTGCCAGTCCGGGTAGGCCTGATGCAGTTCGTGCACGGTATACCGCTCCGGATAGCGCCGCAGCTCCTCCAGCCAGCGTTTATTGACCACCGAGTTCGCCATATCGGGATGGGTCACCACCACCAGGGTTTTCATATCGATTTCTCCAGTCAAGTGTCTACCGGCGCATCATAGGTTATGCTGGAACAATGTAAAATACGCACACTCACGACACATACTTACCCTGGAGAAAGCACTCAATGACCGCCGAATCCCACTGCAGCCCAACGGGCATCAGCCTTGAAGACACCGGCTATGGCTATACGCTGTCGGTGATTAACGGCAAATATAAAATGATTATTCTCTACTGGCTGGCGTTGTATAAGCCGGTATTGCGGTTCAACGAGCTGCAGCGCTGCATCGGCACCATTTCCTACAAAACGCTGAGTTCGACGCTGAAAGAGCTGGAAAGAGATCGGTTGGTGGTGAGAAAGGAGTATCCGCAGATCCCGCCCAAGGTGGAGTACAGCCTGTCCGAACGCGGGCGTTCGCTGATCCCGGTGATCGACATGATGTGCAACTGGGGGGAGCAGCACCGGCCGGAACAGCCGGTGCCGTGAGGGGTTAGTTGTCCGCTGCCGCGGAGGTTGCCGGCGCGGGCTCATCGTGCTCGACCAACGCGTCCGCCGGCCGGCACTGGCGCAGCGTGCGCACGCTGAAGGCCACCAGCACGCCGAGCACAGCGGCGAATGCGCCAAACGACAGCACGCTCATCAACGGGGTAAAGATCCTGCCCAGTACGCCGAGCCCCAGCGCGCCGATCGAATCGCCGGTTACGTCCTGCGCGGTGCCGAGGCTGTTCACCCGCCCCAGCAGATGATCCGGCGTATTGCTCTGGATCAGCATGAACTGCAGGAGTGAAGCGATGGCGTTGGCGTAGCCGTAGCACACCAGCGCCAGCAGCGCCGGCGCCAGGTGGCTGAACAGCCCCAGCGAAGCGATAGCGGTAAACGCGACGATGGCGGCGACCAGGATCAGCACGCCGGGCCGAGAGAAACGCCCCACCCAGCCGCTGGTCAGCGCGCCCAGCATCGCACCGAGCGGCACCGCGGAATACATCAGGCCAATTGAGGACGCGCCGACGTGGTAAGCGTCCTGCGCCAGCGCCGGGAACAGCACCCGGACGGCGCCGACGATGCTCATCAGCATTCCCAGCAGCACCACCGACCCCACCACCTTATTGCGCCAGACAAACTGGAAGCCGCTGGCGAGCGCGCGCAGCGGGTGTTCCGGCTCCTGCTGCTGCGGCAACAGCGTCGGCAGGCGCACCAGTGGGACAAGGGTGCCCAGCGTCCCGGCGGCGGCCACGGCGAACGCCAGCCCCACGCCGCCGAACACGATGATGATCCCGCCCAGCGCCGGCGCCAGGATCGCGCCGATGCGCACCGTTACCATGCTCAAGGCCCCCGCCGCCGCCAGGTTTTCGCGCCCGACCAGCAGCGGGATCACCGCCATCAGCGCCGTCATGCCCAGCGCCCCGAAGAAGCCGTCCCAGGCCGCCAGCAGGTAGAGCGCCCACAGCGAAGGCGCCGGGGCGAAGGCGTTCAGACTCAGGGCGACAAAGCCCAGCCCGCAGGTGCCGCGCGCAAACAGGATCAGCTTACGGCGATCGTAGCGATCGGCGAGCACGCCGCCCAGCATCAGGCCGATAAACATGCCCACCCCGTCCAGCGCCACCGCCACGCCCACCTGCAACGTGGAGCCAGTCATCGCCTGGATCTGAATCGGCACCCCCACCGCCAACATGCCGAGGGAAAACACCGACAGCATGCGGGCGCAGAAAATCGCGCGGAAATGCGCATTGCTTCTCAGCAAACTGAAATCAAGAAAAAAAGAAGGTCTGGCCATAGTGTCCTGCATATCATGTTTTAGTACGGGCCGGGACGCACGCCCCCCGGCCCGGTTGCGTTATACCAACCCGTATTGCCGCGTCAGCAACGAATGCAACAGCGGCCCGAGCGTCTCCAGCGAAGTCGGCGACAGAATGTCCGCGTGTTCGCAGCGCTGGTGATGGCAGATCAGCCCATCCAGATACGGCGCCCACACGGCGTCGATATCCATCTCCGGCGGCAGCGTCTGGTCGGCCACAAACAGCGTCGCCGTGCCGTGGAAACGCCGGCTGCGCGCCTGGGACAGAATGCGCACCGCGTCGCGGTAGTTGGCGACGATGCTATCGAACATTGCCGCCTTCTCCGCCATCAGCGCCGGATCGCCATGATCTTCCGCCATAAACTCGGCCTGCTCCTGCGCCACCTCTTTCTGCGCGTCCTCCTCGCTGGGGCCGGTCCAATCCTGGCCTTCCGGCGGATAGGTATCCAGCATGCCGAGGAACGCCACCTCTTCGCCCTGCTGCTGCAGGCGCGCGGCCATCGAGTGCGCCAGCGTGCCGCCGAGCGAATAGCCCAGCAGGTAGTAAGGCCCCTGCGGCTGCAGGCATTCGCCGACGCCGCGGCTCTCGGCCGAGTTGGCCGCCTGCGCGTCATCGAGCAGGTGCGCCATCTTCTCCAGGCTGCGGGCGAACATGATCTGCCCGACGCTCAATGGCCGAGGCACGCGGCGACGCAGCTCCGCCGCCAGACGCATCGCCAGCAGCGAATGGCCGCCCAGCGCGAAGAAGTCGTCGTCGGCATACACCGTCTCGCGCCCCAACAGTTCCCCGAACAGCGCCGCCAGCAGGCGTTCGCTGTCGCTCTGCGGCATGCGGCCACTTTGGTGGCTCAGCTGCGGCCGCGGCAACGCCTTGCGATCCAGCTTGCCGCTGGCGCTGAGCGGGAAGCTGTCGGTCATGACATAGCTGACCGGCATCATGTGCGCCGGCAAACGCTGCTCCAGCGCCTGATGCAGCACGCCGGTATCCAGCGTCACGCCCGGTTGGGCGATCAGCCAGGCGACCAGTTGGCGCATATCGGCGCCGCCAAGCCCCGTCGCGCCCTCGCCCAGTTCGATGGCGTGCACCGCCGCTTGCGCTACCCCCGGCTGCGCCAGCAGCGCCTGCTCGATTTCCCCCAGCTCGATGCGCTGGCCGCGGATCTTCAGCTGATCGTCGCTGCGCCCCAAATACTCGACGCTGCCGTCTTCCAGCCAGCGGGCGATATCGCCGGTGCGATACATGCGCGCGCCGTTGCCGGCGGGATCGGCGACAAACCGCTGCGCCGTCAGCCCCGGCCGATGCAGATAGCCATCGGCCAGCTGAATGCCGCGCAGGTAAAGATCGCCGGCGCAGCCGACGGGCACCGGCCGCAACATCGCGTCGAGAATGCTCAACTGGGTGTTCCAGACCGGTTTGCCGATCGGCACGCCGGCGCCGCTCACCGCCGCCAATGCCGCGCCGGACGCCGGTTGGTAGGTGACATCGACCGCCGCCTCCGTCGGGCCATACAGGTTGTGCAGCGGCGCGGTAACCAACGCCTGATAGCGGGAAGCCAGTTCACACGACAGCGCCTCACCGCTGCAGAACACGCGTTTCAGGCTGGCGGCGGCGCGCTGTGGCGCCCGCTCGTTCAGCGCCTCCACCCAGATAGCCAACATGGACGGAACGAAATGCAGCGTGGTCACGCCATAGTCGTCGATCAACGTCGTCAGCGCCTGCGGATCGCGGTGCGCCTCCGGCGGCGCCATCACCAGGCGCGCGCCGACCATCAGCGGCCAGAAGAATTCCCAGACGGAAACGTCGAAGCTGCACGGCGTTTTCTGCAATACCACGTCCTGCGCATCGAGCGCATACTCGTGCTGCATCCAGAACAGGCGGTTGACGATCGCCCGGTGGTTCACCACCACGCCTTTCGGCCGCCCGGTAGAGCCGGAGGTATACAGCACGTAGGCGGGATAATCGCCGTTCCCCGCCGGCAGGCGCGCTGCCGGTTCGCGCCCGCTGTCGTCCAGCGCATCGAACAGCAGCGTCGGCGCCAGCGCGGCAAAGCGGGCATCCAACGCGCTCTCGGTGATAATCAGCCGCGGCTTGGCGTCCTCCACCATGTAGGCCAGCCGCTCGTCCGGGTAGCCGGTGTCCAGCGGCAGCCAGGCGGCGCCGGTCTGCACAATCGCCGTCAGCGCCAGGCTGAGGCGCACGGAACGCGGCAACGCCACCGCGACGATATCCCCCGGCTGAATGCCGGCCGCCGTCAGCCGCTCGGCCAGCAGCGCGGCCTGGCGCTGCATGTCACGGTAGCTGAGGCTGTGCCCGGCATCCTGCAGCGCGATGCGATCCGGCGTGCGCCGCGCTTGATCGGCGATCGCCTGATGCAAGGTGGTGTCCGCCACCGCCTGCCCGGTGCGGTTGACCGCCGCGATCAGCGCCTGCTCCTGCGGCGTTTGCAACTGCCAGCGCGGCAGCGGCAAATCCGGCTGGGCGATCCACTGCTGCAACAGCGCCATCAGCCGCGCGGCGAAGCGCTCAGGCTGCGGCACCGAGGCGCGGTACTCCATCAGCAGGCGCAGACGCTCGCCCGGCAGCACCAGCAGCGTCAGCGGATAGTGGGTATAGCCTTTGTTGCGGATGGCGTCGCAGCGCAGCGACCCTGCGCCGCCCAGCAGAGCGTCGTTGTCCGGGTAGTTCTCCACCACCAACAGCGTATCGAACAGCGTGCCCGCCCCGGCCAGGTGCTGAATTTCCCCCAACCCCAAATCGTCGTGCTCCAGCAGTTCAATTTGCCGGTGCTGCAGCTCAGTCAGCTGTTCCGTCAGCGAACGATCGTGCTGCAGACGCACCCGCACCGGCAGCGTGTTGCTGAACAGGCCAACGTGTTCCTCGACCCCTTCTATCTGGCCAAAGCGGCCGGAAACCGGCGAGCCGAACACCACGTCCTGCTGGCCGCAACAGCTGGCCAACTGCAATGCCCAAATGCCCTGCATCACGGTATTGAGCGTCAACCCGCGTTCGCGACACAGGGTCAGCAAGCGCCTTTCCTCGGCCGGCGGCAGCGTCATCTCCAGCTCGTGTACGCGATCGTCCTGCGCCTCACCGAACAGCAACGTCGGCCGCACGTCCTGCAGCGTCTGGCGCCAGAGGCGGCGCGAAGCTTCGGCATCCCGCGCGGTCAGGCGGCGCACGATATCGGCATAGTTCGAACGCAGCGGCGGCAACGCCTGCTCGCCTTCACGCAGGGCCAGAATCAGATCGTTGAGCACCACCGGCGTCGACCAGCCGTCGACGATCAGGTGATGCGCGTTAAGGAACAGCGTGTAGCGTTCGCTATCCCCGTGTTTGACCAACAATGCATGCAGCATCGCGCCCGGCTGGTTGAACAGATCGCGCTGCAGTTCCTGCTGCTCCAGCCGGTGCAGTGCCTGCACCTCCTGTTCTTCGGCCAGCGGCGGCAGCGCGTGGCTGTCCAGCGGCCAATGGCTTTCCTGCGGGATCAGCTGCAGCGGCTCGCCCTCGCGGTTGAATCGGGCGGCCAGCTGCGGATGGCGGCGGATCACCGCATTCAGCGCCTGCTGAAGTTGATGCGCGTCCAGTTCGCCGCAGAGGCTCAGGCGCGTCAGCGAGTTGTAGCTGCCGCCCTGCTGCGCTGTCTGCGCATGGAACAGCAGGCCGTGTTGCAGCGGCAACAGCGGCAGCGCCGCGGCTAACGGCCCGCACTCCCGCTCCCAGGCGCGCACCGCTTCATCATCGACGCCCGGCTGGGCGATTTCGGCCGCCACCAACGTCGCCGCCGCGCGTTCGGGATGCCGTTCGGCAAACTCGCACAGTGAACGCACGGCGTGCTCGATGCCGCTGTGCAGCTGCGCAATGTCGCTCTCGCTGAAAATTCCCTCCAGCCAGCTCCAGTTAATCGCCAGGCAGGCGCCGTCGCGCCGCTCCTCGACAAAGATATTCACTTCCAGCCCGTAAGACAGCGCCTGCTGCGCATCCTGCGCCACGGCGAAGGCGTCGCGGAAGCGGGTCTGGCTGCGCTGCGGCGTCCAGTGCGCCTCATCCTGGCTGAAACGCCCAAGGTAGTTGAATAAAATCTCCGGGGCGTTGCGCTGCGCCAGCGCCGCCAGATCGTCACGCTGCGGATGCAGATAACGCAGCTGGCCATAGCCGACGCCGCGATCGGCCACCGCGCGCGTCGCCCGTTTCACCGCGCGCACCGCCTCATTATGCTCGGCGTCATGCAGTTCGATGCGCAGCGGGTACTCCGCCGTCAGCCAGCCGACGGTGCGGGCCAGATCGAGGCCGTCGTCCAGTTCGGCGCGGCCGTGCGACTCCAGAGAGAAACGCAGCGAAGCGGCCTGGAAACGGCGGCGGCAGGCCTGAGCCAGCGCGCACAGCATGATCTCTTCAACCTGGGCGCGATACCCCTGCGGCAATGTGCCGAGCAGCGCGGCGGTCAGCCGGCTGTCGAGCAGCGTGCGCCGTTCGCTCACCGAGGCGATGCGATCGGTCTGCGGTTCCAGCGCGCGCCGCCCCAAACGCGGCACGCCGTCCGCCAGCATCTGCCGCCAGAACGGCAGCTCGGCTTCGCGGCGTTCGACGTCGGCCCTTAAACGCGCGGACCATTCATAGAGCGAGGTTTCCTCCGGCGGCAGCGTGATCGGCTGCCCCTGCATGGCGCTGTCGGCCACTTGCCGCAGCTCGTCGAGCAGAATGCGCCAGGAAACGCCGTCCACCACCAGGTGGTGGATCGCCAGCACTAGCCCCAGGCTCTGCCCGTCACGCTGCAACAGGATCGCCTGCATCATGGCGCCGGCCGCCGGATCGAGCTGCTCGAGTGCGGCATCAAACGCCTGTTCCGCCGCTAGCTCCAGTTCGCCGGATACGGCCTGAACCTGCATGAACTCAGCGGTAGCGGCTTCCTCGACCACCAACTGGCCGTCGCGGATCCTGGCGCTCAGCGCCGGGTGCGCCGCGCGCAGCTGTGCCAACGCATAACGCAGCTGTTCCGGTTGCAGCTCGGCGGGCACGCGCAGGAAAACGCCGTGCGCGAAGCGGCGATGCATATCGCCCGTCTCGGCGAACCAGTGCAGGATCGGCAGCCCGTCGATCGGGCCTTGTCGCACGCTGCGTGCGGTCTGAGAGCCAACGGCCAGCGGCTGCATCGCCTGCGCCATGCGCGCGGGGGTGTGCAGCGCGAAGATCTCGCGCGGCCGCAGCAGATAGCCTTTGCGCCGCAGGGCGGTGCCCAGCCCCATCGCCGAGATGCTGTCGCCGCCGAGCGCGAAGAAATCGTCGTCTGCGCCGACGCGCTCCATTCCCAACAGTTGGGCCATCGCGCGGCAAATCAGCCTCTCCTGCTCGGTGGCCGGTTCGCGAATGCTTTGCGCCAGCGTTTCCTGCGGTTTGGGCAGCGCCTGGCGGTCAATCTTGCCGTTGACGTTCAGCGGCAGCTCCGGCATTACCACCAGGATCGCCGGCACCATATAATCCGGCAGACGCTGCGCCAACTGCCCCAGCAGCTCGCTTTGCAGCGCCGGCGAGGCGCGACGCGCGTCATCCTGCACCGAGCAGTAGCCAATCAGGCGATAGGTGGCGCCGATCGGTTCGGCGATCACCACCGCCCGCCCCACGTCCGGCAAGGCGGCCAAGGCGCTTTCCACCTCACCCAGCTCGACGCGGAAGCCGCGCACCTTGATTTGGTGATCGGTCCGGCCAATGAATACCAGCTGGCCCTCCGCGCTCCAGCGCATCAGGTCGCCGCTGCGGTACATCACCTCGCCTTCGGCGAACGGGTTGGCGACAAAGCGCGCCGCCGTCAGATCCGGGCGCCGCAGGTAACCGCGCGCGATGCCCTTGCCGGAAATGTACAGCTCGCCCGCCGCGCCGATCGGCACCGGCTGCAGGCGGCTGTCGAGCAGCCAGACTGAGGTATTGGCGAGGGGACGGCCGATCACCGGTTGGTCTGCGGCCGTGACCGGCGCGCCGAGGGTATCGACGGTGTATTCGGACGGGCCGTAATAGTTGTGGATCTCCACCTCCGGATGCTGCTGCATCAGGTTCCACAGCGTCGGCGTCGCCGCCTCGCCGCCGATCATCACGAACGACGGCAGCGGGAACTGCCCTTTCAGCAGACCGCAGTCCACCAGTTGCGAGAAGAACGACGGCGTGATGTCCAGCAGATCGATCGGCGTCTGCTGGGTCTGTTCCAACAGCGCCCAGGGGTCGCGGCGCAGCTCCTCATCGAAGATAACCAGTTCGCTGCCCATCATCATGCAGAACAGCGGTTCCCAGGAGGAATCGAAAGAGAACGAGGCGGTATGGCCGGCGCGCAAGCGGCGCGTGTGGCGGGCCTCGAATTTTTCGATCGCCGGGCCGAACAGAGAAGCCTGGTGCGACAGGAACAGGTTCAGCAGCCCGCGGTGCGTGGACATCACGCCCTTGGGTTTGCCGGTCGAACCGGAGGTGTAAATCATGTAGGCGAGATGCGCCTCGTTCAGCGGCACACGCCGTTCGTCGTCCGTTATCGGCGTGGCCGCGGCGGCCGCGCAGCGCGCCAGGCACGGGGCGTCGTCCAGGCACAATACCTGCGGCAGATCCGGCATGTTGGCCCGCGTGTCACTGTGGGTCAGCAACATCACCGGCCGCGCGTCGTCGCACATCAGCGCCAGGCGCTCACGCGGATAGTCCAGATCGAGCGGCATATAGGCCGCGCCGCTGGCCAGCACGCCGAACAGCGCGACCAGCGTGTCCACCGAGCGTGGAATGCCGATGGCGACCACGTCTTCGGCGCCGATGCCGCTTTCGATCAGCACTCGCCCCAGCTGCATCACCCGTTCGGAGAGCTGCCGGTAGCTGAGGCGCACGTCGCCGCAGGACACCGCCAACGCCTCGGGCTGACGCTCAACCTGGCGCTGGAACGCATCCATGATCGAAACCATGCCCGCCGGCGGCGTCAGCTCAGCGCCGCGCCCCCAGGCCGCGAGTTGTCTGAGTTCCCCCTCGCCGATCAACGCCAGTTGACCGTTCGGCTGGTGCGGCTGCCGCGCCAACTGCTGCAGCCAATGGCCGATGCGCTCCGCGTGGTGCTGCAAGGTGCGCGGTGAGTATTTGGCCGGGTTGGCGACCAAAGACAGCGTCAATACGCCGCTTCGAAAACCGATCTCGAACTCCAGGTCGTCGACCGGCCCCATCGCCAGCGTATGGGTGGTGGCCGCCTGACCGTCGAACGACAAGGCGCTGTGGTAGACCTTGACGTTGACCACCGGCCCGTACAGTTCCTGATGGCCGCCGACCAGGCCGAGATCGCGCTTGATCTGCTCCGCCTCATAGCGTTGATGGCGGCGCGCCTGCTTGATCTGCGCCACGGTGGCCAGGCAGACATCCGCCAGCGACATCTCCGGCGTCACGTTCAGCAGCAGCGGCAGCACGTTGACCACCGGGCCGACCGCCGCCAGCGCCTGCGATCCCATCCGGCGCATGAAAGGAAAACCGATTGAGAAGCGGGTTTCGCCGCTCATGCGCGCCAGGTACAGCGCCAGCGCCGCCGTGACGATATCTGCCGGCTGCAGCGACTGCAGCGCGCCATCGCGCAGCGCTTCGTCAAACAGCGATTCAGGCAGCACCAGCGCCTGTTTGAGCGGCCGGGCGCCCGCCTCAACCTCCCGACTCTCCGTCGATAATGACAGCGGCGACGGCAAATCGCGCAGATGCTGGCGCCAGAATTCGGCCGCCCGCTCACGTGCGGGCGAGGTTTGCCATTGCTGAAACTCTTCCACCACCTTGCCGAACGGGGTAAACGGCGAGGCCGCCGGCGCCAGCCCGTGGCGCAGCGCGCGATAAATATCGGCGATCCGACGGGTGATGGCTTCGAAGCTGAAGCCGTCCAGGGTCAAATGATGAAAGCGCTGATACCAGAACCAGCGATCGACGCTGACGCGGATCACCGCATGGCGATAGAGCGGCCGCTCGCCGTCCGCCGGCAGATCCTGCGCCAGATCGTCGTTCATCAGCGCCAGCGCCGCCTGTTCGGCGTCCGGCCGCGCGCTGAAATCGAACCACTCCGGCGCCTGCACGCGCGCAGGATCGGCGTTCAGCGGCAAACGCTGCACCGGCTGGCCGTCCTGCGCCTCAAAGAACTGCGCCTGAACCGTATCCGCTTCGGCCAGCCCCTGACGGATCGCGCGCTCCAGCGCCGAGCGGTCGATAGCGCCGTGCAGTTCGGTGTAGTGCGCCACCGCGAAGCCGTTGCGCCGCAGCGCGATTTGGTCGGCGATCCAGATCCCCGGTTGCGCCGCAACCAGCGGATAATCCCGATACTCGACCTGAGTATCCGGCAAAGAAAGCGTTTCTGACATGGTGTCTGTCCTTTTCCTCAAACGGAATGTATCGATGTGGCTGTCTGGCGCTTAACGCGCCGCATCCGCCGCTTTCAAGGCCGCCGGCCGCATGTCCTGCCAGTGCGTTTCGATGTAGTCGATGCATTCGCCGCGCGACGCCGGCCCCATCAGCACGCGCCACCCCTGCGGCGCGTCGGCAAACTGCGGCCACAGCGAATACTGCTGCTGCGCGTTGACCAAAACGGAGAAACGGAGGCTTTCGTCATCGAACGGGTTTTGTTGTTCCTGAGTCATTTTCATTACCTGTCTGTCAAAATGTGTGGGTTATTCCATCCCGGAAAGCAGCTGGCGTACGCCGTCCACCAGGCCGCCGCGCCAGCAGAGCGCGTCATGTCCGCCGGAAAACACGCGGTAGTCGGCGCGGTGCCCCGCCGCCGTCAGCGCCTCGTGCATCTGGCGATTGACGAATTCGATATCCGCCTCCCGATCGCCGGCCTGTTGGATCACGTTGAGCGCTGGCGCCGCCGCGTCGCGTTGCCGAACCTGGCGTATCAGCCAGCCTTCCTCCAGTTCGTGGCGTTTTTCGAACTGGGTAACGAATTGCACCGTAGGCCACCAGAAGGAGCCGGACTGGCTCAGCACGTGGCCGAAGCGCGCCGGCCAATGCAGGCCGGCATATAACGCCGCCAGCCCGCCGTAGCTCTGGCCGGCGACGACGGTGCGCGCCCCTTCCTCGCTGAACGCTTCGCGCTTCTGCGCCTGCGGCAACAGCTCATCGATGATTGCCTGCCAGAAGGCGGCGTTGCAGGGCAGCTCGTTTTCCCGGTGTTCGCCGTCGATCGCATCGATCAGCAGCCAGCATGCGGGCGGCAGCCGCCCTGTTGCGGTTTCGTTCTCGATCACCGGCAGCAGCGCGTGCCTTTCGATCCAGTTTTGGCCGTCGAGCAATAACACCAGCGGGCGATTCGCTTTCACCGCCGCGTCGCCGCTGGCATACAGCCAGACGCGCCGCTGCGTGCCGAGCCGTTCGCTGTGCCACTGAAAACGCTGTAGCCGCGCCTCGTCCAGCGGCCGATCGGCGGCCTGCCAGGCGCTTTGGTCGTCGGCATCCGGCCCCTGGGCCAGGGAAACCGGGCGCGGGCGATGAGACGGCCCCAGCGAGAGGCGATTCAACGGATCGGCGATCGCCAGTGGAAACAGCGAAATCCACCAGGCGCGCTGCTGGCGATCGCGCAGCGTTTCGTCGTCGCTGAAGACGGGAGGAAGATCCCGGTCTGTGACGGGGATCAGGCTGTAGCTGCCGCGCCAGCGGCGATCGATAACGGCCGCGCCGTACCAAACGTCGGTGCCGGGCAGCCTGGTCAGGCTGCTGGGGGACGTGCTGTGGTGATCGGTTATGCCGTTGATATCGGCATAAACGCGGCGAATCGGCGAGCGCCGTTCATCGCCGGCAGGATCGCGCCATAGCCAGGTCATTTTGACGTGGCGGTCATCGTGCGGCTCGACGATGGGCGTGCCGTGAGAGGCCACCTTCTGCCACCACTCGGGCTGCCCCGCCGCCTCTTCACGCAGCCACTGCGCCGCCAATCCCTCATGACTGTTGTCTGGCCTCTTTTCCGGCAAAAACTCCATAGCGCCCCTTACATAACATGAGTGATTTTTACAAAACCTGACAATCGTATTGATACTCATTATCGTTTTCAATACTATTTGTCGGATTTTTACCGTCGTGCGCACACGGCGTTTCCGCATCGACGGGTAAAGACCGCTCGCCGATATTTCGGGGTTTATCAGGGTTGCATGACACACAACGCAGGTATGCAGGAGAGAGAATGAAGATTAAAAACAAAGGGATAAACAATTCTAATGCGGAGGCGACGGCCGCCAAGCGGTTGTTGCTGGGCTCGGCGCTGGCCTTACTGCCCTTCGCGCCACACGCGTCCGCCGCGGCGGATGAGACGATTTTGGTGACCGCCGACGCGCAAAACAGCGTGACCGCGCCGGTCAAAGGGATCGTCGCCAAAGAGAGCGCCGCCGGCACCAAGACCGCCGCCGCTCTGCGCAAAACGCCGCAGTCCATCTCAGTGGTCACGCGCGAGCAAATGAACGACCAGGAACCGGCGTCGGTCGCCGACGCGCTGAACTACACCAGCGGAGTGATCACCACCTACCGCGGTAACTCCAACCGCAATGACGAAGTGATCAGCCGCGGCTTCCGCTATGCGCCCAAGCTGCTCGACGGCCTGCACTTTGGCCTCTCGAGCCAAAACGGCGGCGCCGGGCAGATCGATCCCTGGCTGCTGGAGCGCGTGGAGATGGTGCACGGCCCGGCCGGCGTGCTGTACGGCCAGGTCAGCCCCGGCGGCGTGGTGGTGATGACCAGCAAGCGCCCTACCGCCCAGAGCATTCACGAAGTCAAATTCAGCACCGGCAACCGCCATCTGGCGGAAACGGCGTTCGATTTCGGCGGCAAGCTCAACGACGACAACACCCTGTTCTATCGCCTGAACGGTATCGCCAGAACCGAGCATGAGTTTGTCAAAGACAGCAAGCAGCAACGGGTGGCCATCGCGCCGGCCTTCACCTGGCTGCCGAACGAAGACACCAGCTTTACGCTGCTGACCAGCTACCAGAACGATCCGAAAGCCGGGTCGCGCAACTTCCTGCCGCGCGCCGGCACGCTGTTCTCGACCAGCGCGGGCTATGTGCCCTACGACTTCAACGTCAGCGAACCCAGCTTCAACAAGTCGCGGCGCGAGCAGGCGTCGATCGGCTACAGCCTCGAGCATAACTTCAGCGATGCGCTGTCGTTTACCCAGAACCTGCGCTTCACCCACCGTGATGAAGACTATAAATATCTGGTTTATAACATAAACTCGAAGGTCAACGACCACACCGTCACCCGCATGGCGCAGCATGAAACGCAGATGACCAACGAGTTTGGCGTGGATAACCAGCTGAAGGGGCTGTTCGACACCGGCGAGGTGAAGCACACGGTGCTGGGCGGGTTGGATTACCGCTACAGCCATATCGATTCGAAGATGTATCGCGATCGCGGCAACGACTACCCGATCGACTGGGCAAACCCGGTTCGCCCCAGCATCGATGGCAGCACGCTGGCGCTGGCTTCCAGCGACTTGAAGACGCTGAATCAGGTCGGGGTGTATCTGCAGGACCAGCTGGAGTGGAATAACTGGAACCTGCTGCTGTCCGGCCGTCAGGACTGGTCGCAGGTCAACACCCGCGATCGCACCAGCGGCGGTAAGGAGCAGACCTACAACGACGCCCAGTTCACCGGCCGTGCGGGCCTGCTTTACGCCTTCGACAACGGCATTTCGCCGTATGTCAGCTACAGCACTTCGTTCGATCCTAACCTGTATCCGAGCGCGCCGGGCGCCGATCCGCTCAAGCCGACCACCGGCAAACAAACCGAGGTGGGCGTGAAGTACCAGATCCCGGGCGGCAACACCCTGCTGACCCTCTCCTGGTTCGACATTACCCAGCGTAATGTGGCGTCTTACAACCGTCTCACCTCCGCCTACGAGCAGATCGGCGAGGTGAAATCCAAAGGGATTGAGGCGGAAGTACATGCCCAGCCGACGCCGGAGATCAAGCTGACCGCCGCCTATACCTACACCGACGTGGTGACCAAAGACTCCAACTCGGCGGACGAAATCGGCCACAGCCCGGCGGGCATCCCGCGTCACGCGGCTTCCGCCTGGGGCAGCTACAGCTTCCTGAGCGGCGCGCTGAACGGCCTGACCGTCGGCAGCGGCGTGCGTTACATCGGCGATGCGCCGGCCGACGCCATCGGCCAGTACGATGTGCCGCACTACACGCTGTACGACGCCATGGTGAAATATGACCTTGGCCAGGCCTCGTCGGCGCTGCGCGGTGCGGCTCTCCAGCTCAACGTGCAGAACCTGACGGACAAGAAATACGTTTCATCCTGCAGCGGCGAGTACGCCTGTTTCTATGGCAGCGGCCGCAGCATCATCGCTTCAGTCAACTACCGCTGGTAACCAAAATGGGCGGCCAGCGCCGCCCATTTTCCACCTTTCCCGCCGCCTTTACTCCTGCTTCAATTCTCGCAAGTGCTTGTACACCGTGGCGCGCCCCATCGACAGCACGTTGGCGATGTAGTCCGCGGCGCTTTTGGCCTTGAACGCCCCCTGATGATAGAGATCGCTGACCAGCCGCCGTTTCTGTTCGCGGCTCAGCGCGCCGAGCGCGGCGTTTTCGCGCCGCAGCCAGTCGTGCAGGAAGGTGTTGATCTTCTCCTGCCAGTCGTCTTTGAACAGCTGTTGGGGCTGTGGCTGCAGCCGCGTGACCGACAGGAACATGTCCAGCGCGTTGCGGGCGTCCTCGAACATCGCGGTGCTCAGGTTGATGCACAGCAGATAGCTGGGCTTGCCCTGCTCGTCGCGCGCGGCGATGCTCACGGAACGCATCTTTTTGCCGTCCCAGTTCAGCTTCTCATAGGGGCCGGTCACGCCGGCGCCGCCATCGAGCTCGAAGTCCTCCAGCCCGGCGTCATCGCCCGGTTTGCGCTTCGACAGGTTGTTGGCCAGATAGGCAATCTTGTTGGTGGCTAGATCGTGGATCACCACTTCCGCATTCGGAAAAAACAGCGCCGCGATGCCGTCGGCGACCGAGCGCAAAAGTTCGAGTTGAGAAGAAGAGTTCGGCACGCTGGGGGGTCTCCGTATAGCCCGGTTTGGTTTGCGGTTCAGCCGCTTAGCATACCGCAGTTGCCGCCGCTTGCCGAGTGGATGGCGTTGGCGTCTCCTTCACCGACGGCTGCGCCGCAAGCGCCTTTATTGTCCTTGCCGGGGATCGGTCACCCGTCCGTTTCTGGTGAATAAGCTTTTCAGCCCACTCTTCTGCCGCAACACATTAAAACAGCCTCGAATCATGCTCCTCTTTGCCAGGTAAAACACGGCGGCAGACGGCGTTTTAACAGGATTTTAACGCTGCCGAGGGGAAACGCCATTGTCAACATGGCTGTTAAATAAAATGAAACTTTTTGATCACATTCAAGCTTCTGAAAAATAGATAAAAAGGGTTTTTATGCGCTTTACATGCATAAATTATGCATGTGCTCGCTCACTGCCGACAAAAAGTAATTAACTATTCATTTATCGCCCTGCAGGCGGCGAAAAACCGCCCGCTGGCCCGATGAGCGGGGGGCTAACAACCGGCATAATTAGTGGTAAATTTAGCGTCGCAAAGTGTTATGCGCTTGCTAATCCACGGTTAAACGAAATAAATACCTCTAATATATAAAGGTTGGTTATGGAAAAGCTATCCTACGCTTCAGACAGCAGCACCACCGCTTGGGCTACATATCTGCAACAAATCGATCGCGTCGCCCCTTACCTCGGCGAGCTGTCACGCTGGGTTGATACGCTGCGTCACCCTAAGCGCGCTTTGATTGTCGATATCCCGCTGCAGATGGACGATGGCACCATCCGTCACTTCGAAGGTTTCCGCGTACAGCACAACCTGTCGCGTGGGCCGGGCAAAGGCGGTATCCGCTTCCACCCTGACGTCGATCTGAACGAAGTGATGGCCCTGTCCGCCTGGATGACCATCAAGTGTGCCGCGGTCAACCTGCCGTACGGCGGCGCCAAGGGCGGCATCCGCGTCGACCCGTTCAAACTGTCTGAAGGCGAACTGGAGCGACTGACCCGCCGCTATACCAGCGAAATCGGCTTCATCATCGGGCCACAGAAAGACATCCCTGCGCCGGACGTCGGCACCAACGCCAAAGTGATGGCCTGGATGATGGACACCTACTCCATGAACCACGGCACCACCATCACCGGCGTGGTCACCGGCAAGCCAATCCACCTCGGCGGCTCCCTGGGCCGTGAGAAAGCGACCGGCCGCGGCGTGTTCGTCACCGGCAGCGAAGTGGCCAAGCGTCTGGGCGTGCAGATCGAAGGCGCCAAAGTGGCGGTGCAAGGCTTCGGTAACGTGGGCAGCGAAGCGGCTCGCCTGTTCGTTGGCGTCGGCGCGCGCGTCGTCACCATCCAGGACCACTCCGCCACCCTGTTTAACGCCGACGGCATCGACCTGGCCGCGCTGACCGAATACCAGGCCAAGCACAAGCAGATCGCCGGCTTCCCTGGCGCCAGCGAGATCGAAAGCGAAGCGTTCTGGTCGGTCGACATGGACATCCTGATCCCTGCGGCGCTGGAAGGCCAAATCACCCGCCAGCGCGCCGAAATCCTCAGCGCCAAACTGGTGCTGGAAGGCGCTAACGGCCCGACCTTCCCAGAGGCGGACGACATTCTGCGTTCCCGTAACATCACCGTGGTTCCGGACGTTATCTGTAACGCCGGCGGCGTAACGGTCAGTTACTTCGAGTGGGTGCAGGACATGGCGAGCTACTTCTGGAGCGAGTCCGAGATCAACGAGCGTATGGACAAGATCATGACCGACGCCATGGTCCACGTCTGGAACAAGGCCGCAGAGAAAGAGTGCAGCCTGCGCACCGCCGCTTACATCGTGGCCTGTGAGCGCATCCTGACCGCACGTAAAGAGCGCGGCATCTACCCAGGTTGATGCCCGTATCCCGGCCTGCCCCGGCAGGCCGGATTTTCCTCAGCGCAAACAGCGCTTCAACACCTTACCGGTACTGGTCATCGGCAAACGCTCGACGAACTCGACGATGCGCGGATACTTGTACGCCGCCAGCCGTTCCCGGCTCCAGGCGATCAGCGTTTCTTCCTCGATCGGCTCCTCCGTCTCTTTCAACACCACCACCGCTTTGATCTCTTCGCCCAGCGACGGATGTTCGACGCCGATCACCGCCACCAACGACACCGCCGGGTGGCGAATCAGCGCCTCTTCAATCTCGCGCGGGTAGACGTTGAACCCGCCGCGAATGATCATGTCCTTGGCCCGATCGACGATGAAATAGAAGCCGTCGGCGTCGCGGCGCGCCAGATCGCCGGTGCGGAACCAGCCGTTTTCCAGCACCTCCGCCGTCGCCTCGGGGCGATTCAGATAGCCTTTCATGATGTTGTAGCCGCGCACCGCGATCTCCCCCACCTGATCGACAGCGTCGACCGGCTGCCCGGTGGCGTCGAGCAGGCGCACCTCCACACCCCAGATCGGCTGGCCGATGGAGCCGGGCTTGGTCACGCGGTGAGGATGGTTAAAGGTGGCGACCGGGCTGGTCTCAGACAGCCCGTATCCTTCGAGAATGTTGACGCCGAAGCGGCGCGAAAAATCCTCCAGGATCTGCACCGGCAGGCTGGCGCCGCCGGACACCGCCATACGCAGCGTGCTGCGCAAGCTTTCGATATCCGTGTGTTCATCCAGCGCATTCAACAGCGCCCAATACATGGTCGGCACCCCGGCGAAAAAGGTAATGCCGTGCCGCTGCATCAGCGCGATGGCCTGCGCGGCGTCGAAGCGTTCGACCAGCACCAGAGTGGCGGCGGAAGCGAACCCGGCGTTCATCTGCACCGTCGAACCAAAAGTATGAAACAGCGGCAAGGTCACCAGGTGACGATCGGGGGCCGTCTCCGAACCGTCGAACAGCCGCACCGATCCCAAGGCGTTGAGCACCAGATTGGCGTGAGTCAACTCCGCCCCTTTGGCGCGGCCGGTGGTGCCGCTGGTATACAGCACCACCGCGGTGTCGCTTTCGAGCGTCGCGGCCGAAGCGAATTCGGTAGCCTGTTCGGCTATTGCCGCGCTGAAACGCTCCCCCTCGAGCGGCAACCGATCGCCGATGATAAACACCTCACGGCACTGCTCCGCCTTTGCCGCCGCCTGCAGCGCTTCCTCCCCCAGCGGCAGGCCGCTGCTGCCCTCGAAACAAAACAGCGCCACCGCCGCCGAATCCGCCAAGTAATAGTCGAACTCTGCGCTTTTAAGCAGAATATTGAGCGGCACCACCACCGCGCCGCTTTTGAGAATGCCGTAATAGACAGCCGGAAACTCCGGCCGGTTCGGGCAGGCCAGCGCCACCCGTTCACCGCGCCGCACGCCGCGCGCAGCCAACAAATTCGCCACCCGGTTGGCCATGTCGTTCAGCGCCCGATAGCTGAGCGGTACATCGTCCTGTATCACCGCCGGCCGTTCCGGCCAGGTGCACGCACTCTCTTCAAGCAAGGTAGCCAGATTCAGCATCGGGGATCCTCCCTGGGGTTGAGCGGCGAGAAAAGCGCCGCAGTATCACGAGTATAGATAGGCGCTTTGCGGTTCGCATTCCCAGGGCCGCTGGGCTATACCTTAGGCAATCCCCATCCCGCAGGAGTTGTGATCATGAGCAAGAAAAAGATCCTGATGCTGGTCGGTGACTATGCCGAAGATTACGAAACCATGGTGCCGTTTCAGGCGTTGCAGATGATCGGCCATTGGGTGGACGCCGTGTGCCCCGGCAAAGCCGTCGGCGACTACATCATGACCGCGATCCACGATTTTGACGGCGCGCAAACCTACAGCGAGAAACCCGGCCACCGTTTCACCCTGAACGCCGACTTCGCCACCGCCAAAGAAGAGCACTACGATGCGCTCTTGATCCCCGGCGGCCGGGCGCCGGAATACCTGCGCCTGAATCCCGACGTGATCGCGCTGGTGCAGGCGTTTGACGCGGCGAAAAAACCGATCGCCGCCGTTTGCCACGGCCCGCAGCTGCTGGCGGCGGCCGGGGTGTTGCAAGGCCGCACCTGCAGCGCCTACCCGGCCTGCGCGCCGGAAGTGCGGCTGGGCGGCGGCCATTATGCGGAGATCGGCATCGATCAGGCGCACGTCGACGGCAATCTGGTCACCGCCCCGGCCTGGCCGGCGCATCCGCAGTGGCTGGCGAAGTTCGTCGAGGTGCTGCAGAAATAGCCGTTCAGGGGATCGCACCAGATAGCGACGACGCGGCATCCCCTTTGCAATAAACCAAAAATCGCTTGACCTTCCCAACGTTGGAAGTCGGATAACGCGGGATGAACTGCTTCCACGCAGTGAATTCCACTGTCGACTTCGGTAGGAAAGGTCAAATGATGAAAGCCAAAACCATAATCCTGATCGCAGCGGCGATAAACGGCGCTTTCGCCGTTGCCGGCTGCAAAGAAAACCCGTCTTCGGCGACACCTGCGCCGCCTCCCCGTGTTCCTGTGGCTGATGTTTTAGTCCGCCCGATAACGCCCTTTGCCGAATTCACCGGTTCGCTGGCCGCGGTCAAGCACGTTGAGTTGCGGCCTCGGGTCGCCGGTTATGTGCTGGCGGTAAATGTGCCGGAAGGTCGCCTGATAGAAAAAGGCCACCCGCTCTTTCTCATCGATCCGCGGCCATTTCAAGCCGCGCTGAACGAGGCGACGGCGCGTTTGCAAGAAGCGGAAGCCGCCTCTACGCTAGCCCAGGCCGACTATGTGCGCGCTAAAACGTTGTTCAATAAAAACGTTATCGCCCGCGATCGGTTTGATTCGGCTACCGCCATGATGAAAGCGAGCAATGCGCAGGTCAACGCAGCGAAAGCGGCGCGGGAGGCGGCAAAGTTGGATCTGGAGTTCACCCGCGTCACCGCGCCGATTGCCGGACGCGTAGGCCAGACGCTCGTCACCGAAGGCAACTATGTCACCGGCGGCGTCACGCCGCTCACCACGCTGGTCTCGGTCGATCCACTCCACGTCTATTTTGATGTGGATGAACGCACCTATTTGCAATCGTTGACCGCGTGGCGCAATAAAACGGCGCCACCTGACATTCGGGTATCGGTGGCGTTACTTGCAGACAAAACCTATTCCCGGCGCGGGCGCGTCGATTTCCAGTCCAATACCGCCGACCGCACGACGGGAACGGTGCGCCTGCGCGCGGTGATCGATAACCCGGATGGGCGACTGTCACCTGGGTTGTTCGCCAGAGTCAAGCTGGAAACCGGCGCGCCGCAGGCCAAGATCCTGATCGCCGACCAATCGATTGGCACCGATCAAAACCGGCGCTATGTCCTGGTCGTCGATGAGAATGACAAAACCGAATACCGCCCCGTTGAACTTGGCCCGGTCGTTGAAGGACTGCGCGTGATAGAGCACGGCCTGCGGCCGGGAGAACGCATCGTCGTGAAAGGGCTGGTGCGCCCCGGCATGTCAATCACGCCGCAGCCCGCCGAGATTGACGGCGCGCCTATCGAGCAATTGAAAGCTGCGGGAGACGCGACATGACTTTCCCTCGTTTCTTCATTAAACGCCCGATCTTCGCCATCGTGCTCTCCATCTTGACGCTGATCGCCGGCACCGTGGCGTTATTCCAGTTGCCGCTCAGCGAATACCCTGCGGTTACGCCGCCTACCGTACAAGTGACGGCGTCTTATCCCGGCGCCAACCCGAAAGTAATCGCGGAAACGGTGGCCGCACCGCTTGAGCAAGCCATCACCGGCGTCGAAGGCATGCTTTACATGTCTTCACAGGCGGCGACCGACGGCCGAATGACGTTGACCGTCACCTTTGCCCAGGGAACAAATGCCGACATGGCGCAGATCCAGGTGCAAAATCGGGTAGCGCGCGCGTTACCCCGCTTGCCTGCAGAGGTACAGCACCAGGGCGTAGTGACGCAGAAAACCTCACCGGACATCCTGATGGTGGTGCATCTCCTGTCGCCTGACCAACGCTACGATCCGCTTTATATCTCAAATTACGCTTATCTGCAGGTTCGTGATGAACTGTCCCGCATTCCGGGCGTCAGCGATGTCCAGGTCTGGGGAGCCGGCGAATACAGCATGCGGCTCTGGCTGGATCCGGATCTGATCGCCGCGCGCGGGCTAACCGCCGGCGATGTGATCGCTGCGGTGCGCGAGCAAAACGTTCAGGTGGCGGCCGGTTCCGTCGGTCAGGCGCCCGATTCCAATGCCGCATTTCAGGTTACGGTCAATACCCTCGGCCGTCTGGCCGATGAGAAACAGTTTGGCGATATCATCATCCGCACCGGCAGCGACGGCCGGGTGACCCGCCTGCGCGACGTCGCCCGTATAGAAATGGGCGCCGATGCGTATGCGCTGCGCAGCCTGCTCGACGGCGAGCCGGCCGTCGCGCTGCAAATCATTCAGAGCCCGGGCGCCAACGCGCTGGACGTCGCTCAGGCGGTCAGAGCGACCGTCAAGCGCCTGGAGGGCAACTTTCCTGCCGGACTCAGTTCACGGATCGCCTACGATCCCACGGTTTTCGTGCGGGCATCGCTCGAGTCGGTTGTGACGACCCTGCTGGAAGCGATCCTGCTGGTGGTGATCGTGGTAGTGGTGTTCCTGCGCAGCTGGCGAGCCTCGCTGATTCCGCTGCTCGCGGTGCCGGTTTCGCTGGTCGGCACGTTCGCCATCATGTACTTGATGGGCTTCTCTCTCAATACGCTGTCCCTGTTCGGTTTGGTATTGTCTATCGGCATCGTCGTCGATGACGCGATCGTGGTGGTGGAAAACGTCGAACGACACATCGAAAACGGCAAAACGCCGCAGCAAGCCGCGCGACTCGCCATGGATGAAGTCACCGGGCCGATCGTCGCCATCACCTCGGTGCTGGCCGCGGTTTTCGTTCCAACAGCGTTCCTGAGCGGTTTACAGGGCGAGTTTTACCGGCAGTTCGCGCTGACCATCGCCATTTCAACCCTGCTGTCGGCGCTCAATTCGCTTACGCTCAGCCCGGCGCTGGCGGGCATGTTGCTGCGGCCTCATCCGGCGAAACCTCGCGCTCCCGGCCGCATTGGGCGCGTCTTGCAAGCCGCTGTCCGGCCTTTCCAACGCGCGCCGGACGCGTATGCCAATGCCGTGCGTAAAACGGTGCGCGTCCGCGGGATGGCGCTGGCTATTTACGGCGGGCTGCTCGTTCTGACGTTTTTCAGCTTCCAGGCCGTTCCGCCGGGCTTCGTGCCCATGCAGGATAAGTACTATCTGGTGGGCATCGCCCAACTGCCCAATTCGGCCTCGCTGGATCGCACCGATGCGGTCGTTAAACAGATGTCGAAGATCGCGCTGGCGGAACCCGGGGTAGAAAGCGTCGTGGCCTTTCCGGGGCTGTCGATTAACGGCTTCGTCAATGTGCCGAACGCCGCCGTGATGTTCGTCATGCTCGATCCGTTTAAAGATCGCGCCACGCCCGATCTGGCCGCCTCCGCCATAGCCGGTCGGCTGCAGGCGAAATTCGCCGACATTCCCGATGGTTTCCTCGGCGTATTTCCGCCACCGCCCGTTCCCGGTCTCGGCGCTACCGGCGGATTCAAGATGCAGGTGGAGGATCGCAGCGGTGCGGGGCTCGAGTCCCTGGTTGAGCACACGCGGATCCTGATGATGAAAGCCACCGAATCGGGCCAGGTCGCCGGTCTGATGACCAGTCTGGATATCAACGCGCCGCAACTCGATGTGGTTATCGACCGCACTCAGGCGCAAAGTCAGGGTGTCAGCCTGGCGGATGTGTTCGAGTCGCTGCAAATCTACCTCGGCTCGCTTTACATCAACGATTTCAACCGATTCGGCCGCACCTACAAAGTCACCGCTCAGGCCGATGCCGTCCATCGCATGCAGGCCGAAGCTATCGGCCGGCTGCAGGTGCGCAACGCAGCCGGCGACATGCTGCCGCTGTCTTCCTTTGTCACCGTTACGCCCGGCTCCGGCCCGGATCGCATCATTCGTTACAACGGCTATCCATCGGCTGATATCTCGGGCGGTGCGGCGATGGGCGTCAGTTCCGGTCAGGCGGCTGCATTGATGGAGCGCCTGGCGAAAGAGACGCTGCCGGAAGGCATGACCGTCGAATGGACCGATCTCACCTATCAGCAAAAGCTCGCGGGCGACGCGGCGCTGTTCATTTTTCCGCTGTGCGTGCTGCTCGCCTATCTCATTCTGGCCACGCAATACAACAGCTGGCTACTGCCTTTGGCCGTGCTGCTGATCGTGCCGATGTGTCTGTTGAGCGCCATGATTGGCGTCTGGCTGCTGGGCGGCGACAACAACGTTTTCGTGCAAATAGGCCTCATTGTGCTGGTCGGCCTGGCCGCCAAAAACGCCATTCTGATCGTCGAGTTCGCCCGCAGCCTGGAGGATGAAGGCGCCAACGCGCTCGAGGCGGTGATTAAGGCCTGCCGGCTGCGATTAAGACCGATAGTGATGACTTCAATCGCGTTTATCGCCGGCGTCATTCCATTGATCTTCGCCAGCGGTGCGGGGGCGGAAATGCGCCATGCCATGGGGGTGGCGGTCTTCGCCGGCATGCTGGGCGTGACCTTGTTCGGCCTGTTCCTGACGCCGGTCTTTTATGTCGTGATTCGCGGCCTGGCGACCCGATTCGAGCAATATCGTGCCAAAGCCAAAGCCAGCCGTAAGGAGCGAGTCTGATGAAAAATCTTCGTAGAACCTTGTTATTGCCGCTGAGCGCGCTCGCCTTGCTAACCGGATGTGCGGCGGTGGGCCCCGATTACTCGCCGCCCGTCGCCCGTCACCCTGCCGGCTTCGGCCAACCACCGGCGGGGCTGAGTGCCGGAAATGTCGAACTCGCCTGGTGGCGCCTCTTTGACGATCCTGCTCTCACGGATTTGGTTCAGCGCGCGTTGGCGGCGAACCATGATGTCGGCATCGCCGTCGCCCGAGTAGACGAAGCCAGAGCCCTGTTGCGTGAACAACGGCAGGATTTCCTGCCGCGCGCCGGTGCCGCGCTGAGTTATGAGACGCGGCGACTGGGTGAAGCGGAGAAGCTGGCCGCCCAGCCACGCCATACGCAAACCTATCGCGGTGCGATTGATTCGACATGGGAAATCGATCTCTTTGGACACGTTCGGCGCTCGATTGAGGCCGCTCAGGCGCTGGCGGGAAGCCGCGTAGCGTTGCTGCGTGGCGTTCAGGCGGGCGTCGCTGCGGAAGTGGCCGCCACCTGGCTAGAACTCCGAGGTTTAGACGCCGAACTTAAGATGGTCGCCGAAATTAGCCACAGCCAGCGTGAAAGTTTGGTGCTGGTAAAAAAACAAATGAGCGCCGGTGTCGCCAGCGAATTCGACCGATTGCGCGCCGAGGCGCTATTGCGCAACGTCGAAGCGGCGACGCCAGAGCTGGAACGCCGCCGAGCCGCCGCCGTCAACGCATTGGCGACGCTGCTTGGCGAAATGCCCCAGACATTCCGCCCCCCTTCCGCCGAATGGGGAAGCCAGCCGCCAGTGCTGCGGACGATCGCCGTGGGCACGCCCGGCGCCCTGCTCGCCCGGCGCGCCGACATTGTGGCGGCTGAACGGGAACTTGCGGCAGCCACCGCCATGATTGGCGTGGAAACGGCGGCGCTCTACCCGCGTATCGAAGCGCGAGGTTCGATCGGGCTGGTCGCCGGCAACCTCGATGCGCTGACTGGCGCCGGTGCGTTCTCCGGTGTGATCAGCCCAGTGATTCGCTGGGCATTTCTCGATATCGGGCGCGTACGCGCCCGGATCGCCGCCAGCGAGGCGCGAACACAACAGGCGCTGTTGATTTACGAGCGGACGTTGCTGAGCGCGCTGCGCGAAACGGACGATGCTTTCAAAACCTATGCTGAGGCGGTCAGCACGTTGGATCTGCGGTTACTTGAGGCGGCGGCGAATCGCGAAGCGGCCCGGCTCGCCCAGACGCGTTTTGCCGCGGGCGAAGGCATTTATCTGGAGGTGCTCGAGGCAGAACGGGCCGACTTCGCCAGCCGGCGCGCATTGACGCAGGCCGGCACGCGTCAGCGGCTTGCCGTGGTGGGCATCTACAAAGCGCTCGGCGGCGGCTGGGAGACGTGCGCGGCGGCAAAAAACGATTGCCGCGGCGCGACCGGTTCGTTCATGACGGCAAAAATCGGCGATGAACCTTGACCTTCCCCCGATGGGAAGCTCTAGCCTTGCTGATACCAGCCACTCCTTTAAGGGCACATAACATGAATTCATCCAATGCCAACTTCCCCCAGCCTTCGTCCGTGCGTCTGAGTCTGCCGGTTGAAGGCATGACCTGCGCCTCCTGCGTCGGTCGCGTCGAGCGGGCCTTGACAGCGGTTCCCGGCGTGCAGGCGGCAACGGTCAATCTCGCCACCGAACGCGCCGACATCACGTTTACCGGCCAGGCGAATCCGCAGGCGGCGGCCCGCGCCATCGAAGGCGCCGGCTATACCGTGCGAGAAGAAACCACTGAGCTGGCGATCGAAAATATGACCTGCGCCTCCTGTGTCGGGCGGGTGGAGAAAGCGTTGAGCCAGGTCGCCGGCGTTACCGAAGCCAATGTCAATCTGGCGACCGAACGCGCGCGGGTGCGCTATCTGGCCGGCACCGTATCCCTGGAAGACCTCGCCGCTGCCGTCACCCGCGCCGGTTATACGCCTCGCCGCCTGACGGCGGATAGCCCCAGCGCGGACGACCAGGCCGCCGAACGGCGCGAAAATGAGTCACGCGCGTTGCGGCGCGCCCTGTTCGGCGCCGCCCTGTTCACCCTGCCGGTATTCCTGTTGGAAATGGGGTCGCACCTCATTCCCGCCATACATGAGTGGGTCATGGAGGGGTTGGGCGTGCAGACAAGCTGGTATATCCAGTTTGTCCTCACCACCTTGGTCTTATTTGGCCCCGGCCTGCGCTTCTTCCGCAAAGGCGTTCCTGCGCTGCTGCGCGGCGCCCCCGACATGAACTCGCTGGTTGCGGTCGGCACGGCGGCGGCCTACGGTTATTCGCTGGTCGCCACTTTCGCCCCCGGGGTGTTGCCGCAGGGCACCGCCAACGTCTATTTCGAAGCCGCCGCCGTGATCGTCACGCTGATCCTGCTCGGACGCGTGCTGGAGGCGCGCGCCAAGGGGCGCACCTCACAGGCCATCAAACGGCTCGTCGGCCTTCAACCCAAGGTCGCACGCGTTGAACGGCATGGCGAAACGGTTGAAATCCCTCTCGAACAGGTGGTTGCCGGTGATGTGGTCTTCGTCCGGCCGGGGGAGAAAATCGCGGTGGATGGCGAAGTTCTGGAAGGCGCGTCTTATGTCGATGAAAGCATGATCACCGGTGAACCGGTGCCGGTCGAGAAAACCGTGGGGGCCGATGTGGTCGGCGGAACCATCAACAAAACCGGCGCGTTCAGTTTCCGGGCGACAAAAGTCGGCGCGAATACCGTCCTGGCGCAAATCATTCGATTGGTGGAGGAAGCGCAGGGTTCCAAACTGCCGATTCAGGCGTTGGTCGATAAGGTGACGATGTGGTTTGTTCCGGCCGTCATGGCGGCGGCGGTACTGACCTTTCTGGTTTGGCTGTTCTTCGGGCCGTCGCCCGCACTGACCTTCGCGCTGGTGAATGCGGTCGCCGTGTTGATTATTGCCTGCCCTTGCGCCATGGGCCTGGCGACGCCAACCTCTATCATGGTCGGCACCGGGCGCGCCGCCGAGCTGGGCGTGCTGTTTCGCAAGGGCGAAGCGTTGCAGGCCCTGCGCGATGTGGGCGTTATCGCCCTCGACAAAACCGGCACGCTGACCAAAGGCCGCCCCGAGTTGACCGATCTGGTGCCCGCTGACGGTTTCGAATACCACGAAGTACTGGCCTTGATCGCTGCGGTCGAGACACGGTCCGAACACCCCATCGCCGAAGCTATCGTCGCGGCGGCAAGAGAGCAGAATCTTACGCTCGCCGCTGTCGACAGTTTCGACGCCACACCCGGTTTCGGCGTAACGGCGCGCATCGGCCAACGCCGGATCTCCGTTGGCGCAGATCGCTTCATGACCAGGCTCGGGCTTGATGTGGCACGTTTTCAGCCCGTCGCCGAGCGCCTCGGCGCCCAGGGGAAAAGCCCGCTTTATGCCGCCATTGATGGCCGTTTGGCTGCGGCGATCGCCGTTGCCGATCCGATTAAGGAAACAACGCCGGAAGCTATCGCTGCGCTGCATGCGCTTGGGCTCAAGGTTGCGATGATCACCGGCGACAATGCCGCGACGGCGGCGGCGATCGCCCGGCAGTTGGGGATTGACGAAGTCGCGGCCGAAGTGCTTCCCGAAGGCAAGGTGGCGGCGTTGAAATCCTTCCGCAACAGCGGCGCGAAAGTCGCCTTCGTCGGCGACGGCATCAACGATGCGCCGGCACTGGCGGAGGCGGACGTTGGGCTCGCTATCGGTACGGGCACCGATGTGGCGATAGAAGCGGCCGATGTGGTGCTGATGTCGGGCGACCTGCGTGGCGTAGCCAACGCCATTGCGCTCAGCCAGGCGACGATCCGCAACATCAAGCAGAACCTGTTTTGGGCCTTCGCCTATAACGCCGTCCTGATCCCAGTGGCAGCCGGCGCGCTTTATCCCCTGAACGGCACGCTGCTTTCGCCTATTTTCGCCGCGGCCGCGATGGCGCTTTCCAGCGTTTTCGTCCTTGGCAATGCGCTGCGGCTCAAACGTTTCCAGGCGCCGATGGCCGTCGAGAGCCGCGCTGAAGCGGCGGCGGCAACCGCGCCACCCGGCGGAATATCGGCATCATCGTAACAGGAGGACAGGATGAACATCGGACAAGCAGCCCGGTTATCCGGCGTTTCGGCGAAGATGATTCGCTATTACGAGCAAATAGGCCTGATCCCGAGAGCGGCTCGCTCCGATGCGGGATACCGCCACTACGGCATGTCGGACGTGCATGGCCTGCGTTTTATCCGGCGCTCACGCGACCTGGGTTTTTCCGTTGAGCAAATATCTGCGTTGCTGATGCTGTGGCACGACCGCGAACGCGCCAGCGCCGATGTTAAAGCCGTAGCGCTATCCCATATCGCCGTGCTGAAAGCCAAGATTGCGCAACTGCAGACGATGGCGCAAACGCTGGAACGCCTTGCCGGCCATTGCCACGGCAATACGCGCCCCGACTGCCCTATTCTGGCGGGTTTAGCGCAACCGGTGGCGCTCATCGTGCCGCGCCAAACGCCGCATTTCGGGGTGATGCGCGAGCCGAAACCACGACGACCGAGTGAATCGTCATAAAAAGAGTTTGACCCTGTCACGCTGGCAAGCTTTACCGTTATCAAACACCGTAATCGACGAGGAGAGTAAAAATGATTCGTTTTCATATTCCAGCCATGACCTGCGGCGGCTGCGCCAGTTCCGTCACCCGGGCGTTGCTGAACGTTGACCCGCAGGCGCGCATTCAAACCGATCCGGCCAGGCGGGAAGTGTTCATCGACAGTGCGTTGCAAAGCGATGCCTTCGGCGCCGCGCTGGACGAAGCCGGTTTTCCTCCGTCCGAGCCGGATTAAGCGGCGCATCAGGCCTGGCGCAGCTGTTCGATAAGAAAGTGGATATCGTACAACCAGCGTTTGGCGCGCGCGGAACGCACCAGCATCGACACGCACAGTGGCCGGGGATGCTCTTTGCAGGCGGAGGGGGAAAACCAGCGGCCGGTGTTAGTCGGCGGCTGGAAATACAGCTCGTGGTTATAGTTGCCGCTGTCGACGCCGAAGGTATCGAAGTAGCGGCGCATCAGCGTATTGGAATCGCTGAACGACAGGTTGAGCGCGGTGTTGATCTCGGTTTCCGGGGTGATGACCACGCCCTTCTTCAGCCGCCCTGATGCGTTGAAGGCGGCGATAAGCGCGATGACCTGTTGCTGAATGTCTTCTGCCATGACGACCTCGAGCCGGTATGAATAAAAGAGGAATGCGGTTCTCTGTCTGACTCTGCCTGCCCCGGCGAGTTCTGGCCGCCGGCCGGGTTTTCCGTTTCTTTACACTTTCCATAAAAAAACCGCGCACAGCCACACTCCCGGCGCGCGCGGTTGACGGTTAGCGGCTGAGCGTCGTCTTGTCGGCGATGACGCCGTCCCCCTGCCGCTCGGCGGCAACGCCGCCGCCCAACACTTTATACAGGGTGGCCTGATTGTCATACGCGGTCTGCTGCGCGGCGATCAGCGCCTGCTGCGCCGTGTACAGCGTGCGCTGCGCGTCCAGCAGCGTCAGGTAGCTGTCAACGCCCTGGCGGTAACGCAGCTCGGCCAGGCGATAATATTGCTGCGCCGCCGCCACATAGCCGGTCTGCGCCGCCAGCTGCTCCTGCAGCGTGGCCTTGCGCGCCAGCGCGTCGGCGGTTTCCTGAAATGCCGTCTGCACCGCTTTCTCATAGGTGGCGACATACAGGTCTTTCTGCGCCTGGGTGTAGTTCAACTGAGCCGTGTTATAGCCGCCGCTGAAGATCGGCAGGCTGATGCTCGGTGCGAACGACCAGACGCCGGCTCCGTGACTGAACAACGAGGAGAGTTCACCGCTGCCCACCCCGCCGCTGGCGGTCAGGCTGATCGACGGGAAGAACGCCGCCCGCGCCGAGCCGATATTGGCGTTGGCGGATTTCAGGTTATGCTCGGCCTGCAGTACGTCCGGCCGCTTCAGCAACACTTGCGAAGAGACGCCGGCCGGCAGATCGCGCATGATCCCGCCGAGCGCCTCGATGCCGCTCGGCAGCAGGCTTTCCGGCACGCTTTGCCCCACCGCCAAATCCAGCGCGTTTTTCGCCTGCGCGGCGCTGGTAGCGTAGCTGGCGGCATCCGATCGCGCCTGCTGATAGACGGTTTCCGCCGACGCCACGTCAACCAGCGACGCAATCCCATGCTGTTGATTGTTGCGCGTGACGTCCAGCGACCGTTTGGCGCTCGCCATCGTCTGCTGCGCCACCGCCAGATTGCTGCGCTCGGCCGCCACCGCCACCCAGTCGGTGACGATATCGGCGATCAGCGTCAGGCGGGTGCTTTTCGCCGCCTCCGAGTTCGCCAGATAGGTTTCGAACGCCGCGCGCGACAGGCTGGCGTTTTTGCCAAACAGATCCAACTCGAATGCGCTGACGCCGGCCGCGGCTTCGTAGCTTTGGCTCAGCGCGGTGGCGTTGCCGCTGCCGGTCAGTGCCCGCCCACGGCTGCCGTCGGCGGTGGCGTTGATCGTCGGGAACAGCGCCGAACGCTGCTCGCCGTACAGGGCGCGCGCCGACGCGATATTGGCGATCGCCTCGCGCAGATCGCGGCTGCCGTTCAGCCCCAGCGCCACCACCTGGCGCAGCCTGGCGTCCTGGACATAGTCGCGCCAGGCGACGTCCGGGTAGCTCAGCGCCCGGTTGCCGCCGGCCTCGCCCTGCGGCAGGTTGGCGGGCACCGGCGCCGCCGGGCGCTGGTAGTGCGGATCCAGCGACAGACAGCCGGTCAGCAGCAGCGGTAAAGTTAACATCATGACTCGTTGCAACACGTTATTCTCCTGCCTGTGACGGCGGGTTGGCGGGCCGACGGGTAAACATGCGGCGCACCAACACATAAAACAGCGGGACGAAAAAGATCGCCAAGGCGGTGGCGGTGATGGTGCCGCCGATGATGCCGGTGCCGATGGCGATGCGGCTGTTGGCGCCGGCGCCGCTGGATACCGCCAGCGGCAGCACCCCGGCGGTGAACGCCAGCGAGGTCATCAGGATCGGTCGCAGGCGCATGCGCGCCGCGTGGACCGCCGCGCCAATCAGCGTTTCACCCCGCTGGTGCATCTCCTCGGCGAACTCGACGATCAAAATGGCGTTCTTCGCCGACAGGCCGATGATGGTGAGCAGCGCCACCTGGAAGTAGATGTCGTTTTCCAGCCCGCGCAGGGTGATCGCCAGCAGCGATCCCACCACGCCCATCGGCACCACCAACATCACCGCGAACGGAATCGACCAGCTCTCATACAGCGCCGCCAGGCACAGGAACACCACGATCAGCGAAATGGCGTACAGCGACGACGCCTGGCCGCTGGTCAGCCGCTCCTGATAGGACAGCCCGCTCCAGGAATAGCTGCTGCCGGCGGAGAATGTTGCCGCCAGCTTCTCCATCTCGCTCATCGCCGTACCGGAGCTGACGCCGGTGGCGCCCTGCCCGGTGATCTCGAACGACGACAGCCCGTTATAGCGCGACAGGTTTTCCGGCCCGTAGATCCAGTGCGAAGACGCGAAGGCGGAGAACGGCGTCATGCTGCTGGCGCCGGACGCGTTGGTGCCGCGCACAAACCAGCGGTCGAGATCTTCCGGCTTGGCGCGGTACTGCACGTCGCCCTGCATATAGACTTTTTTCACCCGGTTGCGATCGATAAAGTCGTTGATGTAGGTGCTGCCGAACGCGCTGCTGAGGGTGCTGTTGACGTCGGCGGCGCTCAGGCCGAGCGCCTGCAGTTTGCCGTTGTCGATCTCCACCTGCAGCTGCGGGGTATCCGGCAAGGTATTGGCGCGCACCGCCAGCAGCGCCGGGTTGTTGCTGGCAGCGGCAACGATCTGGTCGCGCATCGCCTGCAGCTCGGCGCGGGTGGTCGCCCCTTTGGCCTGCAGCTCGAAGGTGAAGCCGTCGGACTGGCCGAAACCGTCGATCGCCGGTGGGCTCATGGAGAAGACCTGGGCGTCGCGCAGCGTAGCGAAGTGCGCCATGGCGCGTTTGGCGATGGCATCGGCGGTGTTCGCGCTGCCGCTGCGCTGGCTCCAGTCTTTGAGGCTGACGAACGCCATGCCGGCGTTTTGCCCGCTGCCGCTGAAGCCGAAACCGTTAATGGTAAAAATGGTGCTGACGTTGGCCTTTTCCTGGTCGAGGAAATAGGCGGTCACCGCTTCGCTCACCGCCGAGGTGCGCGCGTTGGTGGCGCCGGCCGGCAAGGTGTACTGCACCATCACCGTGCCCTGATCCTCGTTGGGCAGAAAGCCGGTCGGCAAACGCAGGTACATCACGGCGGCGGCGATCAACAGCAGGCCGTACAGCAGCAGATAGCGCGTCGGCCGGTGGATCACTCCGCCGACCTTGTCGGCGTACTTCTCCTGCAGCCGGTCATAGCCGCGGTTGAATTTGCCCAGCCAGCCCTTGTCGGTCTGCGCGTCGTGCGCCGGTTTCAGCAGCGTGGCGCACAATGCCGGCGCCAGCGTCAACGCCAGCACCACCGACAGCACCATCGAGGAGACGACGGTGATCGAGAACTGGCGGTAGATCACCCCGGTGGAGCCGCCGAAGAACGCCATCGGCAGAAACACCGCCGACAGCACCAGCGCGATGCCGACCAATGCGCCGGTGATTTCACGCATCGATTTCTCCGTCGCCTCGCGCGGCGGCAGCTTATCCTCCCGCATCACGCGCTCGACGTTTTCCACCACCACGATGGCGTCGTCCACCAACAGCCCTATCGCCAACACCATGCCGAACAGCGTCAGGGTATTGATCGAATAGCCGAACGCCGCCAGCACGCCGAAGGTGCCCAACAACACCACCGGCACGGTGATGGTCGGGATCAGCGTGGTGCGCAGGTTTTGCAGGAACACGAACATCACCACCACCACTAACGCCACCGCTTCGAACAGCGTTTTCACCACCTCCTCGATCGAGATGTTGATAAAGTCGGTGCTGTCTTTCGGGTAGGCCACCTTGTAGCCCTGCGGCATCGCGCTTTGGTATTCCGCCACCTTGGCCTTCACCAGCTTGGCGGTGTTGAGGGCGTTGGCGCCCGCCGCCAGCTTGACCGCGATCCCCGCCGCCGGGTGGCCGTTGAGGCGCGCGCTGGCGGAGTAATCCTCGTTGCCCAGCTCAATCCGCGCCACGTCGCCCAGCCGCACCAGCGCGCCGCTGCTGTCGCTTTTCAGGATGATATTGCGAAACTGTTCCGGCGTTTGCAGCCGCGACTGCGCCTTTACCGTGGCGGTCAGCTGCTGATCGGCGGCGGCCGGCAGATCGCCGATCTTGCCGGCGGACACCTGGGTGTTTTGCGCTTCGATCGCCGTCTGCACGTCGGAAGGCATCAGCGCATAGCTCGCCAGCTTGGTCGGATCCAGCCAGATGCGCATCGCGTATTCCGAGCCGAACACCTGCACGTCCCCTACACCCTCGATGCGCGACAGCGGATCCTGCAGGTTGCTGACCAGATAGTCGGAGATATCGGCCATCGTCGCCTTGTCGCTTTCGTCATACAGCCCGACGATCAGCAAGAAGCTGCTCTGGGATTTCTTGACCGTCACGCCCTGCGCGGTAACCGCGCTCGGCAAACGGCTTTCCGCCTGCTGCACCTTGTTTTGCACCTGCACCTGAGCGATATCCGGATCGGTACCCTGATCAAAGGTGACGTTGATGCTGACCGAGCCGCTGGAGCTGCTGGTCGAAGAGAAATACAGCAGGCCGTCCAGGCCGGTGAGCTGCTGCTCAATCACCTGCGTGACGCTGTTTTCCAGCGTTTCCGCGTCCGCGCCCGGGTAGGTGGCGGAGATGGAGATCTGCGGCGGCGAGACGTCCGGATACTGCGAAACGGGCAACGAATTGATCGACATCAGGCCGCACAGCATGATGATGATGGCGATCACCCAGGCGAATACCGGCCGCCGGATAAAGAACTGCGCCATATCACTGCTCCCCGCGTTGGGTTTTGTCGACCGAAACCTCAACCGGCTTCACCGCGGCGCCGATCGTCACCTTGCTGGTGCCTTCGACGATCAGGCGATCGCCTTCGTTCAGCCCGCTGCCGATCAGCCAATTGCTGCCCACCACCCGTTCGGCGCTGACGGTGCGCTGCGCCACTTTGTTCTGTTCGTCCACCACCAACGCGGTGGCTTCCCCTTTGGCATTGCGGGTTATGCCCTGCTGCGGCGCCAGAATGGCTTTGGGATCGACGCCGTTAGCCACCGTGGCGTGGACATACATACCGGGCAACAATTCATGTTCGGGGTTGGGGAACACCGCGCGCAGCGTGACCGAACCGGTGGCTTCGTCCACCGCCACCTCGGTCAGCTCGAGCTTGCCGGCGTGAGCATAAGGCGTGCCGTCCTCCAGCTTGATGGCGACCGGCGTGACCGCGCCGCGCTGTAACGCCGCCTGCTGGCGCCGCAGTTTAAGCAGCTGGGCGCTGGACTGGGTCAGATCAACATAGATCGGGTCGAGCGCGCGGATGGTGGCCAGCGCATCGCTTTGGCTGGCGGTGACCAGCGCGCCCGGCGTCACCGACGAGATGCCGATACGCCCGGCGATCGGCGCCCGCACCTGGGTATAAGCGAGGTTGATGCGCGCCGTCTCCAGCGCCGCCTGATATTGGGCCACCGACGCCACGGCCGCCAGATAGGCGGCTTTGGCATCGTCCGCATCCTGCTGAGAAACGCCGTTCTCTTTCACCAGCGCCGCATAGCGCTGCGATTTGAGCCGGGTAGATTGCACCGTGGCCTGGGCGTTTTTCAGCTGGGCCGCGGCCTGATCGTAGCTGGCCTGATAGCTGGCAGGGTCAATTTGATACAATACCTGCCCGGCCTTGACCTCGGCCCCTTCGGTAAACAGCCGCTGCTTGATGATGCCGTCGACCTGCGGCCGCACGTCGGATGTCATGGTGGCGTTGACCCGGCCGGTCAACTCGCTGCTCAGGGTCACTGACTGGCCGCGCAGCGTGACCACGCCGACCTCCTGTTCTGCGCCCGCGCCGGCTGGCGCACCGGCGTTTTGCCCATCGCAGGCGGCCAACAACAGCGACAGCCCGAGCACCAAAAGCGTTTTCCTCTGCATTGCAATACGATCCCATTGAGAATGACTATTCTCAATATATCGAATGCCGACATTCGCTTCTGAAAGGGTTGCGTAAGGATTCGGTAAAATCTTGTCGAAGTGGGAAACGGTGGAGCAATATCCCTTCAGCGTGGTTTCAGCAAACTGGCGCAGCGGTTTTTAGCCAATGCAATAAAGCGTTCCACTTCAGCCGGGGGCTGCGCCACGTAGGATTTTTAGGGTTTAACCAGCCTGAACACCGTTTTGGTGTGCCAATAGTAGTCGATTGCCGCCGCGATATCCGGCATCCACCCGTCCGGCTCATAGGGCACGAAGCCGGAAAAGCCCAGCCTGCGGGCAGAGACCTGGAACCCCGCGGCGGAGAAAATGCGCGCATAGTCGGCCAGCGACCGATCCTGCACCACGGTATGGGTATCTGCAGCCACCCGTTCACGCCACTGCGGCCACAGCGGGTTGCCGGTGTGGCAACCGGTCACCGCATAGTAAACGCCGCCCGGCTTCAGCACCCGCAGTATATCGGCAGCATGCTGGGCAATATCGTCGATCAGATAGATGACTTCATGACTGAAGGCGATATCAAAATGGTCGTCCCAGCCGTTCAGCCGCGTATCGGTTTGATAAACCACCGGCAGATGCCCTTTCAGCCGGTTGGCTTCATCGACGGACCGGCGAGCGATATCAACGCCAAGCCCCTGCTGAAATGGGCGGAGCTGGTACAGCAGGCGCAGAAAACCGCCCTGATTGCAGCCGAAATCCAGCACCTTCACGCCGGACAGTTCGTTTTCCGGCACCAGGCCGATAAGATGGCGCCAGATGGGCGCATGGCCATCGGCCATAGCCTCTTCCGCGCGCGGATCGCGATACCAGGTGGGAATGGTCGAGGGTGAATCGGTCATGATTTTCTCCTTGTGTCAGCGCTAAGCCAACCACAGCCGATCGTGACAAACAACCCGGTGCGCATTTTTTGAACATTGCGCGGTATTACCGGCCGTGCCTTGGCAGTTGGCTGGTCACGCAGTGAATGCCGCCGCCGCCGGCCGCGATGGCGTCGATCTCCAGCTGCATCACTTTGCGCTGCGGATAGAGCGCCGTCAGCAGCGCAAGCGCCGCCCGGTCCGCCTGCGGATCGCCAAACTCCGGGGCGATCACCGCGCCGTTGATGACGAAATAGTTGATGTAGCCCGCCGCAAAATCCGGGTTGTTACGGCTGAATCGGCTGTCGCGCGGCGCCAGCGGCGGCGAAAGCGTATGCACCTGCAGCCGGCGGCCGTCGGCGTCGGTCGCCGCCTTGAGGATCGCCAGATGTTGCTGGGTAACCGCATGGTCATAAGAGGCCGGATCGGTGTCCAGGTTGGCCACTACCACGCCCGGCCGCACGAAGCGGGCGTAAAAATCGACGTGGGCGTCGGTGATGTCCCGGCCTTTAATGCCCGGCAGCCAGATAATTTTGCGCAGGCCGAGCATCGCTTTCAGCTCCTGCTCCACCCGGTCCCGGCTCCAGCCCGGATTACGGTTCGCATTCACCCAGCTGCTTTCGGTCATGATGCCGGTGCCTTGCCCGTCCACTTCGATACCGCCGCCTTCACCCACCAGTGCGCTGCGGCGCAGTTGAGCGGCACCGTAGCGGTTGGCGGCAAACGCCGCCAGGCGCGCATCCCTGGCATGCCGCTGTTTATTGCCCCAGCCGTTGAAGTTGAAATCCACCGCCCCGAGTTCGCCGGCGCCGTTGACGACGAAATTGGCGCCGAAGTCGCGCACCCAGATGTCATCCAGCTCGGTGACGACATAGCTGACGTTGTGACTGCCGCAGGTGGCCTCGGCCAATTGCCGTTCATTGCCGCGGCAAAATATCGTCACCGGCTGAAACTCGGCGATGGCGCGGGCGATACGCCCCTGCGCCGCCTGCACATCCGCCGTGAATTCGCCCCAGATGGCCCGCTGCGCGCCGAAGGCGAGAAACGCCCGCTGCTGCGGTTCCCCTTCGTCGGGCATCCGCCAGGCCGGATTAAGCGCAGCTTCTGCGTGACTGCGTAATGGAATGCCTAACGAGGCCGTCAAACCGACCCCGGCAACGGCGGAAAGCTGTTTAATAAACACGCGACGAGTTGACATTGAAGACCTCTTTTAATTATTTATAATTCAAAAAGTTAAACAAATAATTCACGTTTATGCGGTTGAATCTTATGCTAGTCTTCCCCTGGCACCGCGACAAACGATATATTTAGCGGACATCTGATTAGACAGGCTTATCGATAATGTTAAAACACTGGCCCCCTTTGAGCGCGCTGCGCGGTTTCGAAGCGGCGGCGCGCCTGGGCAGTTTTCATCAGGCTGCCGAAGAGCTGCACCTTACCCAGTCGGCCATCAGCCAGCAGATCCGCAGCCTCGAAGCGTTTCTGGAGCAGCCGCTGTTCTTCCGCACCGGCCGCAGCGTGGCGCTGACCGACGCCGGCCACGATCTGTTCAGCACCGCGCAGGTGATGCTGCAACAGCTGGCGGTCGGCATTCGCCGTTTGGATCAGTACCGCAAACCCAACCAGCTGATCGTCAACACCACCCCGGCTTTCGCCCGCCACTGGCTGACGCCGCGGCTGGGCGACTTCAATCGGCAGCATCCGCAGGTCGACCTGTGGCTGTTCACCAGCTTTGAACCGCCGAATATGGCGACGGACAGTATCGATCTGGCGATCCGCGACGATCTCAGCGCGCAGGCGGACTGCACCTTTAACCTGCTCTGCAGCGACCGGCTTTATCCCGCCTGCCACCCCAGCCTGCTGGCGTTGGCGGCGGAGCAGCGCGTGACCCTGCACGGCGAACGGGAGATGGACTGGAGCCACTGGACGGTGGCGGGCGGCGCGCACGTCGGCCAGCGCGACAGCGGGCTGAACTTCTCCGATCCCGGTCTGCTGCTGGACGCCGCCTGCAACGGCCTCGGCATCGCCTTGGTCAGCCAACTGCTGGCGCAGCACGCGCGCGACGCCGGGCTGCTGCAACCGTTAACCGAGCAACGCGTGCGCGGCGCCAACTGGGCGTGGCTGCTGCACCGCGACAGCGAACACAACCCGCTCGCCCGCCACTTCTGCCAATGGCTGCAGTCGGCGCTGCCCGCCGGCGCATAACGCGCCACGTCACGATTCGCCACTCTGGTCAGGCGGCCCCGCCTGACCGCTGCTACCTTCAATAAAGCGTCGCAACAGCCCGAAGAAAACACGCTAACCTGCTGTTTCAAAATAATTAGTTGAATTCACCTGATAACTGAACATCGCTAAAAGGATCGTCTATGTCTGCCGGTTTATTGAAAACGATAGCTCTGAGCGTGGCCCTGGCCTGCCCCCTTCCCGCCGCCTTTGCCGCCGATCTCACCGCCGGTGCGGTCGCCGCCCCGGATCGGTATGGCGCTAACGTCGCCGCGCACATTCTGCAGGCCGGCGGCAACGCGGTCGACGCAGCGGTCGCCACCGCCTTTACCCTGGCGGTCACCTACCCTGAAGCCGGCAATATCGGCGGCGGCGGCTTTATGACGCTGTACGTCGACGGCAAACCCTATTTCCTCGACTACCGCGAAGTGGCGCCCAAGGCCGCCAGCAAAACTATGTATCTGAACGAGAAAGGCGAAGTGATCGAAAATCTTAGCCTGGTGGGCAGCCGCGCCGCCGGCGTGCCGGGCACCGTGCTGGGGTTGTGGGAAGCGCATAAACGCTTCGGCAAGCTGCCGTGGGCCGAACTGCTGACGCCGGCGATCGGCTACGCCCGGCAAGGTTTCACCATGGCGGATCAGCAGTATCAGTACCGTGAAGACGCCAACAAGCTGTTCGCCGGGAAAACCAACTTCGGCGACTATTTCGGCGCCATGAAGCCCGGCGCGGTGTTCAAACAGCCGGAGCTGGCGGCCACGCTCGAGCGCATCGCCAAGTCGGGCGCCGACGATTTTTATCACGGCGAAACCGCGCGCCTGCTGGTGGCGCAAATGCAGCGCGACAATGGGCTGATCGGCGCGGCGGATTTGGCCGACTATCGGGTGAAATGGCGTGAACCGATGCGCATCAGCTGGCGCGGCAACACCGTATATACCGCCCCGCTGCCCAGCTCCGGCGGCATTGCGCTGGCGCAGCTGCTGGGGATAAAAGAGGATCGCGCCGCCGATTTCAAGGGGGTGCCGCTGAACTCGGCGCGCTATATCCACCTGCTGGCGGAAATCGAAAAACGCGTGTTCGCCGATCGCGCCGACTACCTCGGCGACCCGGATTTCACTCACGTGCCGGAAGCGCAGCTGATCGCCCCCGACTACCTGAAGAAACGCGCCGCCGAGATCAACCCGACGGCGATCTCGCCGACCGAACAGGTGCGGCCGGGGCTGGAAACCCACCAAACCACCCACTTCTCGATCGTCGATGCCGCCGGCAACGCGGTCAGCAACACCTATACGCTCAACTGGGACTTCGGCAGCGGCGTGGTGGTCAAAGGCGCCGGCTTCCTGCTCAACGACGAGATGGACGACTTCAGCGCCAAACCCGGCGTCGCCAATGCCTTCGGCGTGGTGGGCAGCGACGCCAACGCCATCGAGCCGGGCAAACGCATGCTCTCCTCGATGAGCCCGACCATCATCACCCGCGACGGCGAGGTCAGCCTGGTGATCGGCACACCGGGCGGATCGCGCATCTTCACCTCGATCTTCCAGGTGATCAACAACCTCTACGATTATCACCTGCCGCTGGCGCAGGCGGTGGCCGCCCAGCGCGTGCACCATCAGCTGTTGCCGAAGGACACCCTCTACTATGACAGCTTTGCCCCGCTGACCGGCAAACCGGCGGACGAGCTGAAAGCCATGGGCTACACCCTCGAAGACCAAGGCTGGAACATGGGGGATATTCAGGCCATCCGCATCGATGGCCGCACGCCGGAAACCGCGTCCGATCCGCGTGGCCGCGGCGTCGGCCTGGTGGTGGACAAGTAACGCCCCGGCGGCCCGCCTCCGGTTAGACGGGCCGCCGCTCTCCCCGCTCAGACTGCCGCTGCCCCCTTTTTCACTCATCTATACTGAATCGACAGGCTCGCGTTTAACGGCGACGGCGCCTGGGTTCCTTTTTGGACGATAAAGATAATATTCATGATAAATCAATCACCTGTAATTATCGTAAGCGATGTCGGAGGCAAGCAACCATGGCGAAAAGACGAGCAGTACCTGGAATTCATCCTTACGATGGGCCCGCCGGCGGTTGGGGCGCGCTGAAAGCGACGGCCATCGCCGTGCGCACGCAGATGGATACCTTGGAAGCGCCGGTGACGCTGATGCGCACCAATCAACCCGACGGGTTTGATTGCCCGGGATGCGCATGGCCGGATAAAGAACATCGCTCCACCTTCCAGTTTTGCGAAAACGGCGCCAAAGCCGTGACCTGGGAAGCGACCAGCAAACGCGTGACGCCCGAATTCCTGGCGCAAAACACCGTGACGTCGCTGCTGCAGAAAACCGATTATGAGCTGGAGGATTATGGCCGCCTGACCACGCCCCTGATCTATGACGCCGGAACGGACACCCTGCGCCCGCTGGCCTGGGACGAGGCGTTTCAACGCATCGCCGCCGTGTTGCAGACGCTGCCGCCGGAGCAGGTGGAGTTTTATACCTCCGGCCGGGCGTCCAATGAGGCGGCCTACCTGTTCCAGCTGTTTGCGCGGGAATTCGGCAGCAATAACTTCCCCGATTGTTCCAATATGTGTCATGAGCCGACCAGCGTTGGCCTGCCGCAGTCCATTGGCATCGGCAAAGGCACCGTCTCGCTGGACGACTTTGACAGCGCGGAGCTGATTATCTCCATCGGGCACAATCCGGGCACCAATCACCCGCGCATGATGGGCACGCTGCATGAGCTGGCGCGCAAAAAGGTGCCGATCATCGTGTTCAACCCGCTGCGCGAACGGGCGCTCGAGCGTTTCACCGATCCGCAAAACGTCATTGAAATGGCGACCTACAGTTCGACCCCTATCGCTTCAACCTACTATCAGGTCAAAGCCGGCGGCGACGCCGCGGCGCTGAAAGGCATTGCCAAAGCGCTGCTGCAGCTGGATGAAACACAAGGCAATGCCGTGGATCACGCCTTCATTGCCGAGCACACGGAAGGGTTTGCAGCTTTCGCCGCCGATCTGGCGGCCACCCGTTGGGAGGCCATCGAGGCGGAGAGCGGCCTGACGCGTCAGGATCTGGAACAGGTCGCCGCCGCCTACGCAAAATCCAACGCCACCATCGTGACTTACGGCATGGGCATTACGCAGCACAATAAAGGCACCGCCAACGTGCGCCTGATCGCCGATCTGCTGCTGCTGCGCGGCAATATCGGCAAACCGGGCGCCGGCATCTGCCCGCTGCGCGGCCACTCCAACGTGCAGGGCAACCGCACCGTCGGCATCACCGAAAAGCCCTCGGCCGATTTTTTGGCGAAGCTGGAAGCGGTGTTTGGCTTCACGCCGCCCAAAGCCCACGGGCATGATGCCGTGAAGTGCATGCAGGCGATGATCGACGGCGCCTCGAAAGCGTTGATCTGCCTGGGCGGTAACTTCGCCGTGGCGCTGCCGGACCCCGAGCAGAGCTTCCCGGCGATGAAAGCGCTGGAATTAAGCGTGCATATCGGCACCAAACTCAACCGCAGCCATCTGTTGGTGGCGAAACAAACCCTCATTCTGCCCTGCCTGGGGCGCACTGAGCTGGACATGCAGGCCGGCGGGCGGCAATCGGTGACGGTGGAGGATTCGATGTCGATGGTGCATGCCTCGTCCGGCAAACTCAAACCGGCGTCGGAACTGCTGCGTTCGGAACCCGCCATCGTCGCCGGCATGGCCAAAGCGGTGATGCCCGCCAGCAAGGTGCCCTGGGATGAGCTGATCGAAGATTACGATGTGATCCGCGATCTGATCGAAAAAACCATTCCGGGCTTCGACGATTACAACGCGCGCATTCGTCAACCCGGCGGTTTCCGCATGCCGTTGCCGCCGACCGAACGCCAGTGGCCGACGGCGACGGGCAAAGCGATGTTTTCCGTGTTCAGCGGGCTGCATGAAGACGCGGCCATCGCAGAGAAAGACACGCTGCGGCTGATTACGCTGCGCAGCCACGATCAGTACAACACCACCATCTATGCCCTGGATGATCGCTACCGCGGGGTTTTCGGCCGGCGCGACGTTTTGTTCATGAATGACAGCGATCTGCAACGTTTGGGGCTGGAGCATGGCGACGTGGTCGACCTGGAAACGGCGCTGCCCGGCTGTACTCAGCGCCTGGAGGGCATCACGGTGATCGCCTACAACATCTCGGCCGGCTCGGTCGGCGCCTACTATCCGGAGGCCAACGTGCTGGTGCCGTTGCATTACATCGATGAGGAGAGCGGCACGCCTTCGTACAAATCGGTGCCAGTTCGCGTGACGCTGAGATCCAAAGAGGTGCGTGAGGTCAAGATCGCCTAGAGGAAAGCGGTTTGAAGGCCTTCTCCGGGTTGCTCGGCCCGGAGAAAGGCTGCTCATAACCCTTTATACCTGTGCGACCAACACATTGACGTTGGCCGGGAAAACCAGCCCCTCCAGCGCGTTGCCGCTGTCGGAGGTCACCAGATAATCGATCTCGGGCCATTTGGCCACCAGGGTCATCGCATGCCCGCGCAGCTTGTTTTCATCCGCCAGCACGATGCATTTGCGGCTCTGCGCAATCATTTTTCGCGCGATGGCCGCCTCATTGACGTTTTGATCCATCACCCCGGTCTGCACATTGACCGCGCCGGCGCCGATGATGGCGTAATCGGCGAAAAACGCCTCAATGTTATTCAACGCGATCGCCCCCAGGCACTCCATTTTGGAGCCGATGAACTGCCCGCCGATCAGCACCACGTCGATGGAGTCATTTTCCAGACAGACGTTGGCGATCAGCGGCGAATTGGTGATGACCGTCAGCTGATCGACGGTCGCCAGCTGCCGGGCGAACTCCAGCGTGGTGGAGCCGAAATCCACGAACACCGTATCGCCCGGCTGGATCAGCGTCACCGCTTTCTCCGCGATGGCGCGCTTCTCGGCCTCGGCGATTTTGGCCCGTTCATTGAATTCATGCTCGAATTTGAACTGGCTGCTGACCGCGCCGCCGTGGATCTTCTTGATCAGGCGATAATCTTCCAGCTTGTTCAGATCGCGCCGAATGGTTTCCTGCGAAACCTGGAATTTATCCGCCAGCTCATTCACGTAAACCCGGCCGTTGGCCTGGATCAGCGCCAGTATTTCATTGCGCCTATCCACGGAATTAGAGATATCCATTCACATTACACTCGCTGCCTTAAGTAAGAGTGACTGCCTCCGCCGGACTCGCGGCGTCAACTGACCGAATACTACGGGTTTCAGGGCGTTAGACGCAAGCCGTTGCCGTCGTTCACCCGGCGGATTCGATGCTGATGTGCAGCGCGTCACGTTCGCCGTCGGCCGGCAAAGCGATATTGCGCAGCAGGATCCGCCGTTCCGGCAGGCAGCGATGCGTTTTGCGATACAGCACTTCCTCGCCCAGCCGCACCACCACCGAACCGGACACCGCCCGCTCCACCCGCATATTGATCGTGACCGTGCTGGGTTTGCCGATCAGCGCCACGTTGGCAGGCGCGGTCAGACGGATCCGCTCGTCGTGCCGCACCGGAAGCATTTGCCGCGCCGGCGGCAGCGTGCGCTGCAGCGAACGGGCAACGGCTTCGCCAACGCGCAGCCCTTCCTGATAACACTGGTCGCCCATGTCCGCCGGATGCAGCATGTTGCCGACGGCGAAATAGGCGGCGTCGGAACAGCGGCCGAACTGATCGGTCAGCGGGCAGCCGCTGTCCGGCCGCTGCGCCAGGTGGCTCTGGCGGATCAGCGTATACTCCCCGGTGAAGCGGCCTGTGAAGATCAGGCTGTCGCAGGCGATGCGCCGTTTCTCCCCGCGGCGGTTCTCCACCTCGATGGATTCGACCCGATCGCAGCCGGCAATATCGGTCACCCGCGAATAATAATGAATCGGCACCCCCATCAGGCGCGCATAGAGTGCGCTCAGACGCCAGGCGACGGGTCTGCCGCCGCTTTCAATCATGGCGACGGCGCGCACGCCGGCGTTGCGCAGCGTCCACAGCGCGGAGAAACTGACCAGCTCGGTGCCGACCACCACCGGTGCCTTGCCCGGCTGCAGCCCGCGCAGATACACGAACTGCTGCAGCGCGCCGGCGGTCAGCACGCCCTGCGGCCGCAGGCCGCTCACCAGGCGCGGATGGCGCGGCGTCTCGCGCACGCCGGTCGCCAGGATCACCCGCTGCGCTTTCAAGGTGCTGACGCCGTGGCGATCCGTGATGGTCAGCTCGCCGTCCGGCCTGATGGCGAGCACCGTCACGCCGGTGCGGATCTCCACCTGCCCGGCGCGCGCCAGTATCTTATCGACATAGGTGGAGCCGAGCATCGGCCGGTAAAACGTTTGCAGCCCGAAGGTGGGGTGCCGGCAGTGTCTTGGCACGCCGCCCGCTTGTTGCTCCCGCTCTAGGATCACCACATCCTCGATCCCCGCCTGCCGCAGCGCGGTCGCCGCGGCGATCCCGGCCGGCCCGGCGCCGACAATCGCCACCTGATACTCAGTTTTCATCAATGCTCCCTACGGCCAGCGTCTGGCCAAAACGATCGCCCACCATTTCCGCCACCCGGCTGCTGCAATAAAAACCGTTGCAGCGCCCCATCATCACACGCGTGCGCCGCCGCAGCCCGCCGATGCACTCCGGCGGCACGGCGGAATCGAACGCCGCCTCGATTTCCCGCTGGGTCACCAGCTCGCAATGGCAAACGATGCCGCCGTTGTCCGGGCGCGCGTAATCGCGCAGCGCGTAGTCGGCAAGCATCGGCATCTGCGGCCAATGCACGGTCTGCGGCGCCGTCGGCGTGAAGCACGGCGTAAAATGGTCGCGGTAAAGCTGCTCCACATATTGCGCGATGCCGAGCGCCGCCGTCAGGCCGGTGGAACGAATGCCCGCCACGCAGATCCACTGCCGCTCGGGATAGGGCTGAATGCGATAGTGTTTCTGCTCTGTCGCCGGGCGCAATCCGGCATAGCTGGCGGTCACGCTGTAATTTGCCAGCGTGGGCAGCAGCCGCGTCCCCTGTTCGATCAGCTCGCGCATTTTGGTTTCGTCCACCGTCGCCGTCTCGCGATCCTGCTGTTCTTCGGCGGTCGGCCCCAGCAACAGATTGCCGAAGATGGTTTTCGACAGCAGCACCCCTTTGGTGATCGCCGTCGGTACCGGCAAGATGATGGCGTTGACCTGCCCGGCGGCGGCCTTGTCGAACACCAGGAACTGCCCTTTGCGCGGGCGGATTTCAAACTCGGGCTGATGGCAGAAACTTTCTACCCGGTCGCCCTGATTGCCGGCGCAGTTGATGACGATTTTGCCGTGAAACTCGCCCCGGTTGCTGGTTAGCCGCCAGCCGGTCGGCAAGCGTTCGGCGCCGGTCACCTCGGTATTGAAGCGATAGTCGCCGCCGTGTTTGACGCCCTGCGTCAGGTAAGCCAGCGGCGTGCTCCAGGGATCGATCACGCTCTCGCCCGGCACCTCTACCGCCGCCAATGCGCCGGGCGCCAGCTGCGGCTCACGGCGATACAGCTCGGCGGCGTCGATCTGCGCCACGTCCGGCACGCCGTTGTCATGCGCCTGCTGCACGATCGCGGGCAGCGCCGCCAACTGCTGCTCGTCCCAGGCCACGACCAGCGCGCCGGTGGGCAGCAGCGGCAGATTCATGCGTTCGCGGATGGCGATAAATTCCCGGTAGCCGGCCTGCATGCAGCGCAGCTCCAGGCTGCCGCTGGGCGCATCGAAGCCGGTATGCAGCAGCGCGCTGTTGGCTTTGCTGGCGCCGGACAGGATATCGCCCCCCTTTTCCAACAGCAGCGTACGGGCGCCCATCAGGCAGAATTTGCGGAATACCGCACACCCGACCACACCGCCGCCAATCACGACAATGTCCCAACCCGTTTGTTCTTCCATCATGCTGATGTCCCGTTTTGATGTGATAACCACAATAAAACCACACAATAACCGCATTTGGAATGACAAAAACAACACAACTCCCAAAAAAAAGCTGCAGAACGGGGTGATAAGCAAAAAGTATGAGGTCGATCACGCGGGGTTATTTTATCTTGTGATTTATGTTGCTTTAATGTGTGAAATTGAAGATAGATTATTAAAACAGTCACACAACCAACACCAGGCGCAATAAAAAACAAAACCTATAAGAGAGCGAAGCAATGATGAATCAACGTTATGCCGCGATTGATCAGGGAACCACCGGCACCCGGGTCGTGGTGTTCGGCGAAGACGGCAGGCACCATTCGCCGGCCAGCATGCCGCACAAGCAAATCACCCCCAATCCGGGTTGGGTGGAACATGACGCCCTGGAGATTTTGGCGAATATCCGCCGCTGTCTCAGCCAGTGCGACATGGTGGACGCCATCGGTTTGGGGCATCAGGGCGAAAGCCTGCTGGCCTGGGACGCCGACAGCGGCCTGCCGCTGTACAACGCCATCGTTTGGCAAGATCAGCGCACCGAGCCGGAGATCCAGCGCCTGAAACGCGAAGGCGTCGAACCGCTGGTGATGGCGAAAACCGGCCTGCCGCTCGATACCTACTTCTCCGCCAGCAAGATGGGCTGGCTGATGAACAACGCCCCGGGTGCCAGGCAGCTGGCGCAACGCGGCCGCCTGCGGCTCGGCACCATGGACGCCTTCTTCCTGTTCCACCTGTGCGGCCGGCATCTCACCGACTATAACTCGGCCTCGCGCACCTCGTTGTTCAACATCCATACCCTGCAGTGGGACGAGGAGCTGTGCCGTTTGTTCGGCGTGCCGATCGACAGCCTGCCCGAGGTCAGAGACAACATCGGCCACTTCGGCGACGTCGCGCTCAACGGCAAGCCGGTGCCGCTGACGGCCTGCATCGTCGACCAGTTTGCCGGCACATACGGCCACGGCTGCCATCAACCGGGGCAGATGAAGATCACCTTCGGTACCGGCGCCTTTTTACAGGCGATCACCGGGCCGCGCCCGATCGACGCCGGCGAGTCCGGCCTGTTGCCCACGCTGTGCTGGAAGCTGCCCGGCAGCGAGCCGGTGTATGGCCTGGACGGCGGCGTTTATAACGCGGCCTCCGCCATTAACTGGGCGAGAAAGATCGGCCTGTTCAACGACTTCGATGAATTCGGCGATTTTCCGGCCCAGCCGGCCATCGCGCGCGGGCTGGCCTTTGTGCCCGCGCTTTCCGGGCTGGCCTGCCCGTATTGGGACCGCTCCGCCGCCGGGGTGTGGGCCGGCCTGTCGCTGGAAACCGAACGCAAGGATCTGCTGCAGTCGATCCTCGAAGGCATCGCCATGCGTTCCGCCGAGGTGATCAACGCCATGGATAAGTTGAAACCGATCGGCGACAGCATTTCGGTGGACGGCGGCCTGTCCGCCAACCGCTATTTCACGCAGTTCCTCGCCAACCTGATCCAAAAGCGCATCGTCACGCCCGCCAACAAAGAGATCACCGCTCAGGGCGTGGCGCAGTTGGCGCGTAAAGGGCTGGGTGTGGAACAGCCGCTCAAGGTGCTCAACCGCTATGAAGTGACGGAGCCCGCCGAGGTCGATATGGCGGTCTGGTTCGCCCGCTATCAGGAAATCATCGCCCGCTCGCGCGGCTTACGTTCATCGCAGGAGGAGCACCATGGCTGAGTTCGGTAATTTCATCATCTATATCATCATGGCCGGCACCCTGATCGGCGCGCTGGCGTCGATCGTCAAACCGGAAGGTGAACTGGGGCGCGAGTTCGTCAACGGCATTCACGCCATCGGCCCGGTGTTTCTCGCCCAGGCGGGTATCATGGCGGCGATCCCGATCATCTCTTACCTGATCATGCACAGCATCGGCCCCTTCTTCTCGGCGCTGGGCTCCGACGCCTCAATCGCGGCACTGGCGGTGATCGCCGTGGACATGGGCGGCTATCAGCTGGCCGACGCCATCGCCGCCAACCGCGACATGTGGATCGTCGCCATGCTGGTGGGATACACCTCCGGCGCCAGCATCGTGTACCTGATCCCGGTCGGGCTTATCATGCTGAACCGCGACGACCATAAATATCTGGCGCTGGGCGCGATGGCGGGCCTGATCAGCATTCCGTTCGCCGTGCTGATCGCCCTGGTGACCATCACCTTCAATAACCTGCCGGTCAGGGAGATCATTTCCACCACCTCGCCCGCCGCGCACTACCTGCAGCTGGACTTCCTGCAGGCGCTGCGGCTGCTGTCGCCGCTGTTCGTCCTGTGTTTCCTGCTGGCGCTGGGCCTGAAGCTGCGGCCGGCGGCCATGGTGAAGGGGTTCCTGATCTTCGGCAAGGCGGCGGACGCCTTTATCAAACTGGTGCTGGCGCTGTGCATCATCGAGCATTTCACCGGCGTGTTTAAAAAAGTCTTCGGCGGCTGGGTATTCGATCCGTTATTCGCCGACAAAGACGAATTATTCCGCGCCATCGAGATTGCCGGTTACATCGGCATTATGTTGGCGGGCACATTCCCCATTTGTTATTTGTTCCAGCGCTATTGCCGCAAGCCGATGCATTTCATCGGCAAAAAACTCGGCTTATCAGATACCGGCGCGCTGGGCTTTATTATGGTGTTGGCCAATATCATCGCGGTTTATCACCTGTTCAAAGGCATGCGGGCGCGCGATAAGGTGCTGTGCGTCGCCTTCGGCATCTGCGCGCAGGCCACGTTGGGCGATCACCTGGCGTTTACCGCCAACTTCCAACCTTCGCTGGTACTGCCGATCATGATGGGTAAATTCCTCGGCGGCATGATTGCCGTGCTGATCGCCATCAAGATCTCGGTGCCGGAAGCCGAATTGCTGGAAAAAGAACAGACGCAAAGGCAAGCAACGGCCATCGCCGCCGCCGCTCGCTGAATTTATCCCTGAGCCATAAAAAATAAACGGGGCGCCGCCTCACGGGAAGCTGCGCCCGTTTTCCACGTTCTAGTTATTGAGAGAGTAAACGGTAATGAGAAAGATATTTTTGGCCTGCCCCTACAGCCACGCCGACGCCAACGTCGTGCAGCAACGCTTTATCGCCTGCAACGAGGTCGCCGCCGCTATCGTGCGCGCCGGCAGCGCCGTTTTTAGTCAGGTCAGCATGTCGCATCCGATCAACCTGTGTTTGCAAGAGCTCGACAAAACCGCCATCGGCAGGCTGTGGGCGCCGATCGACGCCCTGTTCATGGCGGCGATGGATGAGTTGATTGTGCTCGATTTGCCGGGTTGGCAAGAGAGCGGCGGCATCAAGCGCGAGATGGACTATTTCGCCGCACGCGGCTGCCGCGTCAGCCTGTGGTCCGAGGTCGCGGGCGAGTTCAACTGAGGCGTGCGCCCCGCCGCTTAGCGCGGCGGGGCATCGGCTTACTTGCCGGTGGCCAATTCGCCGTACACCACCTGGCCGCGGAAACCGCGCCGCACCTGCTGGAACAGCTCGCGGAACGCCGGGTAATCCTGCGCCTGGCACAGCGCTTCCTTTCCGCGGATGGCGTTCACCTGCAGCTGATGATTGACGATCACCTGCTGCCCGTCGCGCCGCCACGCCACGCGATAGTCGCCCGCCGCATTGCGGAACTGCCTGTCTTGCGGAATGGCGATGATCGGTACGTTGGCCGGCAGCTGCAGACGGTAGGTTTCGTCGTAGCGCTGCGCGCTGCAGTAGAACGGCGTTTCGTTGCCAGGCGCCGCCGTGGTGGTATACAGCGAGCGGAACGATTTGCCGCCGGGCGGATTCGGCAGCGTCATGCCGCCCACCACGCCGAAATCGACGTAGTCGTCCGCCTTGAAGCGGAAGCGGTAACCGAACTGTTTTTTGAGATCCAGCGGATCGCTGTTCATCGCCACCTCGCCGCTGCCGTCGATGCCGGAGGCGGACATGATAGACGCTTCGGCCTGCGCCCGGTTCTGCCGGTTGATCTGCGAGAAGTAGCCCCGCAGATCAATCTCTTCCACTTCGCTCAGCCGACGCTCGGTTTGCCCGTGCAGATTGCCCGCTTTGTCGAACACGAAATCGACGCTCAGCGCGCTCTTGACCGGCTGCTCGTCGCTGCCCGGCGTGCGCGCCAGTTTGGCGTCGCGCGTCAGCAGCACCGGCGCCCCCAGATCGCCTTCCGGCAGTTGCCCGAAGCGCGCCCACGGATTGGTGGAATCCAGGTACAGTTTGAATTCCGGCACGTAGGTGATGGCGTGGTTAAAGCGGCTGAGCAGCGGCACCTTAGGCAGTATCGGGCCTTCGTCCATGCCGATCAGCACCGGCGAGCTTGCAATGCCCTTGGCGGCAAGCAGCGCCTCCAGGATCACCACGTGATCCTTGCAGTCGCCGTAGTGGTTGTCGAGAATGCTCTGCGCCGAATTCGGCTCCAGCCCGCCGTTGCCCAGATACACCGCCACGTAACGAATGTTTTGCGCCACCCAGCGATAGAGGGCCTCCGCCTGCTCGCGCCGATCGCTGATGCCGGCGGTGATGTTGTCCGCCAACGCCTGGATGCCCGGCGTCACCTTCGCCGCCGCGCCGGCCTTCAGCTGGTAGGCCTTGGCCAACTGCGGCCACTCGCGGTAGGTGCTGGCCATGATGGTCGGGCTGAAGGTCCAGCTGTCCGCCGCCCAGTTTTGCGATTTCATCGGCGCGCTGCGTGAATAATGCCAGCGCCAGTGCGCCTGCCCGTCGCGGATCTGCGGCTGGTCTCCGCCCGCCACGCCGCGCGTGAAAATATGCATCGGCAGCTTGGCGGGCGCCTGCAGGGTCACTTCGGCATCGTCGAACTGATCGAAAACGCTGAACGTCTCCCACAGGCCGAAATAGTCGGGGAAATACGGCGTGTTTTGCGTGCGGCGCAGCTCATACACCACGCGCGATCCCGGCGCCAGGTTGGAGAACACGATGACGCGCACTTTGCGGTCGGCATACAGCGGCGCCGTGGCGCTGGAGTAGCTTTCCTGGGTATAGATGCGATCGGGCGCCACGTCGTGGCGCTGGCCGTCGGCGGTCAGCGTATAGGCGGCGACCACCTCCAGCGTTTCCATTTTTTCGCTGTAGCTCAGGCGGATCTGGCTGAATTTCTCGACCGCCGCCTTGGTCTTCAGCAGTACTTCGTAGCTTTCCGTCTTCACGTTGGTGGCGTTGGCGTTGACGCGGTAATCCGCGCGATAGCGTACGAAGCTGAAATCGTTGTTGGCCGTGTCGTTCTGGCCCTGATCCGCCGCGGCGGGCGGTGCGACGGCCAACACGGTGGCCGGGTGCGTCGCCGTCAAACCGGCGAATAACAGCAGGGAAGGAATAGCGATTTTCATCTTCGGTCCTTGAAGGGCAATAAACAGCGACGCCGGGCTACGCGCCCGTCCCGACGTCAAAACAGGCGGGCACACTAATATAATTGAGAATCATTTTCAATAAACGAACCGTCAACGCCCAGGTTAGCCCTGTTCGATCAGCATCACGGCGGTGGTCTCCGGCTCCAGCGCTTCGAAAACATGCTCGCGATCGGCGGAATAGCTGATGTAATCGCCGGCGCTCAGCTCCTGCGGCTGGTCTGCCGGCCCCAGGCGCGCGCGCCCGCTGCTGATAATCACATGCTCGACGGTGCCGGGAGGATGCGGCCGGGAAAGCTTGGCTTCTCCGGGCTGCACCCGCAGCCGGTAAATGTCGCGCTGCGCCCCCGGCGGGCAGGTGGCCAGCAGCGTGGCGGCGTAGTTGCCCTGCTCCGACAGCGCCGGCGTACCCTCATGGGCGCGGATCACCTGCACCTGCCTGCTCGGCTGTGAAATCAGCCGGCTGACCGGCACATCCAGCGCCATCGCCAGCGCCCATAGCGTTTCCAGGCTGGGATTGCCGCTGCCGGCTTCCAGCTGCGACAGCGTGGACTTGGCGATGCCCGCGCGCTTCGCCAGTTCGGTGACGGACAGGTTCACTCGCTCCCGCTCGCGGCGGATCGCCGCCGACAAGAGGCCGATCGGCGTGATGTTCTGCATTAGGCTATCGCTCATTGTTCGCTATACCATCCATTTGTTCGACTTGACGAACACTCGTATTCATGTTCATCATAATGTTCGATTGTTCATTTTAATGATTGCACCGCTTTGCCGCAAGTGCGGGCAGGCAACGAGGGAAACCACATGAAAACGAAAACGCGCGGCGCAGTGCAAATGATCCTCGCCATGACCATCTCCGGCACCGTGGGGTGGCCGGTGCTCGTTTTAGGGCAGCCGCCCGCAACGATGGTGTTTTGGCGCTGCGCGTTCGGCGCGCTGGCCATGCTGGCGACCTGCGCCGCACTCGGTCAGCTGAAATCAGGCGCGATCAACCGGCGCCAGCTGAGCTTCGCCATTCTGGGGGGAATCGCCCTGGTGCTCAACTGGACGCTGCTGTTTGCCGCCTATGCTCATGCCTCGATCGCGGTCGCCACCGTTACCTACCACGTTCAGCCGTTCATGTTGGTGGCGCTGGGGGCGCTGCTGTTCGGCGAAAAGCTGACGGCTAATCGGCTGGGCTGGCTTCTGCTGGCGTTCGCGGGAATGGTGTTGATCGTCACCGGCCGGCAAAACGGCGGCGGCGATGACTATCTGCTCGGCGTGGCGCTGGCGCTGGGCGCGGCCCTGATGTACGCCATTGCGGCGGCGATCGTCAAACAGCTGGCCGCGCTGCCGCCGCAGCTGATCGTGTTGATTCAGCTGACCGTCGGCGCGCTGGTGATGGCGCCGTTCGCCGGCCTGGCCACGCCGCCTGCGGCCCCGATCGACTGGCTGCTGCTGGCGACCCTCGGCCTGGTGCATACCGGCTTGATGTCCACGCTGCTGTACGGCGCCATTCAGAAGATCCCCACCTCTCTGGTCGGCGCCCTGTCGTTCATCTACCCGGCGGTGGCGATCGTGGTGGACTGGGCGGCGTTCGGCCACCGCCTCAGTCTGTTACAGCTGCTGGGCACGCTGGCGATCCTGGGCGCCGCGGCGGGCATGAACTTCGGCTGGCGGCTCTCGCCGGTCGCCCGGCGGGCTGATAAAACCGGTTAATCCCGTCCGGCGGGCAAGCTATGCACAATAAGGCATTCGTCTTGCGCCCGGCGCGGTGTTATTTATTTACACCGTGTAGGGTTGAAGGAGTTGGCCATGTGGCATCATCGCCTGCAACGGCGCATCCGTTTCAGCTACTGGAACGAACTGTGCGTCGCAAAAAAATAAGGGAAGGCGCAAGCCTTCCCTTTTGTCATTCACCGTTCAGCTCAGAAACGATCGGTTTTCACCACCTCGTCGAACGGCAGTTTGCCGATGCGCGGATAAGGCTGCCCCGCCGCCTTGCCGATGGCGACCATCAGCGCGATCTGATAGTGCGCCGGTTTGTTGATGATCTCGCCCACGGCGTCGAAATCAAACCCGTCCATCGGGCAAGAGTCGTAGCCCTGCGCCTTGGCCGCCAGCATCAGCGTCTGGGCGAAGATGCCGCTGCTGCGCATCACTTCGTCGCGCTGCACCTGCGGCTTACCGCGATAATACTGATCGACGGCCGGGATCATGAACTGCTGTACCGGCTCCGCCGCCTCGGCCCAGACGTTTTTTACCTGTGACTCCCAGCTCGACAGATCGCCGCACAGCACGACCAGCATCGACGCGTCGGTGACCTGTGCCTGCCCCCACGCCGCTTCGCGAATTTTCTCGCGCTGGGCGCGATCTTCGATCAGCAGCGGGCGCCAGTGCTGCAGGTTAAAAGCGCTGGGCGCGCCCTGCAGCGCGATAGTCAGCAACGCTTTTTTCTCTTCGAGCGTCATCACATGCTGCGCATCAAACTGTTTGGTGGCGCGGCGCTGGCGGATTGCGTCTAACGTATTCATTTTACTGCCCCTGTCCATGTGAAAGATCCTATTGTCGCCAACGCGACGCGGCTGTCCAGCCCCCGACGGCTATTTCTGCGCGGTTTCGGCGCGCAAACGGCTGACCTGCGCGGTCAGATCGAGCCACGGCGCCTGACCGGCGTAGTGCTGCCGCAGATAGTTGAGCAGGATGGCGATCTGCGCGTCATCCAGGTTATGGCGGAAGCCCGGCATATAGCCCAGTTCGGCGTTCGCCGGCCGCTGTATGCCATCCAACACCACGCGAATGGCGTTGTCCGGCGCCTCGGCGAACAGGTTGGTGTTCAGCGCCAGAGAAGGCCGCACCCCCGCCATCTGCGCGCCCTTTTCCTGCGCATGACAAGCCATGCAGGCGCCGGAAAACAGCCGCGCGCCTTGCGAGCTCAGGGGCTCGACCTGCCGCTCCGCCTTAGCGTTCAACGTGGCCGCCGTCGCGCCCGCCGCCGTTTCAGGATGATAGCTGCGCAGATAGACGGCGATCGCCTGCAGATCCGCCTGCGGCAAGCGGGACAACCCTTCTTCGATCACCGGCGCCATTGGGCCGGCGGCCACGCCGTGGTTGGCCGAGTAGCCGGTACGCATGAAATCGACCAGATCCTGCTGCGTCCAATCGAGCGGCGCGGGCGAGCGGCCGGTCAACGCCGGCGCCGTCCAGCCTTCCGCCACGCCGCCGGCCAGGTGGTCGCTACCGGTTTTCTCGCCGAACAGCACGTTGCGCGGCGAGTGGCAGGCGCTGCAGTGCCCCAGCCCTTCGGCCAGATAAGCGCCGCGGTTCCAGGCGGCGCTTTGGGCCGGGTTTTCCTGCATCGCGCCCGGCGTCAGGAACAGCAGGTTCCAGGCGAAGATGCCCTGGCGGATATTGAACGGAAAGTGCAGATCGGTGGCCGGCGGCCGATAGTTGACCGGCGGTTGCGACATCAGGTAGGCGTACAGCGCCTGCAGATCGTCGTCACTCGTGCGGGTAAAGGCGGTATAGGGAAACGCCGGATAAAGGTAGCGGCCCTGGCGATCGACGCCGTGGCGCATGGCGCGTTCAAACGCCGCGTAGCTCCAGCTGCCGATGCCGGTTTCCACGTCCGGCGTGATGTTGGTGGTGTAAATGGTGCCGAAGGGGATCGCCATCGCCAGCCCGCCGGCGTTGCGCTCGCCGCCCGAACGGGTGTGGCACACCGCGCAATCGCCAAGATCGGCCAGCGTTTTGCCGCGCGCGATCTGCGCCTCGCTGAAACTGTGCGTCGCGTCGGCGGAGAGCGGCGCGATTTCCGGTTGCCAGCTGGCGACAACGCCGGCCACCACCACGGCGATCGCCGTGAAGCCACCCCACCCGACGATTTTTTTCATCTTACTCATTATGGCTGTCCTTGTTCGTGACGGGGATTAATGGCCGGCCTGGGCGCGCAGCGCGGCAAGCACCCGCGCCGGCGTAAACGGCACCTCGCGCAGGCGCACGCCGAGCGCGTCAAACAGCGCGTTGCCGATCGCCGCCGCGCTCGGCACCGAGGCGGATTCTCCGGCGCCCATCGGCGCTTCCTCCGGGCGATCGATCAGCTGGATATCGATCTGCGGCAGTTCGTCGAAGCGCAGGATCGGATAGCCGCCCCAGTCTAATGACGTCACCCCCGTCTCGTTGAAGGTCACAAACTCTTTCAGCACCCGGCTGGCGGACTGGATGACGTTGCCGTGCACCTGATGACGCACCCCGGCCGGATTGATCATGCGGCCGCAGTCATGCGCCACGAAGATTTTATCGAGCGTGATCTGCCCGGAGCGGCGGTTGACGCTGAGATCGCACACCCAGGCCGCCCAGGCGGCGCCGAAGCCGGGGAATTTGCTGTGAAAATAGCGCGCATAGGCGAAGCCGCGGCCGCTCACCACTTCGGCGCCGGCGGCGCGCGAGCGGTGCGCCGGGCCGTCTTGCCAGTTCGCCTGCCGTTTCAGGGCTTCAATCAAGGCCACCGCGCGCGGATCGTTCAGATAGCGCAAACGAAACGCGATCGGATCCTCGCCGGCGCGCCAGGCCAACTCGTCGATCCAGGACTCATGGGCGAACACGTTGGGCAGCGCAGAAACGCCGCGCATCCACGAAGCCCGCACGATCGGCGCGGCGTCCTGGCAGATCACCCGCATGTGCGGATACTCGTATTGCGGAATGGCGGTGCGATCGCCCATCTGCTGCACATCGGCCCGGTTGGCTACTTTGCCGGTCAACACCAGCGGCAAGGTCACGGCATTGTTGGAGGGATAGCTGGTTTTCAATTCGTAGGCCGCCACCCGGTTTTGCGCGTCGAGGCCACCGCGCACCCGAATCAGCTGGCCGGTGCCCTTCGGCTCCCAACCGGATTCCTGTTCGCGCATCAGCTGCACGCGCACCGGCCGGCCGGTGGCCCGCGCCAGCAGCGCCGCGTCCGCCGAGACGTCGTCGGCGCAGTTGCGGCCATAGCAGCCAGAGGCCTCCATGCGGGTGATGTGCACCTGCCCAGGCGGCAGCTCGAGCAGCCTGGCGATGTCTTTGCGCAGATCGTGCGGGTTTTGCGTGCCGGACCACACCTGCGCCCGCCCGTCTTTGACTTCCGCCACCGCGCAGGAAGGGCCAATCGAGGCGTGCTGATGGTAAGGCCAGACATAGTCGGCCTGCACTTCGGTATGCAGCAATGCCAGCGCGGCGTCCGTGCCCGCGTCGTCGCGCAGCACGCGGTCGGTTTTCGGATTGGCCTCCAGCGCGGCGGGCAGCGCTTCCGGCGACAGATCCGGCAACCCGGCCCAGGGTTTCCATTCGGTTTTCAGTTGGCGCATGGCGGCGATCGCCTGCTCCTCGCGCTCGGCCACGATGCCGATGAAATCGTTGATCACCACCAGTTTCACGATGCCCGGCAGGTGCGCGATCGAGCTTTCATCCACCGACAGCAGGCCACCGCCCAACGGTGCGCTGCTGTCGGCGCCTACGTATGGCGGGCGCACCACGCGGCCATGCAGCATGCCGGGCAAGCGCAGGTCGTGGACGTAGGTCAGCCCACCGCTGACCTTGGCCGGAATATCGACCCGGGGCACGGCGCGGCCCACGTAGTGGTTCTGCCGTTCGCTGTTCAGCTGCACGTTTTTATCCAGCATCACGTGCAGATTTTGCCCACTCGCCAGCTGCGCATAGCTCAGCGATCGCCCTGGGTTCCTGGTCACAAATACCTGCCCCGCCGCCGCCGTCAGCTGTTCGGCCGGCAGTTCGAAGGCTTTGGCCGCCAGCGCCGTCAGCAGGTGCCGCACCTGCGCCGCCGCCTGCCGCAGCGGCACTGAGGTCACCTGAAGGGTGGCGCTGGCGATGGTCGGCCCCTGATCCGGCGTGCGTTGCGTATCGCCAAGGATCATCGTGACGTGATCAAACGGCACGCAAATTTCATCGGCGACGATCTGCGCCAGCGCGGTGCGAATGCCGGTGCCCAGATCGACGTGGCCGTTGAACGCCGTCACCCGGCCGTCGGCGCTGAGGCTGATAAAGCTGTCTACCCGATCCAGCGGCAGATCGACGGGCGATGTCACCGACTCGGCGGCGAAGGCGCTCAATGGCGCAGGCAGCAGGCTGCTGACCATCACCACACCGCCGGCCTGCAGCAGCTGGCGGCGGGTCAGTTCGAGGCGGCTCATGCTTGCCTCCGCGCGGCCAGCAGATCGCGGGCGCGCTCAGCGGCGTGCAAGATCTCGATATGCGTGCCGCAGCGGCACAGGTTGTAAGCCAATTCTTTCTTGATGGTTTGTTCGTCGGCCTGCGGCTCGCGTTCGAACAGCGCGACCAGCGTCATGATCATGCCGTTGGCGCAGTAACCGCACTGCGCCGCCTGCTCATCGATAAACCCTTGCTGTACCGGATGCGGCGCTTCCGCGGTGCCCAGGCCTTCCAGCGTGGTGACGGATTTGTTTCCTACGGCGGACAGCGGCATTGAGCAGGAGCGTGCGGCGACGCCGTCGATCAGCACCGTGCAGGCGCCGCACTCCCCCAGGCCGCAGCCGTATTTGGGGCCGTTCAATTGCAGATCGTTGCGTAAAACATACAGCAGCGGGGTCTCGGGCGAGATATCGCCGAGTGGAACCACCCGGCCGTTAACATTGATTTCCATGGTGAAACTATCCCTTAAGCAAACGGATTTAATCCGTAACATCACTGCGATGAATAATTTCGCAGCGTGCTAATAATTATCATCAAAAGACTTGATAATGTTAAGGGAATGTAGCCGTCATGGCTTTAACGAAAAGTGGGTATTTTCTATAAATTTCCTATAGATAAGCCCGGTTTTATGATTGCGCGCCGCGATTATTGGCGTTCGTCAACGCGGCCTCGGCGCCATAACTTTGCCGATCTTTCACTTTAGAAAGCAGAAACCGGCATTTTGCCGCCGGGATCCGCTGACTTATGCTAACCCGGTGTGATGAAACGCGTTTTCATGGCATGTCTTCCGGAACGTTTTGCTTTATTTGTTCGTCGTGAACCCTGGGCCGCGCCTGACTGGTGCGGCTTTTCTTTTTGCCCGGCAGTGCCAGCGGCGGTGAATTTTGCTATGTTAAGCCGCAGATAAGCTTCCCGTTTTCAGCCGCCGGACCGACTCATGTTTACCCATAAAGCAATCGCCGAGCTCAACGCCCTGGAGCTGATGGTTTATAACTACGTCAGCAAACACAAGAATCAAGTGATGTACATGACCATTCGCGAGCTGGCCGAGGCCGCCGGCGTGTCCACCACTACCGTGCTGCGGTTTTGCAAGAAAATGGGCTGTGACGGCTATTCGGAATTTCGCATCCGTTTCAAGCTGTATCTCGAACAGAGCGATGCGCCGCCGGTCGATTCCGGCATCGGCGAAATCCTCAGCTTTTTTAAAAGCGTCAGCAACGATGAGTTTAATCAGCTGATCGATCAGGCGGTGCAGCATATCGCCGCCGCCGAGCGAATTATTTTCGTCGGCATCAGCACCTCAGGCGCATTGGGGAAATATGGCGCGCGTTTTTTTTCCAACGTCGGGAAATTCAGTACCCACATCGACGATCCTTATTATCCGGTCAACAGCGACATGTATAAAAACGCGGTGGCGATCGTGCTGTCGGTTACCGGCGAAACCGAAGAGATCCTGCGGCTGGCCAGCCAGTTCAGCCTGCACCACTGCAAGATCATCAGCATTACCAACAACGAAACCTCTTCGCTGGCGCGGCTGGCGGACTTCAACCTCTCCTACCACGTTCCGCAGCATTTGATCGGCGGGCATCACAATATCACCACGCAGATCCCCGTACTTTACATTATTGAAACCATCGGTAAACGGCTCGGGCATATTAATTCGGCAAAATAAAACAGGCTGTTTTTTTATTGTGACAAATCACTTCCCACGGTGATTTGTTATATCGTGACATTTCTTTCGCTCTTGCTACTCTATTCTCAATGCAGCGTTATTACCCTTCATTAAATAAACCGATGAGACATTGACGATGAAACAGTTGCCGAAGGATTTTCTGTGGGGAGGCGCGGTCGCCGCGCACCAGGTTGAAGGCGGTTGGGATCGGGGCGGCAAAGGGCCCAGCATCGCCGACGTGCTGTCCGGCGGCTCGCACGGCGTGGATCGCGTGATGACCGACGGCGTGCTCGACGGCTATCGCTACCCCAACCACGAAGCGGTGGATTTCTACGGCCGCTATAAGCAGGACGTGGCGCTGTTCGCCGAGATGGGCTTCAAATGCTTCCGCACCTCGATCGCCTGGACGCGCATCTTCCCGAACGGCGACGAAGCGGCGCCGAACGAAGCTGGCCTGCAGTTTTACGACGACCTGTTCGACGAACTGCTGAAATACGGCATCCAGCCGGTGATCACCCTGTCGCACTTCGAAATGCCTTACCATCTGGTGAAGGCCTACGGCGGCTGGAAAAATCGCCGGGTGGTGGAGTTCTTCGTGCGCTTCAGCGAGGTGGTGATGCGCCGCTACCGCGAAAAAGTGAAGTACTGGATGACCTTCAACGAGATCAATAACCAGAGCAACTACCGCTATCCGCTGTTCGGCTACTGCTGCTCCGGCGTGGACTACACCCGGGAAGACAACCCAGAACAGGCGCTGTATCAGGTGCTGCACCACCAGTTCGTCGCCAGCGCGCAGGTGGTCAAACTCGGCCATCAGATCAACCCGGAATTCAAGATCGGCTGCATGCTGGCCTGCGTGCCGTTCTACCCGTACTCCTGCAAGCCGGACGACGTGATGTACGCCGTCGAGGCGATGCACCAACGCTATCTGTATACCGACGTGCAGATGCGCGGTTACTACCCAAGCTATCTGCTGCGCGATTGGGAACGCAAAGGGCTGAAGATAGAGATGCAGCCGCAGGACGCGCAGATCCTGCGCGAAGGCTGCACCGACTACATCGGCTTCAGCTATTACATGAGCAACGCCCTGCAGGCTAACGCGGTGGACGGCAGCGACGGCATGTTCGGCTTCCCGGGCAACGTGCCGAACCCGCACGTCAAGGCCTCCGACTGGGGCTGGCAGATCGATCCGGTCGGGCTGCGCTATTCGCTGAACGTGCTGTATGAGCGCTATCAGAAGCCGCTGTTTATCGTGGAGAACGGCTTCGGCGCCTTCGACAAGGTGGAAGCGGACGGCCAGATCAACGATGACTACCGCATCGACTATCTGCGTGCCCATATCGAAGAGATGAAAAAAGCGGTGATTGAAGACGGCGTAGACCTGATCGGCTACACGCCGTGGGGCTGCATCGACTGCGTGTCGTTCACCACCGGCGAGTACAGCAAACGCTACGGCTTCATCTACGTCGACAAACACGACGACGGCACCGGCACGCTCGAGCGCTCGCGCAAGAAGAGCTTCGACTGGTACCGCCGGGTGATCGCCAGCAACGGCGAACAGCTGTAACCGCACGCAGGCAATCAGGGGGCCCTGCTCGTCGCACGCCGCCCATGCCTCACGGCATGGGCATTTTCGCTTATAGTGCCGGGAATGGCGCCCCGACATAATTCTCCGCCAGCATCGTCATGGCGCTGCGCGATTTCACCGTGTATTGCAATTCTGACAGTTGCAGCCGATGCTCGAAAGGCGTGTCGTCCCGACGAGTATGCAGCATGTGGGTCATCCACCAGGAAAAATGCTCTGCGCGCCAGACCCGCTGCAAGGCGGTGTCGCTGTACTCGTCCAGCCGTTGCCAGTCGCCTCGCCGGTAAAACGTTTCCAGCGCCTGGGACAACAGGCAGACATCGGCCATCGCCAGATTCAGCCCTTTGGCGCCGGTCGGCGGCACGATATGCGCCGCGTCGCCCGCCAGCAGCAGGCGTCTGTAGCGCATCGGTTCTGTAACGAAGCTGCGCATGCCGACCACGTTTTTCTGGAAGATACGGCCCTTTTTCAGCGCCCAGCCTTCATGGTTTTCCAGCCGCTGTTCCAGTTCGTGCCAGATGCGGTCGTCCGACCATTGATCGACCTGTTCCGCCGGATCGCACTGAAAATACATGCGCTGTACACCGGCCGAACGGGTGCTGATCAGCGCAAAGCCGCGCGGATGGCAGGCGTAGATCAGCTCATCGCTGGAGGGCGGCGCTTCGACCAGAATGCCGAACCAGCCGAACGGATAGATGCGGGTGTAATCCTGCCGCAGCCCGCCGGGCATCGCCGCGCGGCTGATGCCGTGGAATCCGTCGCATCCGATGACGAAGTCGCAGCGGAGCTGGCGCGGCTGGTCTGCGTGACGGTAGTGAACCTCGGGCTGCGCGTTGTCCAGCGCCTTCAATTCAACCTGCTCCACCTCGAAAAACAGTTGCCCCTGCGCCGCCACACGCGCGGCGATCAGGTCTTTCAAGACTTCGTGCTGGGCATAAACGGTGACGGCGCGGTCGGTCAATTCCGCCAGATCGATGCGGTGCTGACGGCCACCGAATGCCAACCGGATGCCCTGATGCCGCGCCCCTTCCCGCCGCATCCGTTCTCCCAATCCGACCTGGTTGAGCAGATCGACCGTCCCTTGTTCGAGCACCCCGGCGCGAATGGTCGATTCCACCGCCGCCCGGCTGCGCGTTTCCAACACCACCGAATCCACGCCATGCAGATGCAGCAGATGAGACAACATCAAGCCGGCCGGTCCGGCGCCGATTATCGCAACCTGTGTGCGCATAGTATTATTCCCTCACAGCATTTTTATTGAGCGGCGCCGGCAGCGCCGGGTAGCCGGAAAGGTGTTTGGCGATCAACGCCAGCGCCGCGATCAGCGCCGGGATGGCCAGCAGTGTGAATATGGTGCTGAACGACAGTTGCATCTGCATCAGCGCACCACCGCTCATCGCCCCCAGAATGCCGCCAAAACGCCCGAGACCGAGCATCCATGCCACGCCGGTCGCCCGGCTCTGGGTGGGATAAAATCCGGCTGCCAGGGCCGGCATGGATGACTGCGCGCCGTTCATGCAGGTGCCGGCGATGAACACCGTGATCGCCATCAGCGGCGGGTAGCTATAGACAAAGCCGATGATGCCGACGAACAGGCCGGTGAGCAAATAGCCGACGGCCACCACCTTGTGCGGGTTCATGCGATCCATCAACCAACCGATAATCAATACGCCAAGCCCCCCGCCGAGCGGAAACAGCGCGGTGATCAGCGACGACTGCGTGACGGAAGCGCCGGTTTCACGGATCAACAGGGGCAGCCAACTGGTCAGCAGATAGAAAATCATCAACCCCATAAAGTAAGTCAGGCACAGCATCAAGGTGCCCAGCAGATAGCGACGGGAAAAAATCATCCCCAGCGGCGAGGCCGCCTTTATCTGCCCCTCTTCCTGCAACATGAAATGCGGCGTCTTTGGGAGTGGCGCAATGCGCTTCAACACTTTGGCGATGCGTTCTGCGGCATAGCCGCGCGCAACCATAAAGCGCGCGGATTCAGGCAAGGCGGCGATCAAGACCAGCGCCAGCAGCAGCGGCATGACGCCACCCAGCACCATCACGCTCTGCCAGCCGAAATGCGGGATCAGCCAGGCGGAAGAAAAGCCGCCCAGCGATGAGCCGAGAGGAAAACCGCAAAACATTAGATTCACCATCAAAGCCCGGCAGCGCTGAGGCGCATATTCCGACATCAGCGTGGCGGCATTGGGCATGGCCGCCCCCAATCCCAGCCCCGTCAGGAAACGCAACAGCGTCAGCGTCGACAGCGAGCCGGCGAAGGCGGTCAGCAAACTGAAGCCGCCGAACAGCAGCAGCGAGATCACCAGCACTTTCTTACGCCCGATGCGATCCGCCAACGGCCCGGCGGCCAACGCGCCCACCGCCAGGCCGACCAAAGCAGCGCTCATCACCGGCCCCAGAGAGGTTTTTTCTATTCCCCATTCCTGCACCAGCGACGTGGCAATGAAACCGATAATGGCGGTATCGAAGCCGTCCAGCGCTACCGCTAAAAAACACAAAACCAGTATCAACCACTGGTAGCGAGAAAATGGCTGGTCATCGATAAACCCTCGGATTTCTACGTTGTTATCGTGTGGCATGGCTTGCTCCTCAGGGGGTGCGGCAACCCTCACCGCACAGAACAACCGGTTGCGTACCGGCAAGAGGGTTAATTTGTGCGATTATCGGAACATAGTTCGTTAATCGACAATTAAATCAAACCACCCCACGGCGAATGCTTCAATATTGTTAAAACAATAAGCGTGCGATAAACGAACATCAGAGGACGGTAAATAAAATAATTTTATTTACTATTAATGGGATGGGTTTGTTTTTTCCGTTACCACAGAATGAGGGTTTGTGATTCAATTAACATTTTAGAAACATTGGCGCTACCCTGTTTGGCGCTGACCATCGGCCTGAAGGCACGGACGCTTTTCGAACGGCGCTCGCCCTCTAAAAAGGGAGCGAGCGCAAGAAACGCCCTTATTGACTCAGAGACGCCTGCCCGGCGGAAATGGCGAGGTACTTCGCCATTTCCGCCGGCGGCACCATGCCGCCACCGGTCGCCCACACCAAATGCGTCGCCTGCGTCAGGCTCTCTGTGCTCACGCCTTGTTCGCTGAGCTGCCGCGCCTGGGCCGCAACGCGCCACGGCCCGGCCATGCCGGCCAGCGCGGACGGCTCCAGCTGGATATGCTCGTGCTTGTCCAACAGCCCGAGCAGCGCAAACATCTCTTCGTCGCTCAGGGTGTAAAATGCGCTCAACAGGCGCTCCATCGCCCGGCCGACAAAGCCGGAGGCGCGTCCCACCGCCAGCCCGTCCGCCGCGGTGCGGTTATCGATGCCAAGATCCTGCACCGCAATGCCGTCGTGCAGCCCGCTGTAAACGCCGAGCAACATGCAGGGCGAATGGGTCGGCTCGGCGAAAACGCAGTGAACATGGTCGCCGAAGGCCAGCTTGAGGCCAAACGCCACGCCGCCCGGCCCACCGCCGACGCCGCACGGCAGATACACGAACAGCGGATGCTGTGCGTCCACCACGATGCCCTGTTGGTCAAACTGCCGCTTCAGGCGGCCGCCGGCCACCGCGTAGCCGAGAAACAGGGTTTGCGAGTTTTCATCATCGATAAAGAAACAGCGCGGATCGCTCGCCGCCTGCTTGCGCCCCTGCTCGACCGCCACGCCGTAATCTTCGGCGTACTCCACCACCGTGACGCCGTTGTCGCGCAGCTTTTGCTTCTTCCACGCCCGCGCGTCCGCCGACATGTGGACGCTGACGTCAAACCCCAGTCGGGCGCTGATGATGCCGATAGAGAGCCCCAGGTTGCCGGTCGAACCGACGGCGATGCGGTACTGGCGGAAGAACTGGCGAAACTCGTCGGAAAACAGCCGGGCGTAGTCGTCGCCGATCTGCAGCAGCCCCGCCTCCAGCGCCAGCGTCTCCGCGTGCGTCAGCACCTCGTAAATGCCGCCGCGCGCCTTGATTGAGCCGGAGATCGGCAGATGGCTGTCCTTTTTCAGCAGCAGCTTCCCGCCAAGCCGCAGCCCATAGCGCCGGTCCAACGCCTGCTGCATGGCGGGGATCGCCACCAGCTCGGATTCGATGATCCCCTTTGTCGGCCGGGTTTCCGGGAAGGCCACGGCGAGATAAGGCGCAAAGCGCGCCAGGCGCTGCTCCGCGGCGGCGACGTCGGCGGCGGTCAGGCCGACATGGGGCAAGCCTGCGGCCAGCGTTGTCGCGCGCGGATTGAACCAGGTGATAGGCTCGAGGGCGACCATTCGTTGCAACAGCGGATGCTGCGCAACCCACGGTTGAATCTGTGATTTTTGCATAAGTGTCCCTGACTGATTTGGCGTTGCCGTCACCATGCCGCGAACGCCGGCGGCTGACAAATGATAAATACTGAGCTTGAGATGCAACAGATTGATGCAAGCGCGGCGCTACCCGGCCGCGACACCAAACCAGATCAGAATACCCGCCACGCCCGGCAAAATCGGCGCACCGCCGGTTTTCGCGGCGGTGCCGCCGGGAATGCCGAAGGAAACCAGCGCCGATGCGTTAAGTGCTGCGCTCTCGATGCATCTTTTATCCGCTAACCCCGCGCCGCCGCTTCCAGGCCGGCGATGTCGATTTTGCCCATCAGCAGCATCGCTTCCGTGACCCGCCGCACGCGGGCGGCGTCAGGATCGTTCATCAGTTCGGTCAGGCGCCGCGGCACGATCTGCCAGCACAACCCCCAGCGATCGCGCAGCCAGCCGCACTGCTCCGCCTCGCCGCCCACGCACAACGCGTCCCACAGCCGGTCGACCTCCGCCTGATCGTCGCATTCCACCATCACGGAGAAGCTGTGGTTGAACGGATCCAACGGCCCGGCTTCGATCGCCGCATAGCGCTGGTCGCCCAGGGTAAAGGAAGCCAGCTTCACGCTGCCGGCCGGGCCGCTCGGCGTATCCGCCGGCAGATCGGAAAACCAGTTCACGGACGAACCGGGGATCAGCGCGACATAGCAATTCAGCGCCGCCTCCATGTCTTTTTCAAACCACAGATGTTGCGTAATTCTGGCCATCTGCGCCTCCTTAGGTATCGAGGATCGGCGCGAACCCGCCAAAGATCATGCGCTTGCCGTCAAACGGCATCTCGCCCAGCGCCTTCATGCGCGGATCGTTCATCATTTTCTCGTTGGCGGCGTCGCGCACCGCCTTGGAGGGGTACTCTATCCAGCTGAACACCACCACTTCGCCTTCCTGCGCCTTCACCGCGCCGCGAAAGTCGGTAAGTTTGCCGTCGGGCACATCATCGCCCCAGCACTCCACGACGCGCGTGGCGCCAAACTCTTTAAACAGCGGCGCCGCTGCGGCCGCCAACCGGTGATATGCCTCCTTATTGGCGGCCGGCACCGCCACCACAAACCCGTCTACGTATTTCATTCTGATATCCTCTTGTCTGATTAAGGACAGTCGGTTCAGCGCGGGCAAAGTAGTCCGCGCCCCCTACCAGTTTAGACGGCGGGCGTGCGGCACGGATCGGAAGTTCAGCGGTCAGGATCGTTCGGCGGGCAAGATTCCGGCGTGGCGACCCGGTTACGGCCGGCGTTTTTCGCTTTGTATACCGCCAGATCCGCCAGTTTGAGCAGGTCGGCCAGGCTGTGGCCGGAACCGCCCGGGCAGGTTACCATGCCGATGCTGACGGTGATCTGCAGCGGATGGCCGGCCGGCATGGTGATCGATTCCGCCTCAATGCGTTGCCGCAGCCGTTCGGCCAGCTGCACCCCCTGCTGCGGCTGGCCGAGCGTCGAGACGATGGCGAACTCTTCCCCACCCATGCGGCCGAACAGATCATCGACGCTCAGATCGGCGGCAATCGCACGGGTAAACGCCATCAGCGCCTGATCGCCACCGGCGTGGCCGAAACGGTCATTGATCGATTTGAAGTAATCGATGTCGAGCATCATGACGCACACCAGCTCGCCTTTCTGGTCTATCACTCGCTCGCCGCGCTGCATAAACGCATTGCGCGTCAGCACGTGGGTCAACGCATCGTGACTCGCCACGTGCTCCAGCGTGCGCAACAGCGCGTTGCGCGCATAGTTCATGCTGGCGACGGCAATCGGCCCCAGCGCCAGCAGCGCGATGCCCAAACGCATCGATACCGTGTTCTGCAGCACCTTCATGTCGAGCGTGGTGCTCAGCAACCCGAAATCGATCGCCAGATGGCACCACAGCACATAAACCAGCACCGCGATCATGGTGCTGAACAGCGAAAAGGACATCGCCAGCCACAGGAGCACCGGCATGGGAAAGATCACCGCGCCGGGGCCGCCGATCAGCACGCTGCAGACCGCCGCCAGCGCCAGCAGCGCCAACACCGCCATTTTCCGCCCCGCCTGCGGCCATTGGCTGCGCTGCGTCAACATGGCGCAGGCCACGCGCAGGCGATAGCGCCAATCAGCGGGAAACACCAGAATAAACGGCATCAGCGTGACGTAGTTGGTGAATTCGGACGAGAACCACAGCGCCAGCGAGGTTAAATAGGGCCTGCCGAACAGCCACTGCGAGACTCCCGCGCCCACTACACCGGTCGCGGCGGCGGCGGCCAGGCAAATACCGAACAGGTACATGCTGGAGGCGCCGCGCTGTAGCATGCGCGCCGGCGGCGACAGCCGCATGAACAGCAGATACCCCACCACCACGCCGGTCAGATTGGCAGCGTTCAGCAGCAACGCCTTTTGCAGCGAGCTGCCGGTCAGCAGATCCGCCGCCAGATACCCCAGCACCGCCATGCCCCAGCCGGCGCGCGTAGCCCACTGCGGGCAGCGCACCAGAACCGCCAGCAGAACGGCGTTTACCGGCCAGAATACCGCCAAAAATCCGACGGGACGGCTGACGATGCCCAGCAGGCAAGCCGCGAACACCAACAAAAAGACGGTGAGTGCGGGCCAGATTTTCCGGGTTTCGGACAACGAGGTGGTTTGCATCTTGGATCCAGAGACTTCTGCTGTGTAAGGTGACAATCTGTTCGTGTCACAACCGTCGACGATGAGGAGAAGATAAGCGGCCGACCCGCCTATTATTGCCAGTTTTAGCGGCCCGAGCACCTGTTTATTCATCAAGGGAAAATATATTTGTGTATCAATGTATTGACGGCAGTTGCTCGTCTGGCGCAGAAACTGCTGAAGCAGCCACGCCCAAGCCGGCCTGACACCGGCAAAAACCGCCGTCTTGTTCCTAAAAAGTAAAATAAGATTGGGTGATGTGCGGAGATTTTTTCCCCCCCCACGTCAAAGCGCCTTGCGGTACATCACAAAACCGGGGCGCTCCGCCATCTGGTCATACAGCAGCATGGCGGTCTGGTTGGTTTCGTGGGCATTCCAGTAAACGCGCGGCAACGATGATGGTTCGGGTGAGAAAGACTAAACTTCTGAACCTGCTCTATATTGTCCCCATTTCAGCACCGAATTAACGCCGATGGAGAGGAACGGCTCCGGCGGGGTTTTATTCGGGCCCGGTGACGCCACAAGGAAGTCGATCAACTCATTGCGCTCACCGGCAATCATATCCGCCAGCAGTTTGCCGGTAGCCGTGCCGCGCGTGATGCCCAACCCGTTGCAGCACAGCGCGCCGTACACGTTGGGTGCCAGCTGGCCGAAGAAACCCTCATGATTCTCCGACAGACAAATAGCCCCACTCCAGGAATAGGCGAAATCAACCTGGTCAAGCGTCGGAAAACGGCGCTCAAAGGATTTACGGTGGTTAGCGATAAAGTTCTTCAGATGGTGCTCGCGCGGACGACCATCAGGGTGGAAGCTGAAGCTGTTGCGTACCAGTATGCGGTTATCTACCGTCCGGCGTACGGTGCTGCCAAACGGATGCGCGGGGATAACGCCCCAGACCGGTTTGCCGCCCAGCCGGGTCTGCTCATCGGCAGTCAGCGGACGGGTCAGGCTACCGTACAGAAAGGTCGGCAACAGGCGTCCGCGCAGGAAGCCAAAGTGCGACGCAAATGCGTTGTTTGCCAGAATCAACTTATCTGCCGTGATGCTGCCTTTGTCATGCACCAGCGTCACTTTGTCGCCATAATTAATAGCCGTGATCGGCGTATACTCGTAAAGCGTCACGTTCGATGGCAGATTGTTCGCCAGCCCTTTCACCAGCGCCGACGGTTGCAGCAGGATAGTGCCGGGAATATAAAGCGCCTGTTTGTAGTAACGGGTGCCGATGTGGTCAGGTAGATCCTCGCCCGTTATCATCTGCGTTTCGCGGCCAATCTTCTCTAGCCCGCGGCGGTAGGCCTCAAGAATCGCCACGCCCTGCTCGCCCACGGCAGCTTGATATTTCCCGGATTCTGACATCTGACACTCAATTACGTGCTCCTGCACAATAGCACGCAGATAGTTCTGCCCCAGCGTATTGAGCTGCAGGATAAGCCTGGCGGTTTTGACATCGCCGATGTAGTCCTTGGCGCCGATATCGTGCGGCACATCAATGGCAAAACCCGCATTGCGCCCGGCAGGGCCATAGCCCACTTCCTGCGCTTCAATCAGTACAATTTCATCGTCAGGAAAATGGATCGCCATCTGGCGGGCGGCTGCCAGCCCGGTTAACCCGGCCCCCACAATGGCCCAGCGAGCGTGTTTTTGCCCCACGTGAGCAGGCCGTGGGGGGCGAGATGGGCTGGTGTGATACCACCCTGGCAGGGCGTCATCAGCAGGGAGAGAAGTGATCTTTTGCACGCTGTTTACTCCGGTTCGCTGTTATTTTTCTTTTGCGCTTAGCAGGTCAGTAAGCACGGTATGAACTCATGTTATCCATGTCGAAAAAATGAATACGTGATGAATATCTCATGTATATAACAAGTATAAAAATAGTTAAATCCAGGTTAATTTAGACGTAGAAAAGCCCCGAGCGAGTAACGCTCAGGGCGTGTTACGATTTGAAAGTAGCCCCCAAGCGAATGCCTGGGAGCACGCCATCAGGTGGGGTTATTCAGGTGACTGGATGCGCTCATCGGCCTTGAGTCCCTGCGGCGCAATAAAGATCTCCATGTTTTCCCGGGAGAGTTCCCAGTGTTCGAACACCAGATCCACTACCGCCTGCTCATCGTGCGCTTCCAGTGCGACGATAAACGCATCGTGATGATCGGCAGCCAGTTGTAAACGCCGCTCCATGTCATCATTACGTGGACGGAAAAAGGTGTGACCGATACGACAATGATCGATCAGCAAGCGTCCGAGGCTCGGTTGCAAATAGGGGTTAGCCGCCATTTCCCCCATGATCTCGTGAAAGCGGTTGTTCTCCAGAGCCAACGCTTCGACATCATGGCTCTGAACCGCTTTGCGAAAGCGCTTTTGAGTTTCTTTTAGCGCCTTCAACTGCGCGGGTTTGTAGTGCTGAGCTGCAAGGCGCCCGGTGGCCGCATAGATCATCGGTGCCACCAGGAAAAAGTTGCGCAGCGTGGCATGGCTCATGGGAATCACGCGTACGCCCCGCTTTTCAACGATCTCGAGATACCCTTCACCTGCCAGGCGCTGAAACACTTCGCGCACCGGTGTCCGTGACAGGCCGTACTGAGCGGTCAGACTGGCTTCATCCAGCAGCTCATCCGGGTCGAGTTCCATCGTTAAGATAAGCCGCTTGAGATCCTCGTACAGCGCTGTCTTACCCGTTCTCATTACCGCCTCCTGAAAATCGACCCGTGATGCTTAACTATGATGCTGCTTAACCTACAGATAAAGGTAAGCTACGGCAAAATTTATCCGCAACGGCGATCACGTTCTGTGCATTTTACTGGCTGTCCGGTAAATCAGCATCAGAACCGGTTCCGGGTCCCGATCGGGCGAATGACGCAGGATCTCCCCACGCAGCCAGACAATTTCACTGTCGGCGCGCTGATGGAAAGATCCCATCTCCCGAGCATTCTTTAGCCATTTAATAATAAAGGCATTTTTTTGCCGGTTGGAGGTAATGCGTCCCAGCTTCTTCGACAGCCCCACCGCCACCAGAAGACAGAAATAGAAATGGATTCTGTCTTCCAGGCCGCGAAGCACGGCTTCAGGCGTCGTCTTCAGCAACATCAACCCAGATGGTCTTCAGCTCGGTGTACTGGTCAAGCGCAAACACTGATTTATCGCGACCGCCAAAACCGGACTGCCTGTAGCCGCCAAACGGCGTGGTTGCGTCCCCCTCTCCGAAGCAGTTCACGGTCACTGTTCCGGCGCGAATAGCGCGAGAAACGCGGATGGCGCGATTAAGCTTGCCGGTATAAACCGACGCCGCCAGGCCGTATGGGGTGTCGTTGGCCAGCGCGATGGCCTCGCCTTCGGTTTTAAACGTGGTGACGCACAGCACCGGGCCGAAGATCTCCTCCCGGAACAGCGCGCTTTCCGGCGTCACGCCATCGATGATGGTCGGCTGCACGTAAGCCCCCTGCTTCGTGTTACCTCCGTGCAGAATAGGTAACCCTTCCTGGCGCGCGATATCAAGATAGCGGCTCACCTTACTAAAGTGCTCAGGAGAGATCATCGCACCCAGCCGATTGCGCGGATCGAACGGGTTACCCATCGTCCAGTTACCGATTTGCTTCGCCATCTCCGCCAACAGCGCTTCCTTCACATCTTCCTGCACCAGCAGGCGCGAGGTCGCGGAGCAGTTCTCGCCCATGTTCCAGAACGCACCGTTAAGCACATGTTCGGCAACCGCAGCGATATCGTCGGCATCGTTAAACACCAGCGCCGGGTTTTTGCCGCCGCACTCCAGCACGACCTTTTTGAGATTGGATTCCGCCGCATAGTGCAGGAAGCGACGTCCGGTGGCGGTGGAGCCGGTAAAGCTCACCATATCAATATCCGGATGCAAACCAATCGGCTCGCCGACTTCTTTTCCGGTACCGGTCACAATATTCAATACCCCCGCAGGAACGCCCGCTTCAAACGCCAGTTCAGCCACGCGCAGCGACGTCAGAGACGTTTGTTCAGCCGGTTTCACCACCACCGAACACCCTGCCGCCAATGCCGGGCCAATTTTCCAGGCGAGCATCAGCAGCGGGAAATTCCACGGCAGAACGCAGCCCACCACGCCAATCGGTTCACGCACTATCAGCGCCATCGCATTATTGCCTACCGGCGCCGTGTGGTCGTAAAGCTTGTCGATGGCTTCCGCATGCCACTTCAGCACATGGATAGTCTCCGGTACGTCCACCGCCAGACACTCGCTGACCGGCTTACCGCTGTCGAGGCTTTCCAGCACAGCCAGCGAGGCGAGCTGCTGTTCCATCAGCGCCGCCAGTTTTAGCAGCACCGCCTTGCGTTCGCCCGGAGCCAATTTGCTCCAGCTTCCGGCCTCAAAGGCTGTGCGAGCCGTGCTCACCGCCGCGTTAACGTCGGATTCATCGCAGGCAGCAAGATTTACGATGGCTTCACCGGTCGCCGGGTTGTACGTCGTCAAGGTTTTACCGGAACGCGCCGGGGCGAAACGGCCATTGATAAACGCCTTGTCCGGAAGCGTAAGTTCATGCGCCAAGCGCGTTACATCGTTGAGTGTCTGAAGCTGTTTCATTTCGCCCCCTTACGCCGCCGTAGCCGCAGCCACGTTGCGTTTCACCCCGGCAATCACCACTTTCAGCTGTGCTTTCTCTTCTTCGTCCAGACTTTGCAGCGGCGCACGCACCTGGCCCGAGGTCAGACCGTTCAACTCGCAGCCATAGCGGATGGACTGCACAAACTTTCCGCCGTCGAGGAAGTTCATCAGCGGCATCATGGCGGCCATAATTTTGCGGCCTTTCGCGAAGTCCTTTTCCACTACGCAAGCCTCATACAGCACCACGTGTTCACACGGAATAAAGTTAGAACCGGCGCACACCCAGCTGCGTGCTCCCCAAGCAAAGAACTCCAGCGCCTGATCGTCCCAGCCGCAGGAGAGCGCAATGTTCGGAAATTTACAGGCCAGCAAATGCAGGTTATTGAAATCGCCCGAGCTTTCTTTAATGGCGACCACGTTGGACGAGCGGCTTACCTCGCGGAAGTAGGTTTCACCCATGGTGATCCCCATACGGCCTGGGTAGTTGTAGAGCATGATCGGCAGCTGCGCGGCTTTATCCACTGTTAGCGCGTGATGGGCATTTTCCTGCTCTGTAGGCAGCGCGTACGGCGGCGAGGTCACCAGAATAGCGTCGGCTTTAATCTCGCGGGCATGCTTCGCGTAGTCCACCGCATCTTCGGTACGGATTGCCCCGGTTCCAACAATCAGCGGCAAACGGTTGCCAATGACTTGACGCGCATGCTCGGCCAGCGCCTTACGCTCTTCGGCGCTCTGGGCATAGTATTCGCCGGTTGAACCGCCAATGATGATGCCGTGAACTCGAGCTTCAATCAGGGATTCCAGCACATCCGCAAAGCGGGCGAAATCAATACTGCCATCGGCCGCGTAAGGGGTAATTGCCGGGGTGTAGATACCTTCAAATGTCAACACGATAACCTCCAGGGGGGGATTCACGACCGCGATGGTCTGTTCAGCAGCTCGAGGCTGCGTTTGTTAAGAATTTGCACACAGATGTGAAAGGGGTCAATGAATGAATATTTTTTGTATACATTGAAAATACAAAGTAAATACCAATGAGTAGTAAAATCCTACACCGATGTTATTTTTAATCATTAATAATCAATAAATTAAAAGTTAAACTTTGATGTAGTAATTTTATACATGATTTCAGATAACGATCACATTCCGGAATTTTTGCCTCCAGAGACATATTTACAGCACCAATACGGAGGCATAGCTTTAAGTCTGGATTTAACCAGAATTTAACAGCAAGCCGGTTCGGTTGTGATGGAAATGTAAATAGAGGTACAGGGTATGCCCCAGAAAAAAGCGACGCTCATCGGACTGATAGCCATCCTGCTGTGGAGCGCAATCGTTGGGTTGATTAAAAGCGTGAGCGAAGGTTTTGGCCCGGTGGGCGGTGCGGCGCTGATCTACACCTGTAGCGCAGTCCTGCTGTTATTCACCGTTGGCTTCCCGAAATTGCGGCTGTTTCCACCGAGCTATCTGATCCTCGGCAGCATCCTGTTTGTCTGTTATGAACTCTGTCTGTCGCTGTCGCTGGGCTTCACCCATTCCGGCCGTCAGGCCATTGAGGTCGGGATGGTGAACTATCTCTGGCCGAGTATGACCATATTACTGTCGGTTATCGTGAACCGACAAAAGACCAGCCCGCTGATTATTCCGGGCGTCATTTTAGCCGTCGCCGGAATTTGCCGGGTATTAGGAGGCGAACAGGGTTTCTCTTTCACTGAGATGACCCATAACGTAATGGAAAATCCGCTCAGTTATGGCCTGGCATTTAGTGGCGCCATTATTTGGGCAATATATTGCGTGGTCACCAAAATCATCGCCAATGGCAATAACGGCATTACCCTGTTCTTTATTTTGACCGCACTGACGTTATGGGGGAAATACCTCACTTCCCCGCAACCAGAATTTATTCTCTCCTGGCATACATGGATAAGTTTATTGCTGGCCGCCATCGCCATGGGGTTTGGTTATGCCGCCTGGAACGTCGGCATTCTACACGGCAATGTGACAGTGCTGGCGGCCGCTTCGTACTTTATCCCGATTATCTCGGCGGTACTGGCTGCGGTTATGTTGAAGTCACACCTGAACATCGCGTTCTGGCAAGGCACTGCCATGGTGAGCCTGGGCTCGCTGCTCTGCTGGTGGTCTACCCGCAGTTCTGCGCCGAAAGCCTTACCTGTAATAAAAGAAAGTAAGTAAGACCCTAATAATAAAAAACATCTTACCCGACCATCCTGCACCGGAGGAGTATTTATAATGAACGACCAAAATTAGCAGAAAAAATATTCATTACGTTCGATTTAACAATATTACCTGACCTACATTTAAACCGCGATCGTCGGATTAGCGGCAATGGCTTCGTGTACCCGTTGCAGGCCGTTAATCCGACGACATCGGGGAAAGACAGGAGTTACCATGTCAAATACCATTTCTGTAGAAGACGTTCCCCTTAACCGCTTTCACCGGTTGCTGACCGTGCGTTCGGGAGGTGGATCCTTTGTCGATGGCTACGTGCTCAGTATTATCGGCATCGCCATGATGAAAGTCTCACCTGCCCTCGGTCTGAGCGCATTCTGGGAAGGATTGATTGCCGCCTCGGCGCTGATCGGTATCTTCTTCGGTGGTTTTATCGGCGGTGCGCTGACTGACCGTCTTGGCCGCCGCGTACTCTATTTCGTTGGGCCGACGCTGTTTGTCGTCTGCTCTCTGGCGCAATACTGGGTGCAAAGCGGTGAAGTGCTGTTTGCGCTGCGCTTTATGAATGGCGTTGCCGTCGGGATTGAATACCCGGTCGCGACCGCTTTCCTGGTGGAGTTTCTGCCGAAGAAAAACCGCGGCCCCTGCCTCGCGACGCTGACCATCCTCTGGTTCGCAGGCGCAGCCGTGGCGTACCTGGCCGGCGAAGCCATTCTTAATTTTGGTGGGCCTGACGCCTGGCGCCTGACGCTGGCGAGTACGGCCGTCATTGGCGCTCTGCTGTTCATCGTGCGTCTGGGCACCCCTGAATCCCCGCGCTGGCTGTTAAGTAAAGGCCGCCATGCCGAGGCAGAAGCGATCATCCGCCGCGTTTACGGCCCTGAGTTTGGTCTGGATAACTTACCGGTACAGGCTGAAAGCAAAAACCTTTCTTTTGCCAACCTGCTCCATTCCGGTTACGGCAAGCGCATGGCGTTTGTGGCGATTTTCTGGACCTGCTCCGTCATTCCGGTATTTGCCGTCTATGCCTTTGCCCCTAAGGTGCTGGATGCGCTGCACCTCAGGGGCAACTGGGCATCCTATGGATCCGTTGCCATTACCCTGCTGTTCGTGGTGGGCTGCGTCATCGCGACTCGCCTGATTAATGTCCTGGGACGCCGTAAGCTGCTGCTGCACAGTTTCCTGTGGTCAGGCCTTGCGCTGTTGCTGCTAGGCTTTCTGCGTGATGGTCCGTCTGCGGTGATCCTGCTGATGTTCGGTCTGTACGCGTTGTTCATCGGAGGGGCGCAGGTGCTGCAGTTGGTCTATCCCAATGAGATCTTCCCGACTGAAATTCGCGCCGGTGCCGTAGGCGTAGGGACGTCGCTGTCGCGCATCGGCGCGGCGGTGGGCACCTGGCTGGTGCCGCTTTCGCTGCAGAATATTGGGATTGGTCCGACGATGTATATCGCTGCAGCGATCACCTTCTTTGGTCTGATAGTGTCGTGGTTTATGGCACCGGAAACCAATGCACGCAGTCTGGAAGACGCCTCCTCATTAGAGGAGGAACCTCCGCGTAACAAGGTTTCAATGCAGGGGGTCATGCCGAAACGACACTCTCTTTGATTCACCAGGGCTGCATAACTGCAGCCCTATTTACTCCTTCACCAACTTTTCCACTTCCCTGCGTCGCTTGCGGAACGAACTCGGTGTCTCACCGTATTGCTTACGAAACCACGAAATGAGATGCGACGCGTCCGAAAATCCGGTCGCGGTGGCAATTTCGTTAATACTGTTACTTGAATCGGCCATCAGCTTCCGCGCCTGCTCCAACCGCATACTGCGCCAGTAAACGGCTGCTGAGTGGCCAGTGCATTTGGTGAATATCAGATTGAGCTGACGAAAGGTCACCCCCGCAAAATCCGCCACGTCGGCGAGCGGGATCGGTGAATCAAGGTGCTGTTTCATAAATTCAATTACCTTACTGACCCGTTCGTTCTCATACACATCCGGCGCATTAAGCGGGGCTTTCTGCTTCGCCTTTCCGGCAGGTTGCGGTGCGTCCATCAGTAAGTATTTCAGTACCTTCTGCGAGCGTACCAGGCCGCAATGCTGACGGATCAGATCGGCCGCCAGGTCAATTGCCATGCCGCCCGGACAGGAGATAATCCCGCCGTCTTTAATATAGGTTTTGTCGATTACCGGAATGGCTTTTGGAAAACGAAGCCGAAACTCGTCGCGGGTAGTGAAGTGGATCGCGCAGTGATGATCATCCAGCAGCCCGGCGTTACCGGCAACGAACGCACCGCTGCACAGCGTAATGATCGGAATATTGCGGGCGTGCAGATCCCGCAGCGCCTGTAACAACCATTCTGGCGGGTTGCGAGTCTCTTCGAGCAATCCGCCAGCGACCACGAAATAGTCCCAGTCTCTGGAAAAATCGAGCTTCGCAGTCGGTGATACCGGCAAACCGCAGCTGGCAGTGACCGGCCGATCGTCGCAGGTCATCCACTCCCACTGGCAAAAAATCTGCCGGCTGGAGAAGGATTCATCCGCCGCAAAGCGCAGAGATTCCACCAGGCCGGCAACCGAAGCCAGCGTAAATTGCTTCATCAGCAAAAAACCCATTGTCAGGTCGGGTTTTGGCTCGATGTTTTTTTCATAGGCGTTCTTCATCAGACTCCTGCAATCCTCCAGCTTGTTCAGAAGACATTACGGATCGGCGATGTCCCGAGTATTTAGACCAACGGCGATCGGCTTCTCGGCGCTATTGCCCAACTTTTTACTGGTCGCATAACGTTTTCCACCAGTATGGCGTACTACCCTGCGCGGCGCTTAGGTGCATTAATGGACAATCACGGAGCGATAGCAGAGAGACAGCCAGGAGCCGAATGTGCAGATTTACACATATATTGCTGAACGGTACAACCGTTGTATACCAAAGTGATCCGTCTTGTGCGTGACTCCACCCGCGGACTTATGGTCTGCTGTATCACGTAAGTCATCAGGAGATATCAGGACACTACCGATACCGCTGTATAGATCGCACCGCCGAGCGGTGCCGTTCGCTTTCCCGACATATACTTAAGGGAGGAATCGCAATGGAGGACGGTGAGATGAAGAAGATTACTCTCGTGTTTTTGATGCTGATGCTGAGCGGGTGCATCGGCGGCGGTGGCGGCCCGTCGAATGCGCCTTCGGCCTCGCCGAATGAGCCTTATACCTGCACCAAATCCAGCGCCAACAGCGACTGTTCGCAATCGGTGGAGCCGTCGATGTATTAGCCGCATTCGGCGGGCCGTCGCTTAACGGCCCGCCGCCTCAGGGCTGAGCTAGGAGGAGTGTTCCTCTTCGTCGGCCTGATATCGCGTCGCCTGCTGCTTCATAAACACCACTTCCTGCGGGCTGGACAGGCTGACACGCTGCGCGCGCAGCAGCTTGAGGATGTTGAACAGCAGTTCGCTCTTGGTCGCGCCGACCATGCGCGGGCTCGGCACATAGCCGGTCACGCTCAGGATAATGCCGTCCGGCCCCAGCTGGCTGAAGCGCACGTAAGGCGCCGGCGTTTCCAGGATGTTTTCGTATTCGTGGTAAGCGTTAAGCAGAATATTGCGCACCTGCTCCGGATCAATGTCGGTCGGGAACGTCAGCGCGATGGTCACCACCCCTTGCGCGTTGCCCATGGTGGCGTTGCGCACGTTCTGTGAGATCAGCTGCGAGTTCGGTACGATCATGGTGGAGCGGTCACTGAGCTGGATTTCGGTGGCGCGCACGTTGATGCGCCGCACGTCGCCTTCCACGCCGCCGATGCCGATCATATCCCCCACCTTCACCGGGCGCTCGGTCAGCAGGATCAGGCCGGAAATAAAGTTCTTCACGATCTCCTGCAAACCGAAACCGATGCCGACCGACAGGGCGCTGACGATCCACGCCAGGTTGCTCCACTGGATGCCCAGCGCCGCCAGGGTGATCAGTATCACCAGCACATAGCCGATATTGCTGAACAGCGTCACCAGCGAGGCGCGGATGCCGACGTCCGAGATGGTTTTCGGCAGCAGTTCAGATCCCAGCCAGCGCCGCACCGCGCGCAGAATATAGATGCCGATCGCCAGGCAGATCACGGCGTTGAGCAGGTTGCCGGGCACGATGTTGAAACGCTGCAAGCCTTCACCGGTCAGGATGGAGACGATTTTCTCCATCAGCGAGCCCGGCGTGGTGCTGCCGAACGAGCCGTTGAACAGCGAGACAATCATCAACAGCAACAGCGAACATTTGGCCAGCGCCGTGGTGATGATCGCCATCTGCTCCAAATGGCGATCCTTGAAGCTGAGCGTTTTTTTCAGCATCTTGCCGCTGACGGTCTGCGGCGAAAACAGCGCGGCGCACAAATCGGTGGCGAACAGCACCATAAAATAGAACGCCATCAGCACCAGCACCACCCAGATCAGTTGGTAGGTCAGGAAGCGGGCGAAGGCGATGTAGCCGATAAGCAGGGAAAACAGGATCACCACCGAACAGACCAGGGTGACGAGGTGCACCAGCCCGCTGACCAGCGTGCGTTTTTCCAGGTGCGCGCCCTGCTGTTCCAGCCGGCGCCGAATGCGCTGGCCGCGCAGTGGCGCCGCCAGCAGCACCATGCCGATCAGACCCGCCACCAGGCCGTTGCCGAAGATGGTGGTGGCCAATGAGGCGCTGACGACGTTGTTGATCAGCTCCACGGTGCCGAACGCCAACGCCAGGCCGGCCAGCAGCGGCGAGAAGTAACGCAGCCCGGCGGCCACCTCGTTATCCATGGAAGCCAAGCGCCACGATGGGCGATTCAGCGACAGCGCCGCACGCCCCAGCCCGGCGATCAGCGCGCAGAAAATCCCCAGACGGTTAAAGCCTTCGGCGAAGTCCTCCAGCATCACCGGCAGCGGCTGCACGCGAACAAAGACGTAATACAACAGGTTCAGCGCGATAGAGGTGGTGATCACCGTCACCACCACGGTGACGAGCGCCATAAAGCTGCGGCGCAGACGCCCGTCCGGCAGGAAACGGATGCTGATCCAGGCGAGGAAACGCTCGGAGAAATAGCGCCCCCAGGACCAGACAATCACCGCCAGCGCCAACAACGCCAGCGTGCCGTAACGCCACTCGTCCTGCCAACTGGCATCCCAGGCCGCTTTCATCTCGGCGTTGAACTGATCCAGCCGCTGCACGTCATTTTCGGACGGCTGCAGCACCGGCGCCCAGAATTTGATGCCCAGAATGCTGCCGGTATTCAGCGCCAGCTGGGTTTTAAACGCCACCCGGCGCAGATCGCCGATCTGTTGCCCCAGCTCGAAGGCGCTGGTCTTGATGGCCTGAGCGCGTTTTACCGCATCGTCCAGCTGTTTCTTGCTGTTGTTCAGCGCGTTGCGCTGCTGGGCCACCGCCGGGGTTTCAGGCAGCGCGCCAGCCGCCGGGGCCGGCCCCAGGACGTCCAGCTGCGCTTTCAGTTTGTCCTGCTCGGGCTGCAGATCGGTGGCGAGCTTTTCCATGCTGGCGACCAGATCGTCGGTCGCCAGCCGCAGTTTGCTGAGCTGGTTATCGGTGGTCGCTTTGGAAACCAGCTGCTTCATGCTGTCCAACTGCTTTTGCGCGGCTTTCAGCTGCGTAGCGGGATCGGGCGCGCTTTCGGCGGCGGGATCATCCTGGGCGGCGGCGACGGCGCCGAACGGCGTCAGTTGCAAACCAAACAGCAATAACAACAACAGCAGGAACGGGCGAGGCTTTAACATAAATTCAGTGCTCAGCATCATTATCTGATAGACAGACGAACAGGCGGCGGATGAACCGTCGCTTAACCATAAACGCTAATTATAATAGCTGCTTAATGTCGGCCGAAATACAGTAATTATTCCCATTGTGTGCCACGCGCGCGCGCCCTCCTTAGCCTGCTGATTATTCAGGCGCTTTTACACTGGCGATACGGCACAAGGCGCTCTATACTCCAGCCACCGATTAACCTGCAACCAATAAAAGGAGACTTACTATGCTGACGTGTGAATTGTTTTTTCACTCACACTTCTTTGGTAATCGTCGCCGCTCAAGCATTACCGGTATCGTGCTGCGATAACCCAGCTTGAGCGAAGCTTACTAAAATCCAGGATCTTCCCTCCGGCTTACCGGGTTGTCGTCAGCGATGTTTGACGATAGGCATTGTCATGCCTGTAACTCTTGAGTAAGCAATGAGCACACTACTGTCTGCACAATCTGTCGGTTACGACAACGCGTTCGGCGTCCTGCTGAGCGAGATTTCCTTCACCCTGAAAAAAGGCGATCGCATCGGTTTGATCGGCGACAACGGCTGCGGCAAAAGCACCTTGCTGCAACTGCTCAGCGGCGCCCTGCCCATCCACAGCGGAACGGTGACATTGTCACAACAGTGCCTGATGGCGCGCATCGAACAACACCTGCCGCCCGAGCTGCACGCCAGCACTCTGCTGGATGCGGTGCTGGCGCGGCTTCCGGCGAGCCAACACCTCAGCGAACGCTGGCGCTGTGAAGCGCTGCTCGCCGAGCTGGGGTTTGAACCGGCGAGCTGGACGTTGACCGCCGGCACCCTCAGCGGCGGCCAGCACACCCGCCTGCTGCTGGCGCGCGCGCTGATCCGTCAGCCCGATCTGCTGCTGCTCGACGAGCCCAGCAACCACCTGGATCTGCCCACGCTGCTGTGGCTGGAGCAGTTCTTGCGCAGCTGGAACGGCAGCTTCGTGCTGGTGTCGCACGATCGCTATCTGCTCGATCAGGTGACCAACTGTACCTGGATCCTGCGCGACAAAACGCTGCAGTTTTTCCGCTTGCCCTGCTCCGCCGCGCGTCAGGCGCTGGCAGAACAGGACGCTGCGGACGAGCACCGCCGTCGGGCCGAGCAAAAAGAGATAGACCGGGTGGAAAAAAGCGCCAAACGTCTGGCGACCTGGGGCAAGGTCTATGACAACGAAGATCTGGCGCGCAAAGCCAAGCAAATGGAAAAGCGCGTCGATCGGTTGAAGGAAGAACAGACCACCCTGACCGCCGGCAGCCCGTGGCGGCTGCGACTGCAGGGAGAGGCGCTGGACGCCGATCGCCTGCTGGCGCTGCCGCAATGGGCCGTGCGCCCGGCGCCGGAGGCGCCGGTGCTGTTCAGCCTGGCACATCTGCGGGTGAAAAGCGGCGATCGCATCGCCATCGTCGGACGCAACGGCTGCGGTAAATCGTCGCTGCTGCGCTTGCTGTGGCAGGCGTATCAGCAGCCCACGGAACGCCTGGCGATCTTCCACCCGCGCGTGCGCATCGGCTATTACGATCAGAGCCTGCAACAGCTGCGCGATGAAGACACGCTGAGCGAAGCGCTGGCGCAGTTTGCGCCGCTGACCGAGGAACAGCGGAAAATGGCGCTGATCGGCGCCGGTTTCCCTTACCTGCGCCATCATCAGCAGATCCGTTCGCTGAGCGGCGGCGAGCGTTCGCGGCTGCTGTTCGTCGGCCTGACGCTGGCCAACCATTCGCTGCTGCTGCTGGACGAGCCCACCAACCACCTGGATATGGCGGGCAAAGAAGAGTTGGCGGAAACGCTGCGCCAGTTCGCCGGCGCCGTCATGTTGGTCACCCATGACCGGATGCTGATCGAACAAAGCTGCAACCGCTTTTGGCTGATCGACCAGCAAAAGCTGGAGGAGTGGCACGATCTGGCGCCGGTGTATCAGCGCCTGGCGGGCGAAACGCCGGCGCTGCCGACGGCGGGCAAGGCCAACGTAGACGGCCCGACGCCGCACGAGCGACTGGAAGACGAAGAAGCGCTGTTGGCCGCGCTGTTGGCCCTCGAAAGCAAACTGGAGGACGACCTGGCGCGCAAGCCCAAGCACCAGAAACCGGCGCTGCAGGCGCGCTGGCGCCGCGAGATTGCCGACATCACCGCCCGGTTGAATCTGGGCTAACCCCACAGGCCGCCGAACGGCGGCCTGTTTATTGATGTATTGATGGAAAGCCGCTCGTCGCTTTCCCTTGGTTCGCACGGCATCCCGATTGCTGGTCACTGTCGGCCAGCCAGGATAATCCGCGCGGGCGGCGATACCGGCCGTGGCCCTGCGTATGCAGCAAAGCGCCAGGATCACGTTCTCTTTCGTTATTCGGTAATGGCAGGCGGCGAATATCGCCAGGCTAAAAGAAACGCGGTGATAGCCGCTTCGGCCATCTGTTGCAACTGTTCCGGCGTCGGCCACTGGTCGGATAACAGAGCCGCCGGCAACGGATACCCCATCACCGCGCCCAGAAATGCCATAGCCTGAGGCTGCGCATCAGCAAATTGGACTTGCCCATGTTGCCGCGCCTGTTCCAACATTTTCACAAATGCCTGCAGCACCCTTCCGGCATTGCGTTCACGCAACGTGGCGTACAACTCAGGTTTCTGCAACAGCAGTTGCACCATCAGCCGCTGAAAATGCACGTTATCAACGCTGAAAAAATGCGCCTGCACCACCGAAGCGAAACGCGCCAGCACCTGCGGTAAATCCATACTCTCCTGAGCCAAAATGGCGGCGATCGGCGGCTGCATCTTCTCGATAAGATGGTTGAACGTCTCCAGCACCAGGGCGTCTTTGCTCGGGAAGTGATTATATAAGGTTTGACGGGTGGTTCCCGCCTCGTTGGCTATCTCGTCCAACGAGATATCCAAGCCCTGCTGCAAAAACAGAATGCAGGCGGTTTCCAGTATCCGTGGCCTGGCCTTCATCGGCCGTCCCGGTTGGCGGTTGATCATGCTCTCTCTCCAGCCCAGAGGCTCATTTTCGCGCCTTAAGTCGTGCCAACCCTTGTTTGGTCAGAACAAAAAACAACGGTACGAACAATAATGTCAGCAGTGTGCCAGAAATCATGCCGCCGATCACCGCAATCCCGATTTCGCGCCGGCTGGCGGCCCCGGCACCGACAGAAAGCGCCAGGGGGATCACACCCGCGACAAACGCCAATGAGGTCATCACGATGGGCCGCAGACGCAGTCGCGCCCCTTCCAGGGTCGCCTGCAACAAAGCGGATCCCGCTTTGAGCCGCGTTTCAACAAACTCGACGATCAGGATAGCGTTTTTCGCCGACAGGCCAATCGTCGTCAACATTCCCACCTGGAAGTAAATATCGTTTTCATACCCCGCAAGGCGCGCGGCGACAACGGCTCCGATAATCCCGAGGGGAATGATCAGCATCACGGACAATGGGATAGACCAACTCTCGTACAGCGCGGCCAGGCAGAGGAAAATGAACAACACCGAAGCCAGATACACCAGCAATGTTTGCCCGGCGGCCAATTGCTCCTGATATGAGAGCCCGCTCCACTCAAGGCGGTAGCCGTCTACACCGCCGATGATGCTCTGCATACGCGCCATCGCGGTGCCGGAGCTTTCGCCCTCGGCTGCCGTCCCCTGTAACTGTGTGGCCGACAGCCCGTTAAAGCGCTGCAGCATTTGTGGCCCTGAGAGCCAACGCGTAGTCGCGAAGCTGGCAAAGGACGCCATGCTGCCGCTTTCACCACGTACGAACCAATTATCGATATCATCCGGCGCCGATCGCCAGGCCGCGTCCCCCTGCATGTAGACCCGCTTTACGCGGCCGCGATCGATAAAATCGTTAATATAAGCGCCCCCCCAGGCGGCAGAAAGCGTGTTGGTGATGTCAGCCTGCTGCAGCCCTTGTGCGCTGGCCTTTTGCTGATCGATATCGACCTGCAATTGTGCTTTATCTTCGAGGCCATTGATGCGTACCGCCGTTAACAACGGATCTTCGGCAGCGGCGGCGATCACTTGCCTCTGCGCAGCTTGCAGTGCGTCATGCCCAACGCCGTTTTGATCCTGTAACCACAGTTCAAATCCACTGGACTGCCCCAATCCGCGCACCGCCGGCGGCGACAACACATTGATCTGCGCGTCGCGATAGCTTTTGAAATGGCGATTGGCGCGGCTAATAATCGCCAGCGCGTTATTCTCATTACCGCTGCGCAGCGACCAATGTTTAAGTTCGGCAAACGCCATGCCGACATTCTGACCACTGCCGGCGTTATTGCGCCCGACAACCATGAAGATCACATTCAGGTTGTCCCGCTCGGCGGTCATGAAATAGTCGGCGATAGCGTCAGCAGTCTGTTGAGTTCTGGCCATCGGGGCGCCTGGCGGCAGAGAAAACTGGACCATTACCGAGCCCTGATCCTCGACTGGGAGAAAACCGGTAGGCATCCGCAGATATTGCCAGGTCATGAAACCGACCAGCAGCAGCGCCAACATGCAAAAACGCCCTTTGCGCGCCATCACATGGTTCAATCCCAACCCATAACGCCGCTGTCCGTATTCCACCAGGCGGTTAAAGCCGCGAAAAAAACGGCTGCGCGGCCGCTGCACCGACGGTTTTAGCAAACCGGCGCACAATGCCGGCGTCAAGGTCAACGCCACCAACACCGACAGCACCATCGCAGCGACGAGCGTGATGGAAAACTGTCGGTAGATTATGCCGGTTGAACCGCCGAAAAATGCCATCGGAACAAATACCGCCGAAAGTACCAGCGCGATGCCGATCAGCGCACCATTGATCTCCCGCATCGAATGCAACGTCGCCTCGCGCGGCGGCAATTGCGCTTCCTCCATCACGCGCTCAACGTTCTCAACCACCACTATCGCGTCATCCACCAACAGGCCGATCGCGAGCACCATGGCGAACAGTGTCAAGGTGTTTACGCTGTAACCCAACAGCGCCAAAATGCCGAAAGTGCCGAGCAGCACTACGGGTACCGTAATGGCGGGGATCAATGTGGCGCGCCAATTTTGCAAAAACAGATACATCACCACAATCACTAGCGCGATCGCTTCCAACAAGGTTTGCACGACGCCTTCAATGGACACCAGTACGAACGGCGTGCTGTCACGCGGATAAGCCACCTGCAGCCCCGGCGGAAACTGCGGCGCCATGCGCTCCACTTCAGCCCGCACCCGTTCAGCAACCTCCAGCGCATTGGCGCCGGAAGCCAGTTGAATCGATATGCCGGCCGCTGGGTACCCGTTGAGGCGCGTTTGGTTTTGATAGTTTTCCGCACCGATCTCCACGCGCGCAACATCGCGCAAATACACCGCCGAACCGTCGGTATTGGTGCGCAGAATAATATTCTCAAACTGCTCCGGCGTTTCCAGCCGCGATTGCGTGGTCACGGTCGCGTTCAGCGCCTGGCCATCCATCGTAGGCAATGCGCCGATCTCACCGCTGGTGACCTGGGCATTTTGCGCTTCTATCGCGGCTTGCACGTCAGATGGCATCAGGCCATAACCGCTCAACTTGATCGGATTGAGCCAAACGCGCATCGCATATTGAGCGCCAAATACCGTCGTCTCCCCGACGCCATCCACCCGGCTCAGCGGATCTTGCAGCGAACTGACCAGAAAATCATTGATATCAACGCTGTCCATGCGGCCTTGCGTGTCGTACAGGGCGACTACCATTAGGCTATCGCCCTGCGATTTTGTCACCGTGATCCCTTGCTGCTGCACTTCTTGCGGCAATCGCGACGTTGCCTGATTGACCGCATTTTGCACTTGAACCTGAGCAATGTCCGGGTCGGTTTGTTGTTCGAAGCTAAGGCTGATGCGAGCCTGACCCGCCGAACTGCTGGTTGATGAGAAATACAACAGGCCATCGATCCCTTTAATTTGCTGTTCGATAATCTGAGTTACGCTGTCCTCTACCGTTTTGGCCGAAGCGCCGGGGTAATTGGCGGTCACCGTGACGCCAGGTGGGGCGATGTCGGGATATTGCTCAACCGGCAATGTCCAGAGCGCCAGTGCGCCCGCCGCCATAATGCAGATGGCCAGCACGGCCGCAAATACCGGTCGAAAGACAAAAAAATGCGCTAGCATGCCTGACTCCTCTGATTATCTCGCTTACGGATGCTTTGATGATGCATCTAATGACGCAAATTACTTTACAGTAAAGTAAATAAATTAAATCAAACCTGAAATCAAGCAGGAATCAACACCGTATTGTCATCTGACTATGGCACCCTGCAGCTAAACTTTGTTCGGAACATTGCCGCCATGACTTCACTTTCCCCACGGGACATCGAGGCGCGCTACCGCTTCGCGCGTGAGATCGCCCGCGCCGCCGCCGATCTCGCCTTCAGCTTTTATCAACGGCGGCAAAGCCTGGCTGTCGACTTCAAACAGGGGCTGCAGGACGTGGTCAGCGAGGCCGATCGCCGCGTCGAAGCGCTAATCCGCCGCATGATCAGCCGCCGTTTTCCCCAGGACGGGTTTCTCGGCGAGGAAAGCGGCAGCGCCGGCGAGAATGCCGCCTGCATTTGGGTTGTCGATCCGATTGACGGCACCGCCTGCTTCCTGAACGGATTGCATACCTGGTGTATCGCGATAGGCGTGGTGATCGACGGCGAGCCGACGATCGGCGTGGTCTACGATCCCAACCACCGCGAGATGTTCCGCGCCTGTCGCGGCGGCGGCGCCTTTCTCAACGGGGAGCCGATCGCTGTGCATGCCGGGCGCAGCGTCGCGGATGGCGTGATGGGCGTCGGGATTTCCCCGCGCGCCTCGGCGGCGGAATTCAGCGGCTTTCTCTGTCGCCTGCTGCAGGCGGGAGGGATGTTCGTGCGCAGCGGCTCCGGCGCGTTGATGACCGCCCAGGTGGCCGCCGGGCGCCTGCTGGGCTATTACGAACCGCACATGAACGCCTGGGACAGCCTGCCTGGGTGGGTGCTGACGCGCGAAGCCGGCGGCGTGGCGAATGACTTTATGCACAACGACGGGCTGCGGCGCGGCAACCCGCTGCTGCTGGCCAACACGGCGCTCTACCCGCAGTTGGCCGAGCTGATTCATATGCCGGGCTTGATCGGCTCGACGTGCCCTATCGCGCGCGTGATGGCCGGATAAAGCGCGCGCAACCGGCGCTCGACCCGATCGACCGCATCGTGCGCGGCGGCGATGGTGACCGCCGGCGACACCCGGCAGTGGAAGTTGACAATGATGCCGCCGTCGCTCTTGCGTGCACGCACGTTGTGTACGTCTTGCACGCTCTTTCCCTGCTCCAGCGCCGACTGCAGGATCCGCCGAATATCGGCCAGCTCCGTCGCATCGACATCCTCGCTGGTCAGCCAGTGCGGCGTCTGCGGCTCCAGGTGCGTCTCTATCCCGGTGTCCTCACCGATCGCCTGGCGCAGGATCCCTTCTATCTCCGTGGCGATGTCATGCGCCTGCGCCACGCTGGCGTTGGCCGGCACCGCCAAATCCATGCCGATCGCCATGCGCGTCGGCAGCTGCTGCAAGGTCACATTCTGTACCTGCGCGCCGTGGTTGGCGGCGATCGCCCGAATGCGCGTCGCCATGTCTTCATCGCTGCGGGTCTGCGGCACCGCGATGACGGTGAATTCCGCCCTGGCATAGTGCTCCCGCAGTCGCTCGACGATCTCTCGCTTCAGCGCGTCGATGCGCTCCAGCGGCAAGGTGCGGCACACCGCCACCGTGATCTCGACGAACAGCACCGCGCCGGCATTGCGAATGCGCACGCTGTCGCAGGCCAGCACCGCCGGAAAACTTGCCAGCGTGGCGCGGATAGCCTCAGTAGCCCCGGCCGGCGCGGCATCCATCAGTGAATCGAAGGAGCGTTTACCCAGTTTGATCGCGGCGACAAAGATAAAGCCGGCGACGATCAGCGCGGCGATGGCGTCCGCGCGGCCAAAGCCCAGCAGCACAAACACCATGCCCAGCAGCACCACGCCGGACGAAAGCATGTCGGAGAAGAAATGCAGCGCATCCGCTTCCAGCGCCGCGCTGTCGGTCGCTTTGGCGACGCGGTTGAGCGCCCGCACGCGGAAGAAATCGACGCAGATGGAAATCAACAGCACCGCGATCACCACCGGCGCGGCGACGATCTCATGCGGCTGCCCGAGCAGGCTGCTGCCGGCCTCATAGACAATCCAACCGGCGGCACCCAGCAACAGCAGCACCTCGAACAGCGCCGCCAGGTTTTCCACCTTGCCGTGGCCGAAGTGGTGATCGTCATCGGCGGGCTTATCGCTGATGCGCACCGCCAGCCAGGTGATGCTGGTGGCGATAAAATCGGTGAAAGAGTGGATCCCTTCGGATATCAGGCCAATACTGCCGGTAAAAATGCCGGCGACAAATTTGCCCGTGGCCAGTAACCCGCTGGCGATCATCGAGTTTCTGGCCACGGCCTGTTTTTCATTCTGCATTATGCTGCTCACATTCGGACGGTGATTTATTTTTTTATTTTAGAGGATAATTGCCAGACAACGGCGATCAGCAGCATACTGCCAGAGAATGTCAGCATGAGGCTAGTAAGAAAATTGGATTTCCCGGTGGAATAAAAATAAATCTCATTAACGCCCACCGAGATCATTAAAATGGCGTAGAGCAATCCCAGAATAAGAATCGTCATTATTATCAACTCCCGTATCAGGCCGCGCGTTCGGCGCGCCGCTAAAAATCCTCCCCATAATAAATAACGGTTACGGGGAGGATGCATCTAGGCGGATCTTTTGCGTTCATCAATCATCCCATTTGGTGCTCATATAGGCCGCCAACAGGCCCAGTGAGCTGATCATTGCCAGGAATCCCATAAAAATAGTCATGTTTCCCATTGTTTTTTCCTCAGGTTAAATGTTATCGATAAAAGCCCCTCGCGTTAAATATCGGGGTTGGTCGGTATCCATATTTTTTAACGCCCTCCTCTTTTTTGTCACACTCCCGCCCTTTTTAGAGCGGGAACCGTTTAAATCCCCAAAACGTACTGGGCAATTTTGAAATAAATAATCAGGCCGGTGCCGTCGATAAAGGTGGCGATAAACGGCGCCGACACCACCGCCGGATCGATGCCGAGCCGTTTCAACAGCATCGGAATGATCGACGAGACAATCGCGCTCCACACGGTGATCGCCACCAGCGACAGGCTGACCACCAGCGTCACCTCCATGCCGACGCCCATGATCCAGGCGCGCACCCAGGCCGCCAGGCCGATGGTGACGGCGATCAGCAGCGAGGTCGTGACCTCTTTGCGGATCACCGCGCCAAGATTGCGCAGGCTGACCTCGCCCAGCGCCATGGCGCGCACCAGCGTCGAGGTGATCTGGGTGCCGCTGTTGCCGCCGGTGCCGATCAGCAGCGGGATAAAGAACGCCAGCGCGATCGCCGCTTCGAGTTGCTCTTCAAACGCCTTGAGCACGTTGCCGGTGTAAGCCTCGGCGACGAACAGCATCAGCAACCACACCGAGCGTTTGCGCCACAGCGCCCACGGGCTGGTCTCCAGATAAGGCTTGTCCAGCGGCAGGCTCGCGCCCTGGCGCTGCGCGTCTTCGGTGTTTTCAGCCTCGACCAACCGGGCGATCTCTCGCTCCCCCAGCACGCCGACCAGCGTGTTGTTCGCCACGACCGGCACCACGTCCAGGCCGCCCTTGCCGAGCAGATGCGCCACGTCGTTACGATCGTCGTCGGGTGAAACCTGAAAATAGCTGTGATCCATCATCACGCCGACCGCTTTATCCTGCTCGTCGCACTGCAGCAGTTTTTTCACCGACAGCGTGCCGCGCAGATGATAATCGTCCGCGGTAATAAATACCCGGGTGGGAATTTCGTCCGTTTTAAGCTGTGAAAGTAAATATTCCCGGGCATGATTGACCGTCATCGTCGCGGGAACGGTAATAAAATCGGCGTTCATATAGCCGGCGACCGATGTCTCGTCGAGAGTTTCAGTCGCGCTCAGCGCCGGAGAAGAATAGTGTTGATGTGACTTTATCATTTTGTCAGTCCCTATTTCTGTTTTGAACTTCAACAGCGAATCGCATAGGGGCGTAACCACAGAGGGGGAGTGCAGACTGCCTATCTCCGCGTCCAGGTTTTAGCACTATACAACGTATCCGAATTGTTGCTCGGAAGTTACTTTGGGCTGAACCTTAATCCGATAAAGCCTGTCTTAACCTTGGGCATCTCTCGATGTCGTCAGATCAGTAACCTGTGTTTGTATAGGAGCCTCGCCAAACGAGATACTGCATATAAACTACCGGCGCAGTATAGGCGGTGTTTTATCCGGCGGGAAGAAAAGATTGCCCGTCGTTTATGGAGTATTTAGGATAATGTTATTAAACACGAATCTATAAAAGCGGCTGATATAAATCAGCCGCTTTTATATTTCTCAGTGTTCGAGAAGGTAGACGTTTTTATCGTACAAGGCGCCCTGGCGGGTAAAGTCGATCCCCTTCACGTAGGGTTTAATGAGCGTGGCGTTGGCCTCGTAGTACACCGGCGCCACCGGCGTATCGGCGGCCAGCACCGCCTCGGCCTGCTGGAAGTAGCGCTGCACCTGCTGCGGCGTCTGCGCCGCCGTTGCCTGATGCAGAATGCGGTCATAGTCCGGGTTGCGGTATTTGGCGCTGTTCTCGCTGCTGTCGGAACGGAACACGTTCAGAAAAGTAGACGGATCGTTATAGTCCGCCAGCCAGCGGGTAAAGGCCACGCCGTACTGCCCGCGGTTGATATTATCCAGCGTCACTTTACGCTCCTGGCTTTGCAAGCGGGCTTCTACCCCAAGGTTCTTTTTCCACATGGCGGCGGCGGCGATGACGATCTTCTTGATGGTGGCGTCGTTGCTGTACAGCACGGTAAAGCGCAGCGGATTCTCGGCGTTGAAACCGGCCTGCGCCAGCAACTGCTTCGCCTGGGCGTGCCGCTGTTCCGGCGTCCAGCCGGCCGCAGCGCCGGGCTGCAGGCTATAGCCACCCGCCCCCGTTGGGGTAAAGGTCCAGGCCGGCTGTTGGCCGTATCCCAGCACCTTGCCGGCGATAATCTCTTTGTCGAGCGCAAGATTCAGCGCCTGGCGCACCCGCAGGTCGTTAAACGGCGCCTGGCGATTGTTGAAGGCGAAGTAACTGGTGGAGAGCAGCGGATAGGTCACCAGCTGTTGCTCGCCGAGCGTTTTTTTCAGCTGCTGATACAGCTCCGGCGGCGTGGTATACCCCAACTCAACCTCACCGGCGCGAAAACGCGCCACTTCCGGGAACCCCTGTATCGGCAAGAACGTCACCTTGTTGAGCACGGTGTTGGCGTTGTCCCAATACTGCGGATTGCGCTCCACCACCACCTTTTCGTTCACCACCCACTGGCTGAGGCGAAATGCGCCGTTGCCGACAAAATGCGCCGGTTGAGTCCAGTTCTTGCCGTACCGCTCCACCACCTTGCGGTTAACCGGCAAGACCGGAAAATGCACCAGTTGCTTGAGCAGGTAGGAGTTGGGCTCCGACAGCGTCACCTGCAGGGTGTGCGCGTCCAGCGCCTTGACGCCCAGCTCGCTCGGCGGCTTGCTGCCGGCGTTGATCGCCGCGGCATTCAGCACGTAGGCCGAAGCCAGATAGCTGCCGTACGGCGACGCGGTTTTCGGATCGGTGAGGCGCCGCCAGCTGTAGACAAAATCGTCGGCGGTCACCGGATCGCCGTTCGACCATTTGGCCTGCGGCCGCAGATGGAAAGTCCAGACGTTGCCCTGATGCTCCCACTTCTGCGCCAGCGCCGGGACCGCTTCGCCGTCTTTACCGACGCGCAGCAGCCCTTCGAACAGATCGTTAAAGATGTAGAACTCCACATTGCTCTCGGCCAGGTTCGGATCCAGCGTCGCCGGCTCATACCCGTTGGCACGCACCAGCTCTTGCACCTCCGCCAGTTTAGCGCCCGCCGGCACCTCGGCCGCCTGAGCTGCCGTCGCGTTAAAAGCCAGGAGGATTAAACCAGCCAATTTACTGCCATTAAATGAATATTTCACGTCGATATCCCTGATTAGTGTTTTATCGCGTTCAATATGCAATGAGGCAGTGGAATAAATTAAATCATTAATCGCTATGAGTCATAACCAAAAGCGGTGTTGAATTTCTTTCATTATCAAAGGAATATCCCTCACCGCGCTTTTCGCTTTCAAACACAATGTGCGTTGCCGTCCTCTACTTGATGTTCACGGTCGTGATACCAAACAGCGGCAGGCCTTTAACCGGCTCTGGGCCGGGTTCCCCCCACACCATTAAGGATTTACCGCTCGCCTGTGCCTGGATCGCCAGATTCACCAGCAATTTCGGATAGGGTTCATTAGCCGCTACCGACAGCGGAAACACGTTTTCGTATAATCCTCCATCGATCGCCATCTCCACATGCACGCAATCATTAGCTACATCGATGACCACGATAGGATTGGTATAAAACGGTCCATTAGACATAGGTACCTCTCTCACGATTTCTTATTGAATATGATTCGTCATTCGCGTTGACAGCCCGTGTTATTAATACCTGAACGAAATGCTGAAGAACGATATGAAAAGACTGAAGAAAAAGAACGCCAATCGATAACAAGACGTCAACATTGCAACAGCTTAATTGCCATTACAGCGTTGACAAGGAACTGATGTAAGTCAAATGAAAACCCACACTTACCCGTCACCTCCATGAATACACTGAGAATATTTACAAAAAAAGATAATGACAAAACAATTCAATATAAATCAACAAGATGAAATACAATAACCACTTAATTCATATTAATTAATTGGTTGCAAGAAAAAGTTAACACCAAAATAATAGACAGAAGAAATCAGTAGCATTTCAATTTAAAAATAACATTAAAAACCCCTCTTGATATCTCCATAACACCTAACTACCTTTAAATGGCTTCGAGATACACATGAAGCTACGGCCGGTTATAAAACCAATAACTGGCGAATGATTGAATCAAAAATAATTACCGAAAGAGTAAACCGGAAATATAAAAACTTGCCGTGAGGATAGGATGCAACGGTCTGCTTGCCATACCGTTTTCCTTCGAGGGCAATGACTATTTCCATTCAGATGCAATTACCTGTCTGGTGGTTAACCGGATTCAGCGTGATATGCACTTCAGACTGACTCAGCAAAAATCACAGGAGTTTACCTATGCCTTCATTGCAAGATATTACGCCTGAACAGGCTAGAACATTGAATAAACAATCACGTGACGCCTATAACGCGGAAGTGCAGAGCCGACAGGCGCTGCTCAACCAACATCCGCAATTGAAACCGGCGTTCAACCAGCAAGTGCATCCGCAATCCTTGTGTGGATGCGGGTGCCAACAAAATATCTGCGGCTACTTCAGCTTCCAGGGTTGTGGATGCGGGTGTGGCTGCGCGCCACATGCGGAGACCGTGCAAATTTCCGCACAGCTCGCCAATATTGGTCCCAATGCCCCATCAAGCGGTACATCGGTGCGTTTTATCGGCCAGGCCACCGGCACCGGCTCAGACGGTAACATCAACATCCCGACAATCTATTTGCAAGGCACCGTGCCCGATGCCGAAAATCTGATCGGCGTTCCGTTAACCCTGCAATTGGCCATCAACCCCGGTTCGATCGTCCTGACGCTGCTGGAGAATGGTCGGGTGCTGACCTCTTTGGTTCATCCGCCGCAGTACGCAGGCAGCATCAACGGGCAATTCTTCGGCGTCGGCAACGGTGAGTTTGTGCCGGCGTGACAAGAAGCAAGCCTGACGGGCGGCCGCCTGCGATGGCAGGTTGGCCGCTCACTGTGAGATAACATGTCCCAATTCTATTCAGGCAATCAATACAGATTATTCCAGCCGAAACTTAACTTATCCTTAAGGCAATTCATTTTGTGAGCGATCGTCAAAAATAATTTAATACGAATCGTTTTCACTATCATTATTGATGTTCTTGGCTAAAATCGGCCTGCTTGCGCTTGCCAGGCGATATTCGTTTTCCTCATTCGAACGCTAAAAAGGATAACTGCATGAAGCTGCGTATTTCATCTCTCGGCCCCGTCGCCCTGCTCGCCTCCTCGATGATGCTGGCCTTCGGCGCTCAGGCGGCCTCCGCCGACCAGGGCATCGTCATTTACAACGCCCAACATGAAAACCTGGTGAAATCCTGGGTCGATGGGTTTACCAAAGACACCGGCATCAAGGTCACGCTGCGCAACGGCGGCGACAGCGAGCTGGGCAATCAGTTGGTGCAGGAAGGCAGCGCTTCGCCTGCCGACGTGTTCCTGACGGAAAACTCCCCGGCGATGGTGTTGGTGGATAACGCCAAGCTGTTCGCCCCGCTGGACGCCGCGACGCTGGCCCAGGTGGAACCGCAGTATCGCCCAAGCCACGGCCGCTGGACCGGCATCGCCGCCCGCTCGACCGTGTTCGTCTACAACCCGGCCAAACTGACCGACGCGCAGTTGCCGAAGTCGCTGCTGGATCTGGCCAAGCCGGAATGGAAAGGCCGCTGGGCCGCCTCGCCGTCTGGCGCCGATTTCCAGGCGATCGTCAGCGCGCTGCTGGCGCTGAAAGGTGAAAAAGCAACGCTAGAGTGGCTGAAAGCGATGAAAACCAACTTCACCGCCTACAAGGGCAACAGCACGGTGATGAAAGCGGTCAATGCCGGCCAGGTCGACAGCGGCGTGATCTATCACTACTACCCGTTCGTGGACGGCGCAAAAACCGGCGAAAACAGTAATAACATCAAGCTGTATTACTTCAAACATCAGGATCCGGGCGCGTTCGTCAGCATCTCCGGCGGCGGCGTGCTGGCTTCCAGCAAGCATCAGCAGCAGGCGCAGGCGTTCATCAAGTGGATCACCGGCAAACAGGGCCAGGAGATCCTGCGCACCAACAACGCTTTCGAATACGCCGTCGGCGTCGGCGCGGCCTCGAACCCGAAACTGGTGCCGCTGAAAGATCTGGACGCGCCGAAAGTAGACGCCGCGCAGCTGAACGGTAAAAAAGTGGTCGAACTGATGACCGAGGCGGGCCTGCTGTAAGGCAGGCCGGCAAACCGAGAGTTTTTGATCGTTATGTCAAACCTGAGTACCCACGCCGCGCAGACCGCGCGGCGTTATTCTATTGCCCCCCGTTACCCGCGGCCGGGGGCGATCGTGGTGGCCAGCGCCGTGTTGCTGTCGTTGCTGGCGCTGCTGCCGCTGGGATTCGTTATCGGCGTGGCGTTTGAAACCGGCTGGCAAACGGTCAAAGCTCTGGTTTTCCGCCCGCGCGTGGCGGAACTGTTGTTGAACACCCTGCTGTTGGTGGTGCTGACGCTGCCGATCTGCGCCGTGCTGGGCGTGGCCCTGGCCTGGTTGACCGAGCGCACTACGCTGCCGGGCCGCCGTCTTTGGGCGGTACTGGCCACCGCGCCGCTGGCGGTGCCGGCCTTTGTGCAAAGCTATGCCTGGATCAGCCTGGTGCCGTCGATGCACGGCCTGAGCGCCGGGGTCTTCATCTCGGTGCTCGCCTATTTCCCGTTCATTTACCTGCCGGCCGCCGCCGTGCTGCGCCGTCTGGATCCCGGTATCGAAGACGTCGCCACCTCGCTCGGTTCCCGGCCGCCGGCGGTGTTTTTTCGCGTGGTGCTGCCGCAGCTGAAGCTGGCGGTCTGGGGGGGGTCGTTGCTGATCGCATTGCACCTGCTGGCGGAGTATGGCCTGTATGCCATGATCCGCTTCGATACCTTCACCACCGCAATTTTCGATCAGTTCCAGTCGACCTTCAACGGCCCGGCGGCCAACATGCTGGCCGGCGTATTGGTGCTGTGCTGCCTCGGGCTGCTGTTGCTTGAGGCTCTCAGCCGCGGCCGCGCGCGCTATGCCCGCGTTGGTTCCGGCAGCGCACGCAGCCAAACGCCGCGTCGCCTTTCGCTGCCGCTCGCCGCGCTGGCGCTGCTGCTGCCGATTTCGCTGACCGCGCTGGCGCTGGGCGTGCCTTTCATCACCCTGGCCCGCTGGCTGTGGCTGGGCGGATGGGAGGCGTGGCGCAACGCCGACCTGTGGCCTGCGCTGTGGCAAACGCTGTCGCTGTCCGCCGTCGGCGCGTTGCTGATCACGCTGTGTGCCATTCCGATGGCCTGGCTGTCAGTGCGCTATCCAGCCCGGCTGTACCGCGTGCTGGAAGGCTGTAACTACGTAACCAGCTCGCTGCCCGGCATCGTGGTGGCGTTGGCGCTGGTGACCATCACCATTCACAGCTTCCGGCCGATTTACCAAACCGAAATCACCCTGCTGCTGGCCTATTTGCTGATGTTTATGCCGCGGGCGCTGATCAATCTGCGTGCCGGCATCGCACAGGCGCCGGTGGAATTGGAAAACGTGGCGCGCAGCCTCGGCAAATCGCCGGCGCAGGCGCTGTGGAGCACTACGCTGCGGTTGGCGGCGCCGGGTGCCGCGGCGGGCGCGGCGCTGGTGTTCCTGGCGATCGCCAATGAGTTGACCGCCACGCTGCTGCTGGCGCCGAACGGCACCCGGACGCTGGCCACCGGATTTTGGGCGCTGACCAGCGAGATAGACTACGTCGCCGCCGCGCCTTATGCGCTGATTATGGTGGCGCTGTCATTGCCGCTGACCTGGCTTCTTTATTCTCAATCTAAACGCACGGCGGGACTATGAGCACGCTCGAACTGCACGGTATCGAAAAATCTTATAACGCCATCAGGGTGCTGGAACGCATCGACCTGCAGGTTGCCGCCGGCAGCCGCACGGCGATCGTCGGCCCTTCCGGCTCCGGCAAAACCACCCTGCTGCGCATCATCGCCGGCTTTGAAATTCCCGACGGCGGCCAGATCCTGCTGCAGGGGCAAGCCATGGGCAACGGCGGCGGCTGGGTGCCGGCGCATCTGCGCGGCATCGGCTTCGTTCCGCAGGATGGCGCGCTGTTCCCGCACTTTACCGTCGCCGGCAACATCGGTTTTGGCCTTACAGGCAGCAAGCGTGAGAAACAGCGGCGCATCGAGGCGCTGATGGAGATGGTGGCGCTGGATCGCCGTTTGGCCGCGCTGTGGCCGCACGAGCTGTCCGGCGGGCAGCAACAGCGGGTCGCGCTGGCGCGTGCCCTGTCGCAGCAGCCCCGTTTGATGCTGCTGGATGAACCGTTCTCGGCGCTGGATACCGGCCTGCGCGCCGCCACCCGCAAAGCGGTCGCCGAACTGCTGACGGAGGCCAAGGTGGCGTCGATTCTTGTTACCCACGATCAGAGCGAAGCGCTGTCGTTCGCCGATCAGGTAGCGGTGATGCGCAACGGCCGGCTGGCGCAGGTGGGCGCGCCGCAAGATCTCTATCTGCGGCCGGTCGATGAGCCGACCGCCAGCTTCCTTGGCGAAACGCTGGTGTTGACCGCCGAACTGGCGCACGGCTGGGCCGACTGCGCATTGGGGCGCATCGCCGTCGACGATCGGCAACGCAGCGGCCCGGCGCGCATCATGCTGCGCCCGGAGCAGATTCAAATCGGTTTGTCAGATCCGGCGCAGCGCGGCCAGGCGGTGATCACCGGCATCGATTTCGCCGGCTTCGTCTCTACGCTCAACCTGCAAATGGCCGCCGGCGGCGCGCAAATCGAGATCAAAACCGTCAGCCGCGAAGGCCTGCAGCCCGGTTCTCAGGTCAATCTCAACGTGATGGGCCAGGCGCATATTTTCGCCGGTTGACTCACTTTAGGCCGGGCCAACGCCCGGCCTCCTTAACGGCAAATTTTGTCGCGACGCGGCTTTTTCGGCGCCAGCAGATAATCCACTACGCTTTCGTCAACGCAGCTGTCGATGCCGTTCAGCGCCAGCGTATGCCCGTCGCGTTCGCGGGTGATCAGCGGGCTTTTAAAGGCGGCGGCCATCACCTGCGCGTTGCGGTACGGCGTGGTCGGATCGTAGCGCTGGGCGACGAACAGCAGCGGCGGCAGCGCGGCGGACGCCACCGGCGTGTGCGGCCGATCTTTGCCGCGATACGGCCACAGATCGCACATCTCCAGCGGGTATTCGTGCAGCGGCAGATAGTGGGCATACAAAGCGGCGGTATTGATCTCCTGCCGCTGCCGGCGCAACTGCTGCGGATCGGCCGTCGGGTTGGCGACGTCGGCGCAGGTGATGACGTTCAGGGCGTCATCGGCATCCGGCGAATAGCTTTCGTCGATCAGATCGGAAACCTGCTGCCCGGCGATGCCGGCATCGAGCTGGCGCAGCACGGTCGCCAGCTCATGCCAACGCTCCGGCCACAGCAGCAGCGAACGCGTGACCGTCAGCACGTCGTCGGCGGAGATTTCATAACCCGCCGCGGTGACGAACGGCTGCTCATGCAGCTTGCGCAGCAAGGCGTGATAGCGCTGCAGCGCCTGATTGGCGCCGCCGCCCAGCTGGCAACTGTCGGTTTTGCCGCAGTAGGCGGCGAAGCGCAGGAAGCTTTGCTGGAAGCCCCGCTCCTGGTTCAGCCGCTGGGTGAAATCGTCCTCCGTCAGATCCACCACCCCGTCGAGCACCAGCGCGCGCGTTTTCTTCGGAAAACGCTCGGCATACAGCGCCGCCACCTTGGTGCCGTAAGAGTACGCCACCGCCGTCAGCCCCGGTTCGCCCAGCGCGTGGCGGATCGCGTTCAGATCGTTGACCGCTTCGTCGGTGCCGATATGTTGCAGCACGTCCGCGCCGGTCTGTTTGATACAGGCGGCAATCAGGGTGCGCGTCTGGCTTTCCGCACCGGCCACGTCGTTGTCGTCCGGTGACGGGGTTTCGTCGCCTTCGGCCAGCTGGCAGGAGATTTTCGGCGTCGATTGGCCGACGCCGCGCGGATCGTAACCGATGATGTCGTAGGATTTTCGCAGTCTGGCGACGTGGGCGTCGTTGCCCAAATAAGGGTTAATGCCCGGCAGACCCGGCCCGCCGCTGATCATCACCACGCTGCCCTTTTTCGGCCCGGTAGCGGGCAGCAGGGTCAGCGCCAGCCGCACGGTCTGTTCGCCCGCCCGCGCCGCATGAGCAGGAGGCGTAGCGTACGCCAGCGGCGCTTCAAGGTAACCGCAGCGCAGTCCCGGCGGCGGCGGCTCATCGAACCAGCGTTGAAAGCCGCTGTTGAGACAAGATTGCCAACGAATGCCGTTCTCGGCCGCCGCGCCGTGAGCCGCAGGCCTGGCCTGGGCGGGCAATGCGGCGGCGGTCGCGGCGAGCAGCGCCAGAATACGCAGTACTGACATGGGGAGTCCTTTCAACGCAACGAATCGGTCAAAGGTTAACGGTACTCGGTTAAACCGCTAGCCAATAGAACACAAAAAACCGCGCGGGTGAAGCCGTCACCGCGCGCCCGGCAAGACTTTTCTTTGCTCAGATTGCTCTTATAACGCACAGAATGCTGCAAAAAGTGCCGTTCACCTGCTAGGCTTAAGGTTCGTTAACCCACAAGGAACAGGAGAGCAGCATGTTTGGAAAAGCGGAAGACAAAGCCAATGAAGCCGCAGGCGCGGTAGAAGAAGCGTTCGGCAAAGCCGTCGATTCGCCGGAGCATCAGGTGCGCGGCGCGGCGCGCAAATACGCCTCCCAGGCCAGCTATGCCGCCCGAGACGCAGCGGACAGCGTAAGAACCCAGGTGGAAGCCAACCCGCTGGCCGGCGTGGCCGTTGCGGCGGCGGTCGGCATCGTTTTCGGCTTCTTGCTGGGACGCAAATAACGGCGAATTCGCCGCTCGACAACAGGCCCGTTACGGGCCTTTTTTTCGCCCTCTCCTCCACCTGCTTGCTAACTTTCATCTATCACAGCCATCGCTTAAAAAAACCAACGCCTTCAACTACGATTAGTTTGTGACCAGAGCGAGGCTCTGCGATCCGGCAGATAACCCTATGAGGATTATCACCATTATCCATGCTGTTTAAGCCGCTCTCCTTCACGCGGCTAAGAAAGGTTGATTATGGCTCGCACCACCCCTATCGAACGTTACCGCAATATCGGCATCTCCGCGCATATCGATGCCGGCAAGACCACCACCACCGAGCGGATTCTGTTTTACACCGGGGTCAGCCACAAGCTGGGTGAAGTGCATGACGGCGCGGCGACCATGGACTGGATGGCGCAGGAACAGGAACGCGGCATCACCATCACTTCGGCGGCCACCACCTGCTTCTGGAACGGCATGCAGCATAATTATCCGCAGCACCGCATCAATATCATCGACACCCCCGGCCACGTCGATTTCACCATTGAAGTGGAACGTTCGATGCGTGTGCTGGACGGCGCCGTGATGGTCTATGACTCGGTGGGCGGCGTGCAGCCGCAGTCGGAAACCGTCTGGCGCCAGGCCAATAAATACAAGGTGCCGCGGCTGGCGTTCGTCAACAAGATGGACCGCATCGGCGCGGACTTTTTCCGCGTGCGCAAAATGATGATCGAGCGCCTGAAAGCCAACCCGGTGCCGATCGTTATTCCGATCGGCGCCGAAGACCGCTTCAGCGGCGTGGTGGATCTGGTGCGGATGAAGGCCATCCTGTGGGACGAAGCCTCGCAGGGCATGAACTTCAGCTTCGAAGAGATCCCGGCCGAGCTGCGCGATTCAGCGCAGGAGTGGCGCGAAAACATGATTGAGGCCGCCGCCGAAGCCTCGGAAGAGCTGATGGAAAAATACCTCAACCAGGTGCCACTGAGCGAAGAGGAAATCGTCCACGGGCTGCGGGTGCGCACCGTCGCCGGCGAAATCCAACCGATGCTGTGCGGCTCGGCGTTCCGCAACAAAGGGGTGCAGCGCATGCTGGATGCGGTGATCGAGCTGATGCCCTCGCCGCTCGACGTGCCGCCGATGGAAGGCCACGGCGAACATGATGAAATCATCACCCGCAAAGCCGACGACAACGAAAAATTCTCGGCGCTGGCGTTCAAGCTGATGACCGACCCGTTCGTCGGCCAGCTGACCTTCGTACGCGTCTACTCCGGGGTGCTGGCCAAAGGTAGCAGCGTTTACAACCCGATCAAGGGCAAAAAGGAGCGCATCGGCCGCATCGTGCAGATGCACGCCAACGATCGTAAGGACATCGACGAGCTGCACGCCGGCGACATCGCCGCCTGCGTCGGCCTGAAGGACGTCACCACGGGCGATACGCTGTGCGATCCCGGCGCCATCATCACGCTGGAACGCATGACCTTCCCCGAGCCGGTGATCGCCCAGGCGATCGAGCCGAAGACCAAGGGCGACCAGGAGAAAATGGGCATCGCGCTGCAGCGCCTCTCTTCGGAAGATCCGTCGTTCCGCGTGCGCACCGATGAAGAATCCGGCCAGACCCTTATCTACGGCATGGGCGAGCTGCACCTGGAGATTATCGTCGATCGCATGCGCCGCGAATTCGGGGTGGAGACCACCACCGGCAAGCCGCAGGTGTCGTACCGCGAAACCATCCGCAAACGGGTGGCCGACGTGGAAGGCAAGTTTGTGCGCCAGTCCGGCGGTAAAGGGCAATACGGCCACGTGGTGCTGACCGTCGAACCGAACGAACCCGGCAAAGGCTTCGAGTTCTTCGATGAGATCAAGGGCGGCGTCATTCCGGGCGAGTTTATCCCGGCGGTGAAAAAAGGCGTGCTCGAGGCGCTGAACAACGGCGTACTGGCCGGTTATCAGGTGGTAGACGTCAAGGTGCACCTGACCTTCGGTTCTTACCATGACGTCGACTCGTCGGAGCAGGCGTTCCGCATGGCGGCGATCTTCGGCTTCAAAGACGCCTGCCGCCTGGCGGATCCGGTGATCCTTGAGCCGATCATGTCGGTGGAGGTGGAAACGCCGGAAGATTACGCCGGCAACGTGATGGGCGACCTCTCCTCACGCCGCGGTCTGGTGCAGGGCATGGAAGAGATCCCGGGCGGCGGCGGCAAGGAAATTCGCGCCAAGGTGCCGCTATCCGAGATGTTCGGTTACTCGACCACCCTACGTTCGATGTCGCAGGGCCGCGCCACCTACACCATGGAATTCAGCCACTACGCTGAAGCGCCGCGCAACGTGGCCGAAGAGATCATTCACCACAGCAAGCGTTAACCCTCGCGCCCGCCTTCGCGGCGGGCGTCACCCCTGCTTGTCTTCCAGCGCCACCACCACCGGCTGCGGCTTGATGCGCATGGCGTACACCACGCCGGCGATCAGGCAGACGATGCCGGCCAGCGTCAGCAGCGGCGGCCAGGCCTGGCGCAGCAGAAAGGTATAGGCCAACCCCGCCAGAATTTCGAACACGATGAGCGGCCCCACCAACACCGTCGGCAGCCGCTGGCTGGCTTCGTTCCAGCACAGCGCCCCCAGCCAGGAGCAGAACACGCCGATGACCAGCATCAGCGGGATAAACACCTCGGGGCGCGGGCCGAACGGCAAGGCGAACGCCGGTTCGCTCAGCGCCAATTGGCCGCAGACCGCCAGATAGCCCAGCAGCGCCAGCGGCAGCGTCACCAGCCCTTGCGCCGTGGCCCAGGTGGCCGGCCGCTGCGTCGGGTTTTCCCGCAGCCAGCGCGAGTTGCGCAGCGGGAACCAGGTCCAGCACGCCACCGCCAACACGGCCAGCCCCAGGCCGCTGAGATAGCGCCAGCCGTCGACCGGCAGCGCATTGCCGCGCAGCTCGGCGACGTTCACGCACGCTAACCCGCAGACGATCAGCAGCAGCGCCGGCGCCAGCTTGCCCCAGGCCAGCCGCCCGTCGTGCCGGCCGTAAAACAGATTGGCGCAGATGGCGATCACCACCGGCAGGGTGCCGATGATCATGGTCGACACCGGTGCGCCGGTACGCTGAATGGCGCTGGCCAGGCACAGGTAGTACAGCAGATTGCCGATGGCCGTCAGCTTGAGCGCCTCCAGCCAATCCTGGCGCCGCAGCTTGCGCAGGCGGCGGCGATCGAGCCAGGCCAGCGGCAAGGTGATCAGCCCAAAGGCCAGATAGCGCCCGGTGGACTGCAGCGCAGCGGGATAATCCGGCACCAGCAGCGGGCCGACGAAGATCAATCCCCACATCAGCCCGGCGGCCAGGGCAAACACAACGCCAATGAACATAACGACTCCGACAAACGGCCGGCGCGGCCAACCCGCCCGACAAGACAGCGGCAGAGTAGCGAAAATGCGGGGAGGAATTATTGTAGCAGGTTGCTGTTTTAACCCAATTTCACCTGTTTCTGGAAACGTACAGGCGTGACGCCGTAACGGTTGGCGAAGGCGCGCGTCAGGTGCGCCTGATCGGTCAGCCCCGCCGCCGCAGCCACCTGTGCGGCGGGCATGCCACGCTCCAGCATGCGTTTGGCCTGCGACAGCCGGATCGCCATCAGCATTTGCTGCGGCGAAACGTGGTATTCGCCCTTAAACTTGCGCAGAAAATGGTACGGGCTGAGCGACACCAGCTCGGCCAACTGATTGAGGGTCACCGCCTCGGCGAAGTTATCGTGCAGGTAGCTTTTCACCACCTCGAAACGGTGCGCCGCCTCGGCTTTTTCCCGCTGCCCGGTGCGGATATGCGGGTACAGCAGCTCGACCGCCTCCAACAGCAGGCCGTCCAGCGTAAGCGGATCGTCGGTTTGCCACAGCGTGGCGAGAATGGCGGACAGGCGCTGCGCCGCCCGCGGATCGTGGCGCACCGCATCGGTGAACCACTGGCTCCGATCGCCGGACAGCTGCTCCAGCGCCTCGGGCGCCAGATAGAGCATGCGGTAACACCAGCCGCCCGGCGTTTCGGCTTCGCCGGTATGCAGCTCGTCGGGGTTCATCAGTACCAGCGCGCCCGGCGCCGCCAGATGCTGCGCGCCGCGATAGCGGAAACGCTCCGCCCCGGTGTCTACGGTGCCGATAGCGAAGGCGTCGTGGGTATGCGGCTCGAAGGCATAGCGCTCAATGTGCGCCTGATAGAGTTCGACGCCCGGCAGATGCGACAAATGGCGGAACTGCGCGCAATCCTTCTCGAACGGAAACTGTTGCGGTACCCCTTGCACTCGACCTCCTCGTCCGTGCTGACAATCTGCTCAGCATAGCCAAAACATCGCCGGTTGAGTAGCCGCCCTGGCGCTTTCGTGCCCCTCGCCTGGACGATCGCCGCCATTCGGCGTAGGGTTTAGATCTCTGTCCCTTTCAGGCGCGCCGCATCGCGAAGCTCATCGGCCCCTGACACTCCGCAAACAAGAGGCAACAATGTATCCGGATACTCAACTGTATATCGATGGACAATGGCGCAACGCACTGGCCGGGAAAACCCTGCCGGTCACCAACCCCGCCACCGACGAGGTAATCGGTCAAGTGGCGCACGCCGCCACAGAGGATCTCGATCTGGCGCTGGCCGCCACCGAGCGCGGATTTAACGTCTGGCGCGACACCGCCGCGCACCAGCGCGCCAACCTGATGCGCAAAGCGGCGGCGCTGCTGCGCGAACGCGCCAACGCCATCGCCGCCGTCATGACGCAGGAACAGGGCAAACCGGTGGCGCAGGCCAAAGTCGAAATTCTCAACGCCGCCGACGTTATCGACTGGTTCGCCGGCGAAGCCACCCGCACCTACGGGCAGATCATTCCGTCCCGCGCCCGCGACGTGCAGCAGCAAACCCTCAAGCTGCCGGTCGGCCCGGTGGCCGCCTTCACGCCGTGGAACTTCCCGATCAACCAGATCGTGCGCAAGCTGTCCGCCGCGCTGGCCGCGGGCTGCTCCATCATCGTCAAAGGCCCGGAAGAAACGCCGGCCTCGCCGGCTGAGCTGATCAAAGCCTTCGCCGACGCCGGCATCCCGGCCGGGGTGATCGCGCTGGTGTACGGCACCCCGGCGGAAATCTCGGAATACCTGATCCCGCATCCGACCATTCGCAAGATCTCCTTCACCGGCTCCACCCGCGTGGGCAAGCATCTGGCGGCACTGGCCGGCCAGCATATGAAAAAGGCCACCATGGAGCTTGGCGGCCATGCGCCGGTGCTGATCTTCGACGACGCCGATCTCGACGCGGCGGCCAAAGAGCTGGCGCAGTCCAAGTTCCGCAACGCCGGCCAGGTCTGTATCGCCCCGACCCGCTTCCTGATCCAGCAAGGCGTTTATGAAGCCTTCGTGGAGAAATTCACCGCCGCCGTGCGTGAACTCAAGCTCGGCAACGGGCTGGAAGACGGCATCACCATGGGGCCGATGGTGCTGGGCCGCAGCGTCGACAATATCGAGGCGCTGGTGCAGGATGCCGTCGCCCACGGGGCAAAAGCCTGCACCGGCGGCAAGCGCGTGGCGGGCAAAGGCAACTTCTTCGAGCCGACGGTACTGCGCGACGTGCCGCTGAGCGCGCGCGCCATGTCGGAAGAGCCGTTTGGCCCGGTTGCCCTGCTGCGCCCGTTCGCCACCTATGACGAGGCGATCGCCGAAGCCAACCGCCTGCCGTACGGCCTGGCCGCCTACGCTTACAGCCGCAACATCGCCACCGTCAATGCGCTGGGGCGCGACGTGGAGAGCGGCATGCTGAGCATCAACCACATCGGTTTCGGCCTGCCGGAAACGCCGTTTGGCGGCGTGAAGGACTCCGGTCACGGCACCGAAGGCGGCAGCGAAGCGATCGAATCCTACCTGGAAACCCGCTTCGTCACCGTCGCCGGCCGTTAATCGAACGCCGAATAAATAGCCAAAAGCCCCGCAGTGCGGGGTTTTTCTTTACTCGCGAGCCAGTTCGAACAGTCGCCGCGCCGCCGGAGTCAGCCCCAGCATATGAATGCAGGCATGCACCATGCCCGGCAACCGTTCGCAGCGTACCGGCACGCCCGCCTCGCGCAGCCGCTGCGCATACTGCTCGGCCTCATCCCGCAGCGGATCATATTCGCAGCTCAGGATGGTGGCCGGCGGCAATCCGCGCAGCGTAGCCGCGTGCAGCGGTTCGGCGCCGGGATCGCGCCGCTGGGCCAGATACTGCTGCCAACAAAATACCATCGCATCGCGCGTCAGAAAGTACCCCTCGGCAAACTCGCAATAGCTCTTCGTCGTCATCTCGCGGCTGAGCGCCGGGTACAGCAGCAGCTGGCGCTCGATGTGCGGGCCGCCGCGATCCCGCGCCAGCAGCGTAACCGCCGCCGCCAGATTGCCTCCGGCGCTGTCGCCGCCCACCGCCAGGCGCTTCGCGTCGATCCCCAACTGCGGCGCCTGTTGCGCCACCCAGCAGAGCGCCCGATAGACATCTTCCAGCGGCTGCGGGAACGGGTATTCCGGCGCCAGACGATAGTCGACCGACAGGATCACCCGGCCGGTGGCGTTGGCCAGCGCCTGACAGGGCCGATCGTACAGCGCCAGCGAACCGAGGCACCAGCCGCCGCCGTGGGCGAACAGCATTGCCGGCTGCGCGGCGGCGCGGTTTTCCCCCGCCGGGAGATAGGCGCGCAGCGCGATCCGATACCCATCGGCGGCGACCACCGTAAAGTCCCTGACGCCGCCGCTCGGTTCCGCCTCGCCCTGCAGCTGGCGTAAACCGGTTTCCGCGGCCGCGCGCATTTCCTCCAGCGACGCGGGGGGCGGTGCATCGGCCGATGCCGTCAAAAAGGCGGCAATGCGATCATCGAGCGGCATGTGGCTCTCCTGCCAGGAACGGCGTAATCAGTGCAATAAATTCCTCATGACACTCTTCGGTAATGAAATGCCCGCAGCCGGCGATCGTTTCGCCCCGCAGATCGTGCGCATTGCCTCGCAGCGTCGTCAGCGGCGCGTCGCCGGTGGCGTGCTCCGCCCCTACCGTCAACACAGGCATCGTCAGGGGCGTGGCGGCGCGCTGCCGATTCTGCCGCACGGTCTCCGGGATCGCCCGGTAATAGTCGAATCCGGCGCGCAGGCCGCCCGGTGCCGAATAGGCGGCGATATATACCTGCGCCGCCACCCGATCGCGCCGATAGGACCAGCGGTTGAAGATATAGCCAAGATACTCCCGCTCACGCCCCTGGGTCAGGGTCTCCGGCAAATCCGCCAGCTGGTTGAACATGAAATGCCACAGGAAGATGTTCTCCTCCGGCGCGACGAAAATCGGCGGCGGCGGCGCCAGGCCGGGGATCACCGCCTCCGTCAGCACCAGACGCTCCACCGCCTGCGGAAAATCGCTCGCCATGGCGTAACCGATCCACATGCCGATGTCGTGGCCAACCAGTTGGTAACGTTCATGGCCCAGCAGCGTCATCATCGCGTGCAACGCCGCACCGACGCTGCCGGTGTCGTATCCGCCAGCGGGATTGTCGGAATCGCCGATGCCCGGCGGATCGACGGCGATCGCCTGAAAACCGGCCGCCGCTAGCGCTTGCATCACATGGCGCCAGGTGTACCAGGTTTGCGGCCAGCCGGGGATCAGCAGCACCGGCCTCCCTTCACCGGCCATCACGCAGTGAAGGCGCCGGCCGTTGACCTGGAGATAGACGTGTTCCGCCGCGAGATCCGCCAACGGGATCTCGTTCTGTAGGTGTTGCATGGGGTGACTCCCTGAAGGATTAGGCTCAGCGAATGCCGAGCAACGCGTTGATTTGCTGTGGGTTGACCGGTGCGCCGGCGAAGTCGTCGAACACTTTATCGGTGACGCGGATAATGCGATCGCGAATGAAAGCTGCGCCTTCGCGCGCGCCGTCCTGCGGATTTTTCAGGCAACATTCCCACTCCAGCGCCGCCCAGCCCGAATAACCGTACTGCGTCAGACGCGAAAAGATGCCGTTGAAATCGACCTGGCCGTCGCCCAGCGAGCGGAAGCGGCCGGCGCGATCGATCCAGGATTGATAGCCGCCGTAAATACCCTGGCGCCCGGTCGGATTGAACTCGGCGTCCTTGACGTGGAACATGCCGATAACCTCTTTATAGATATCGATAAACTCCAGATAGTTGAGCTGCTGCAGCACCATATGGCTCGGATCGAACAGCACCCGGCAACGCGGATGATGGCCGACGCGCTCATGAAACCTCTCGAACGTCACGCCGTCGTGCAGATCCTCGCTCGGGTGAATTTCGTAACACAGGTTGATCCCCTGCTCGTCGCAGGCGTTAAGCACCGGCAGCCAGCGCCTGGCGAGCTCGTCGAACGCGGTGTCGATCAGCCCTTCCGGGCGCTGTGGGAACGGGAACAGATAGGGCCAGGCCAGCGAACCGGAAAAGGTGCCCAGCTCGCTGAGCCCGAGCCGCGCCGACGCCTTCACCGCCAGCAGCATTTGCTGCCGCGCCCACTCGCCGCGCGCCTGCGGATTGCCCTGCAGCGCCGGCGGCGCGAAGCTGTCAAACAGCGCATCGTAAGCCGGGTGTACCGCCATCAGCTGGCCGAAGATATGGCTGGTCAATTCGCTGACCACCAACCCCTGTTCCGCCAACATGCCGGTCAAATCATCGCAGTAGGTTTGGCTTTCCGCAGCGGTGGCCACGTCGAATAAACGCCGATCCCAGGCCGGGATCTGCAGCGCGCTAAAGCCGGTCTGCGCCGCCCACTCGGCAATGGCGGGCAGGCTGTTGAACGGCGCTGTCTCATCGCTGAACTGCGCGAGATGCAGGCTTGGACCTTTGAGGGTTTTCATCGTAAACTCCTATTTGTTGTCGATTGACAAACAATAGGAGCAAAGCGCGATGACCGCAAGCGAAATTTATAAAGACATTGGTATTCCCCGCCGATTTAAGCGATCCTATGTCGCTGAATGACAGGCAAATTGGAGCAGCGAATGGCAGGCAGACCGCGCGAGTTCGACCGCGAACAGGCGCTTTTGAAGGCGCGAAACTTATTCTGGCGACAGGGTTACGAAGGCACTTCGATGTCGGATCTGGTGGCGGAATTGGGCATTGCTTCCGCGCGCATCTACAAGGCGTTCGGCTCCAAAGAGCAGCTGTTCCGCGAGGCGATAGCCAGTTATGAAACCGAGGAAGGCGGCTTCGCCGATCGCGCCTTTGCGCAGGAAAGCGGCATTCGCCCGGCGATCAAACGCCTGCTGGAAGACGCCGTGCGGCTCTACAGCCGGCCGGATCTGCCGCAGGGCTGCATGGTGGTCTCCTCCGCCGCCAGCGTCAGCGCGGAAAACGATGGGCTCAAAACCTGGCTGGCTGAACATCGGTTGCAGCGCACGCAACAGATCGTCGAGCGGCTGCGGCAGGCGGTGCAAGCCGGCGAACAGCCGGCCGGCACCGACGCCGACAGCCTGGGGGACTTTTTCGCGGTCTTCCTGCACGGCCTGTCGATTCAAGCGCGTGACGGCGTCACTGAAACGCGGCTATTGGCGGCGGTAAAGGTGGCGCTGACGGCCCTGGGCAACGCTTAATCTTCCGGCAAATCGAAAATCACCAGCGTGCCTTCGCTGCCCGGCAACACGCGGTGCGCTACGCCGGCCGCGGCCTGATACAGCTGGCCGGCCTGCACCACAATCGTTTCCCCCGCCACCTGCAGCCGCAGCTGCCCGCGGATCACCAGCAGCCCTTCGCTGTAATCATGCACTTCATCCGCAATGCTGCGCTCATCCATGCGCAGCACTTTGATATTGGCCGCACCGACGCGGCCCAGCACGGTAGAAAGCCAGGCCTCAGGCAGTTCGGCCGCCTGCAGGTTTAAATCGAACAGCATCGTCATACCTTATCGCTACAGAGGAACCGGCACTTTACTGCAAAGCCGTCACGTGCTGAAAGACGCATTGGTTGCAGATTATGCCCCGGCGTTCTGAGCCGCCGCCTCACGGCGCAGCCACTGCCGCAAATTTTCGCCTTCCTGCGACAATTCGCTATCCAGGCGAGCGCACAGGTAATAATCGCGGCCGTCGTCGATCGGCAGATCGAACATTTTGATTAACTCACCGCTCTCAAGGTAGTGGGCGATTAACGGCTCACGCATCAGCGCGCATCCCAATCCCGCCTGCACCGCCGCCAGCGTCAACAATCCGTCTTCGAACATCGGGCCGATGCTGCGCAGCGGGCGTTTAACGCCGGCCTGCTGAAACCATTGCATCCAGGTATTGCGCTCCTCGTCGTGCAGCAGCGGCAGCGTCGCCAGCTGATCCGGCGTATCGAGCAAACCGTGCAGTTTACTGAACGCCCGGCTGCACACCGGCACCATTTGGCCGGACATCAGCTTTTCGCTGCGATAGCCGGTCCACTGCCCAACCCCGAAGCGGATCGACAGATCGGCGGCGTCGCTCAGGTAATTGCGGTGGTTGGCGTAAACCACATTGATGTCGATATCCGGATTTTCGCGCAGAAAGCCGCGCAGTCGCGGAATAAACCAGCCCATGCCGAACAGCGGGATCAGGCTGATGGTGACCTGCCGCGATGCGGACTGCTCGCGCACGTGTTCGGTCGCCTGGCGCAGCACGTTAAACGCCGAGCGGATCGAACGGTAATACTCCCGCCCCTCGCTGCGCAGCACCAGATGACGCCCCTGCCGTTCTGTCAGCGGCATCTGCAAAAACGCCTCCAGCGTTTTCAGCTGATGGCTGACCGCCGAAGGCGAAATCATCAGCTCCTTCGCCGCCGCGCTGATGCTGCCCAGGCGCGCGATGGCTTCGAACGCCCGCACGGCGCGCAGCGGCGGATCGTTCGGCAGCATCGGCAACGGCTCATCATACTGTTCTGTTTTTTTCATATATCTATTGTTTTATGGAAATCACGGAGAGAGGATTTATTTAATATACATAAAAATCAACAAATTAAAATCACTCGTTTTTTGTATAAGAAAGTATTTTTCCGTATTTTACAATTTTTTTAAATTCTCTACTGTGAGCCTCCTGACTCATTATCTCCGGACTCTCCTTATGGATACGCTGGTACAGCAGACCGTCAACGGTTTGATGCTCGGCAGCATCTATGCGCTGATCGCGCTCGGCTACACCATGGTGTACGGCATCCTGCGCATCATCAACTTCGCGCATGGCGACGTGCTGATGGTCGGGGCGCTCAGCGCGCTGTCGGCGATCGGCGTGTTGCAGCATCATTTTCCCGCGTTACCGCCCTACGCCACGCTGCTGCTGGCGGCCCTGTTCGCCATGGCCGTCTGCGCCATCACCTCGATGGCGATCGAGCGCCTGGCCTATCGCCGGTTGCGCAATGCACCACGCCTGGCCCCGCTGATCAGCGGCATCGGCGTCTCGCTGCTGTTGCAAACCCTGGCGATGCTGATCTGGTCACGCAATCCCCTGATGTTTCCGCAGCTGTTGCCGATGGCGCCCATCGCCCTGACCGCAGGCAGCGCCGAACATGCGCCGGCGGTGATCACCGGCACCGCGATCGTCACGCTGGCGGTGGCCGTGGCGGTCATGGCCGGCCTCTGGCTGCTGGTCGAACACAGCCGTTTCGGCCGCGCCATGCGCGCCACGGCGGAAAACCCGCAGGTCGCCGGCCTGATGGGCATCAGTCCTGACCGCATCATCGTTCTGACCTTTGCGCTCGGCGGCGCGCTGGCGGCGGTAGCCGGCATCATGATGGCCAGCAACTACGGCAACGCCGGTTTCTCGATGGGCTTTCTGCCCGGCATCAAAGCCTTTACCGCCGCCGTGCTCGGCGGCATCGGCAACCTGCGCGGCGCGATGCTCGGCGGTTTGCTGCTGGGGCTGTTCGAATCGCTGGGCACCGGCTATCTCGGCGAGCTGACCGGCGGCGTATTCGGCAGCAACTACCAGGACGTCTTCGCGTTTCTGGTGCTGATCGCCGTACTGGTCTTCCGCCCCTCCGGGCTGTTGGGCGAACGCATCGCCACGCGCGCATAAGGACATCACGATGACCGTTTTAACTTCCACGCTTCCCCTGGCCACGCCTCGGCGCGCCAGACTGGGGCTGACGCTGTTCATTCTCGCTCTGCTGCTGGCGCCCTGGGTTGCGGGCGCCGCCGGCGGCAACTACTGGGTGCGCGTCGTCGACTTCGCCCTGCTGTACCTGATGCTGGCGCTCGGGCTGAACATCGTGGTGGGCATGACCGGCTTGCTGGACATGGGCTTTATCGCTTTTTACGCCGTTGGCGCCTATCTGGCCGCGCTGCTGTCGTCACCGCATCTGACGCAGCAGTTCCCGCTGCTGCTGCAGTGGTTCCCCGACGGGCTTCATCTGTCGATGCTGTGGCTGATCCCGCTGGCGGCGCTGCTGGCGGCCGTGTGCGGCATTCTGCTTGGCGCGCCGACGCTGCGGCTGCGCGGCGACTATCTGGCGATCGTCACGCTCGGTTTCGGCGAGATCGTACGTATTTTGATGCGCAATCTCGATCGCCCGGTCAACCTCACCAACGGCCCCAAAGGCATTTCCGGCATCGACCCGGTCAGCCTGTTCGGCCTGAAGTTTTCCGGCATGCATGAGTGGTTCGGCGTGCGTTTCTCCGGTCTGTACCTCTATTACTACCTGTTCGCCGCCCTGCTGCTGGCGATCCTGTTTATCAGCCTGCGGTTGCAAAATTCGCGCATCGGCCGCGCATGGACGGCGATCCGCGAAGACGAGGACGCCGCGCGGGCGATGGGCATCAACACCCGCAACTTCAAGCTATTGGCCTTTGCCATCGGCGCCACCTTCGGCGGCGTGGCCGGCGCGCTGTTCGCCGCGTTTCAGGGCTTCGTGTCGCCGGAATCGTTCACCCTGCAGGAATCGATCGCCGTCCTGGCGATGGTGGTGCTCGGCGGCATGGGGCACATCCCCGGGGTGATCCTGGGCGCGCTGCTGCTGGCCGCCCTGCCGGAGCTGCTGCGCAGCAGCATGGGGCCGCTACAGCAGGCGCTGTTCGGCCAGGTGCTGATCGACCCGGAAATCATTCGCCAACTGTTTTACGGCCTGGCGCTGATCCTGGTGATGCTGTATCGCCCGGCGGGCCTGTGGCCGGCACGCCATATAAGGGGGAACGCCGCATGACGCCTTTGCTCACTTTAAATCACGTCAGCAAACGCTTCGGCGGCCTGACGGCGGTGGATGACGTCAGCATGAGCATCCGCCAGGGGGAAATCTACGGCCTGATCGGGCCGAACGGCGCCGGTAAGACCACCTGCTTCAATCTGATCACCGGTCTGTATCGCGCCGACGCGGGCGAATTCCGCCTGTCGGGCCAGCGCTATAGGCCCCAGGCGATCGATAAAGTGGCGCAGGCCGGCATCGCCCGCACCTTCCAGAACCTGCGGCTGTTCAACGAAATGAGCGTGCTGGAAAACGTGATGGTCGGCTGCCACGTGCGCACCCGCAACGGCCTGTGGGCGGCGATCGCCCGCCACCGCCGCGCCAGGGAGGAGGAACAGGCGGTGCGCGATAAGTCCCATGCGCTGCTGGAGTACGTCGGCATCGGCCAATTCGCCCATTACCGCGCCGGCGATCTCGCCTATGGTCATCAGCGCCGCCTGGAGATCGCCCGCGCGCTGGCGACCGAACCCCGGCTGCTGGCGCTGGACGAACCGGCGGCCGGCATGAACGCCGGAGAAAAAGTGGCGCTGCGCGAGCTGCTGCTGCGCATTCGCGACAGCGGCAAAACGCTGCTGTTGATCGAACACGACGTCAAGCTGGTGATGGGCCTGTGCGATCGCCTTACGGTGCTGGACTACGGCAAAGCGATCGCCGAAGGCGAACCGGCGCAGGTTCGGCGTGAACCGGCGGTCATTCAGGCCTATCTGGGAGGTGGCGCGCATGTCTGAAGCCCTGCTGAGCGTTAAACGACTCAAAGTGTCCTACGGCGGCATTCATGCGGTCAAAGGCATCGATTTTACGGTCAACGCCGGCGAACAGGTCACGCTGATCGGCGCCAACGGCGCGGGCAAGACCTCCAGCCTGCGGGCGCTGACCGGGCTGCAGCCGTTCGAGGGCGACATCCTGTTCGACGGCCGTTCGATTCGCGGCATGGCGCCGCACCGCTTGCTGCAACAGGGGCTGGTGATGGTGCCGGAAGGTCGCGGCATTTTCACCCGCCTGACGGTGCGAGAAAACCTGCAGCTGGGCGCCTATGCGCGGCGTGACAAACCGGCGGTACGGCACGATTTCGAACGAGTATGCGCCACCTTCCCGCGCCTGAACGAGCGCCTGAACCAACCGGCCGGGCTGCTTTCGGGCGGCGAGCAGCAGATGGTGGCGATGGGCCGTGCGCTGCTCAGCCGCCCGCGCCTGTTGATATTGGACGAGCCGTCGATGGGGCTGGCGCCGATTGTGGTGGAAGCCATTTTTTCGGTCATCAAACAGCTGGCACGTGACGGCGTCACGCTATTGCTGGTCGAGCAAAACGCCCGCCTGGCGCTGGAATCCACCGATCGCGCCTATGTGCTGGACAGCGGCAGCCTGAGCCACACCGGCCGCTCCGCCGACATGCTGGACGATGAAAAAATCAAACAGATCTATTTGGGTGAATAACCGTTGTTACCTTTAACCGCACCAGGAGTATGACATGCAGCAGAACTTTCGCATCAAGCCGTTGGCGCTGGCCGCCATGACGATGATCCTGAGCCTCCCGGCGCTGGCGGACGACACCGTGCTGATCGGCCTGGCCGGGCCGCTGACCGGCCCTTCCGCGCGCATCGGCAAAGATCTCGAAAACGGCGCGCGGCTGGCGATCGCCGACGCCAACGCGCAAAAGCCGACGCTGAACGGCAAACCTGTCACCTTCAAATTGCTGTCCGAGGACGATCAGTCCGATCCGCGCACCGCCGTGGCCGTCGCGCAGCGTTTGGTCGACGAAGGCGTCGCCGGCGTGGTCGGCCACTGGAACACCGGCACCAGCATCCCGGCGGCGCGCATCTATCACGATGCCGGCATCGCCCAGGTGGCGCCGGTCGCCACCGGCCACGGCTACACGCAACAAGGCTTTGACACCAGCTTCCGCGTGATGGGCCATGACGACGACGGCGGCAACTATGCCGGGCAGTATGCCGTGAAAACGCTGAAAGCCCAGCGCATCGCGGTGATCGACGATCGCACCGCCTTCGGCCAGGGCCTGGCGGACGAGTTCATCAAATCGCTGCAGGCCCAGGGCGTGCAGCCGGTCACCCGCGAATACGTCGATGACAAGACCGTCGATTTCAGCGCCGTGCTGACCACCGTGCGCAGCAAAAACGCCGATCTGATCTTCTTCGGCGGCGTGGACTCCCAGGCGGCACCGCTGGCGCGCAAACTGAAACAGCTGGGCATGAACGCGCAATTGATGGGCGCAGGCGGCTTTGTCAGCCAGACCTTCCTGACGCTGGCGCAGCGTGAAGGCGAAGGCGTCGTCGCGCTGGAGCCGGGGCTGCCGCTGGAACAGATGCCGGGCGGCAAGGCGTTTGAACAAGCCTACCGCGACCGTTACCACACCCACATCGAACTGCATGCACCCTTCGCCTACGACGCCACCCGGGTGCTGATCGCCGCCATCGAACAGGCCGGCTCGGCCAATCCGGCCGATTACCTGCCGAAACTGCGCGCCATCCATTATCAGGGCGTGACCGGCGCCATCGCCTTCGATGCGCAGGGCAACCTGCAACAGCCGAGCTTCACCCTGTACCGGGTAGTGGACGGCAAATGGCAGCCGCAAACCGTGTTGGGCGGCGCCAAACCACAATAAATCAAGAGGAGCAAGGCGATGAGCTGTGCAAACAACGAGTTGGGCATTTTGGCCCGCAGAAAGATCGAAGCGGAGATCATCAAACCGATCTACCAGATCCTGGTGCGTGAAATCGGCAAGGCGCGCGCTCAGGCGGTGATCGGCGAAGCCATCGAGAATGCCGCCATCGAGGCGGGCAAACGGTTCGCCGCGCAGGAGCCGAACGGCGCGGATCTGCGCAGCTTCGCCGCCTTGCAGTATCTGTGGGAAAAAGACGACGCGCTGCGCGTTGAGGTGATCAACCAGGACGAACAACACTTCGACTATAACGTCACCCGCTGCCGCTACGCCGAGATGTACCACGAGATGGGGCTGGGGGAAATCGGCCACCTGCTCTCCTGCGCGCGCGACAGCCAGTTTATCGTCGGCTATGCGCCGGAGGTCGAGCTGCAGCGCAGCCAAACCATCATGTCCGGCGCCCCCTGCTGCGATTTCCGCTACACCGCCAAAACGCCGGGAGAAGAGCAATGACGTATCGGGTCAACGGCGAGCGCCTGTGGCAAAGCCTGCACGCGATGGCGCAGTTCGGCGCCATCGCCGACAACGGCGTCACCCGCCTGGCGCTCAGCGAAGAGGATCGCCAGGCGCGCGACCAGCTGCGCCTGTGGGCGCTGGAGGCCGGTTGCAGCGTGCGCGTCGATCGAATGGGCAACATGTTCCTGCGCCGTGAAGGCGCGCGGCCCGAGCTGGCGCCGGTGGTCACCGGTTCTCACGGCGACTCGCAGCCCCGCGGTGGCCGTTTCGATGGCATCTACGGCGTGCTGGCCGGGTTGGAGGTGATTCGCAGCCTTAACGATCGGCAGATCGTCACCGAACGCGCAATTGAAGTGATCAACTGGACCAACGAAGAAGGCGCTCGCTTCGCGCCGGCGATGATCGCCTCCGGCGTGTTCGCCGGGGTCTTCGAGCTGGAATACGGTCTGACGCGCCGCGACGAGCACGGCGTCAGCCTCGGCGACGCGCTGGAACGCATCGGCTACGCCGGCGAACACCCGGTGGGCGGCACGCCGATCCATGCCGCCTTCGAGCTGCACATCGAACAGGGGCCAATTCTGGAAGCGGAGCACCACTACATCGGCGTGGTAACCGCCGCACAGGGGCAGCGCTGGTACGAACTGGAGGTCGTCGGCTTCAGCGCCCACGCCGGCACCACGCCGATGGATCGTCGCCGCGACGCCCTGCTGGGCTTCACCGAACTGGTGACGGCGGTCAACCGCATCGGCTGGGATTTCGCGCCCGACGCGCGCGCCACGGTGGGCATGGCGCAAATTACCCCCAATTCACGCAACGTGGTGCCGGGCCGGGTCTTTTTCAGCGTCGAATTCCGCCATCCGCAGGAGTCAATTCTGGAACAGATGGAGCAGCGCCTGCTGGCGGCGGTAAACCACGTCAACGGCGGCGGCCTGACCGCTCGCGCCGAGCGCATTTTCCAGTATCCCCCGATCGCTTTTGATCGGGGCTGCATCGACAGCGTACGTCATGCCGCGCAAGCGTTGGGCTACCGCCATCGCGACATGATTTCCGGCGCCGGCCACGATGCCTGTTACCTTAACCGCGTCGCCCCAACCGCCATGATTTTCATTCCCTGCGTGGACGGCATCAGCCACAACGAGCGGGAAGACATCACCCCCGCCTGGGCAACCGCCGGCGCCGACGTGTTGCTGAACGCCCTGCTGGCGCACGCCGGCGCCTGATCCCCGCCCCGGTTTTTCGCCGGGGCAAAAAATATTCAACAAAACGGTTGAATATTAGCCCGCCTGTTCTATATTCAACCATATGGTTGAATTATCTTCCTCACAGCTGGACGCCATTTTTCATGCGCTGGCCGACCCGACCCGCCGCTCGATGTTACGTGCGCTGGCCGGCGGTGAGCGCAGCATCGGCGAACTGGCCGCGCCGCTGCAGATGTCGTTCGCCGGCGCCTCCAAGCACGTGAAAGCACTGGAACATGCGGGCCTGGTGCAACGCACCGTGCAAGGAAGAAACCATATCTGCCGGCTCGAACCCGAGCCTATGGCGCAGGCCATGCACTGGCTGCAAACCTATGAACATTTCTGGACTGAACGGCTGGATGCGCTCGAACAGGCGCTGCTGCAGCCCGAACAGCTTCCTCCCAAGGAGTGAACCATGAATGATTACGGCATGATTATCGAACCCGGTACGCTGCGCATCCAGCGGCTGCTGCCCGGCCCCATCGAGCGGGTGTGGGCTTACCTGACCGAATCCGACAAGCGCGCCACCTGGCTGGCGGCCGGCGCCATGACGTTGGAGAACGGCGCGCCGCTGGAGCTGGAATTTCGCAACTCCGATCTGGCGGGCGAGCACGAATCACCGCCGGCCAAGTATAAACAGCACGGCGGCTGCGTCAGCAACCGCGGCCACATCACCTGCCTGTTCCCGCCGCGCCTGCTGAGCTTTACCTGGGCCGAACAGGATCAGGGCCGCCCTTCCGAGGTGACCTTCGAACTGACGGAACAGGGAAGCGCCGTGCTGCTGACGGTCACCCACCGGCGCTTGGCCAACCGCGACGAGATGCTCAGCGTCGCCGGCGGCTGGCACACCCATCTGGATATCCTGCTGGATCGCCTGCACGATCGGGCACCGCAGCCGTTCTGGAGCACCCATGCCCGGCTGGAAGAAGAGTACCGCGCCCGCCTGTAATTACGCCTCGTCCCTGCGCCTGAACGCCAGATAACCGGCGATCAGCGTAAAACTGCCGACCAGCAACACCAGCAGGATAAAACCGTGGTGATTGCTGGCCAGCGGGATCCCCCCCACGTTCATGCCGAAGAAACCGGCGACGATATTGATCGGCAGCGCCAGCACGGTGATTACCGTCAGCGTGTAGAGCGTGCGGTTGTTCTGCTCCATCAGCTTGGCGCCCAGCTCCTCCTGCAGCAGCCGGATGCGTTCGGTCAGGCTGGCGAGATCGTTCAACACCACGGTGAACTCTTCGGTAAACTGCCGCAGATCCTGCACCACCTCACGGCTCAGCCAGGTCGGCGGCCGGTTCAACAGGCGAAACAGGGCGGCCGGTTCGGGCGCCAACAGGCGCTGAAAGCGCAGCAGCATGCGGCGCATGCGCCCCAGCTCGGTGCGATTGCGTTTGACGCGGCGCGTCAGCAGGCGATCCTCGATGGTATCGACATACTGGTTGGCCTGCCGCACCACCTGCTCCAGCACGTCCTCCTGCTCTTCCAGCAGGTGCGCCAGCAGTTCGGTGGACGAGGCCAGCTGCAGCGCCGTCAGGCGGCCGAGCAGCCGTTCAATCAGCCGCACCGGTTTATGGCGCACGGTCACCACCAGCCCGCGGCAGCAATAGAGCCACAGCGTCGCCGTTTCCGGGTTGCTCTCCTCAGGGTGGAAGATCACATCGTTGAGCACCGCGAACAGATCGTCGCCCTGGCGCTCAATGCGCGTGGTGTGGGAACCGTGGCGAATCTCGTGGAAGAAAAAATCGGAAATGGCGAAATGATTTTTCAACCACTTCTCCGCCGCCGCGTGGTTGAGATTGAGGTGCAGCCAGATAAAACCGTCGCCGGGCGGCAACGTCTGATAGGCCTGGCAGACCTGCTGCGAGTTCAGGCGCCTCGGCGGCTCACCGGAACGAAACACATGGCCGTAGATCAGCCCGGTCACTTCATCATCAAAATCCAGCTTGTGCATCTTTTCCGCTAACCGTTGCACCATAACGCCCTATCCTGCCTGTTGCCGTTAACCCAAGACCGTCCCCGCTGTTATAACAATCTTTATTTATCGGCGTTAATGATTTTCACCGTTCCCGATGATTAATATTTTCGTCATAAAAAAGCCACATTCATTCAGAATACTTTTCAGGCGACAGCTACCGCATCCAATCCTCTCAGGAAGGTCATTATGAGCGATAACAGCGCCGTTCAACCGGACATGCCGGCCGCCTCCAGCCTGCCCAAACTGCATCAAAAGAACAGTCGACTCACTGTTCTTTTTTTTGTGTTCTTATTAATTCTGGGGATCGCGTTCGCCGGGGTGAACTTATTTAACGACGTCAGCGACGCCGGCGCCGTCTATACCAGTTACGTTCCGTTTTTATTATTGGGGCTGGCGCTATTGATTGCGCTGGGCTTTGAATTCGTCAACGGCTTCCACGATACCGCCAATGCGGTCGCAACGGTGATTTACACCCACTCGCTTTCGCCGATGGTCGCCGTGGTGTGGTCCGGTTTCTTCAACTTTCTCGGCGTGTTGCTCTCCAGCGGCGTGGTGGCCTTCGGCATCATTTCGCTGCTGCCGGTCGAGCTGATCCTGCAGGCCGGCACCGGCAACGGTTTCGCCATGGTGTACGCCCTGCTGTTCTCCGCCATCATCTGGAACCTCGGCACCTGGTGGCTCGGGCTGCCCGCCTCGTCGTCGCATACGCTGATCGGCTCGATTATCGGCGTCGGCGTAGCCAACGCCCTGATCCACGGCCGTACCGGCACCAGCGGCGTGGACTGGGGCCAGGCGATCAAGGTGGGCTACGCGCTGCTGCTGTCGCCGGTGATCGGCTTCGTGTTCGCCGGCCTGCTGCTGCTGGCGCTGAAGCTGTTCGTCAAGAACCGCCAGCTGTACAGCGCCCCTAAGGGCAATACCCCGCCGCCGCTGTGGATCCGCGGGCTGCTTATCCTCACCTGCACCGGCGTTTCCTTCGCGCACGGTTCCAACGACGGCCAGAAAGGCATGGGCCTTATCATGCTGATCCTGGTGGGCACCATGCCGATCGCCTACGCCCTGAACCGTTCGATGCCGCCGGAGCAGATTCCCCGGGTGGCGGCGCTGGCGGAGGTGACCCAAAACCAGCTGCTGCGCCAGTTCCCGGCCGGCGGCCAAACGCCGCCGCGCGAGGTGCTGACCGGCTATGTGCGCACCAGCGAGCTAACGCCGGAGGTGGTGCCGGCGTTGGCGCAGCTGGCCGGTGCGATCGGCGATCAAATCCGTCAGTACGGCTCGGTCGACAAGATCCCGGCGCAGGCGGTGTCGAACACCCGCAACGACATGTATCTGGCGTCCGAGACCATCAAGCACCTGAAGGCAGAACATCAGCTGCAGATCAATCCCGACGCGCAGCGCAACCTCGACGCGCTGAAGGGCGAACTCGACAACGCCACCCGCTTCATTCCCTTCTGGGTGAAGGTGGTGGTGGCGATTGCGCTGGGGCTCGGCACCATGGTCGGCTGGCGCCGCATCGTGGTGACGGTGGGCGAAAAGATCGGTAAATCGCACCTGACCTACGCCCAGGGCGCCAGCGCCGAACTGGTGGCGATGACCACCATCGGCGCGGCCGACGCCTTCGGCTTGCCGGTTTCGACCACGCACGTCCTGTCGTCCGGCATCGCCGGCACCATGGCCGCCAACCGCTCCGGGCTGCAGATGGCCACCCTGCGCAATCTGCTGATGGCCTGGGTGCTAACCCTGCCGGCCTCGGTGCTGCTGTCGGCGGTGCTGTACTGGATCTTCAACCATTTCTAACACCGGGCCGATACGGAGAAAATCTGATGACCATGCATGAAGTCAACCGCGATGACGGTTTCAATCAGCGCCTGCTGCAAGAGTTTTACGACAGCTACGACGAAGAGCTGGAAATGGAGCTGGACGACCTGCGCTTCGACGCGGCAGAAGTCGACAGCGACGCGAAGAAAGCCTGGCGCAAGCAATACTTCCGCGAGTTGCTGCGCCTGCAGGGCGAGCTGGTGAAGCTGCAGGATTGGGTGATGCGCACCGGCCACCGGCTGGTGATCATCTTCGAAGGCCGCGACGCCGCCGGCAAGGGCGGCGTGATCAAGCGCATCACCCAGCGCCTCAACCCGCGCACCTGCCGCGTGGCGGCGCTGCCGGCGCCGAACGATCGCGAACGCACCCAGTGGTATTTTCAGCGTTATATCGCGCATCTGCCGGCCGCCGGTGAAATGGTGCTGTTCGACCGCAGCTGGTATAACCGCGCCGGCGTGGAGCGCGTGATGGGCTTTTGCAACGACGAAGAGTATGAGGAGTTTTTCCGCAGCGTGCCGGAATTCGAAAAAATGCTGACGCGCAGCGGCATCCAAATCGTCAAATACTGGTTTTCAATCACCGATGAGGAGCAGGAGCTGCGTTTCCTCAGCCGCATTCACGATCCGCTCAAGCAGTGGAAGCTCAGCCCAATGGATCTGGAAAGCCGCCGCCGCTGGGAGGACTACACCGAGGCCAAAGAAATCATGTTAGCGCGCACTAACATTGCCGAAGCGCCCTGGTGGGTGGTTCAGGGCGTCGACAAGAAAAAGGCCCGCCTGAACTGCATCACCCACCTGTTGCAGCAGGTGCCTTATGAGGAAGCCGAAGGCAACGTCATCACGCTGCCGCAGCGCAAACGCAGCCCGGAATACCACCGTAGCCCGGTGCCGGACAACATGGTGGTGCCGGAAATCTACTGACCTTAGCGCAGAGAGGCGGCTACCGCTTCTCTGCGCTAATACAACGCTTTGATTTCTCTCACGCTAAGGGGCTAAACCCCATGTTAAAGTGGTTGCTTTCCATTTTGACAGGAGTCTTCCATGCGCCAGCGCATCATTGTCTGCCCGCTGATTGAAAACGATAACGCCTTCCTGCTGTGCAAAATGGCGGCGCACAAGGGCGTGTTCCCCGGCCAATGGGCACTGTCCGGCGGCGGCGTCGAGCCGGGTGAACAGATAGAACAGGCACTGCGGCGCGAAGTGCGCGAAGAGCTGGGCGCCGCGCTGATCCTCGACGGCATCACGCCCTGGACCTTCCGCGACGACGTGCGCATCAAAACCTATGCCGACGGCAGCCGGGAGCAAATCTATATGATTTACCTGATTTTCGACTGCCATGCCGCCAACCGCGACGTGACGATCAACGACGAGTTCGACGACTACGCCTGGGTGCCGCGCGAGCGTCTCGCGGACTACGATTTGAACGAGGCCACCCGCTTCACGCTGCAACAAAAGGGATTGTTGTAACAGTTTGAGCGATTATCGCCCTATTTTCTTCACATTTGCCGGGCAGACTCTTTTGATATTTTTTAATCACTTAGGGTCACTATTGCCGCCGTTATGCTTTTATCTCACGCTTTTCTCCGTCTGCCCGCCCGGCGCTTCGGCGCCGCCCTCCTGTTCAGCCTGCTGTTCGTTTTGGCGCCCGTGCATGCCGCTGCGCCGCCGCTGGTGCTGAACGCCAAATCGGTGCTGGTCGTCAATCAACGCACCGGAAAGACGCTCTATCAGAAGCAGCCGAACCGCGTGCTGCCGATCGCCTCGCTCACCAAGCTGATGACCGCCATGGTCGCCCTGGACAGCAAACGCCCGATGGGCAGCAGGCTGAAAGTCACCGCCGCCGATCGCGATCTGCTGAAGAAAACCCACTCGCGCCTGACCATCGGCTCGGTGCTCAGCCGCCGCGACATGCTGCACATCGCCCTGATGTCTTCGGAGAACCGTGCCGCTGCGGCGCTGAGCCGCAGCTATCCCGGCGGACGCAAGGCCTTCGTGGCGAAAATGAATCAGAAAGCGCGCGCCATCGGTATGAAACGCGCCCGCTTCTACGATCCGACCGGGCTGACGCCGCGCAATGTGGCGACCGCCAACGATCTGCTGAAGATGGTCAATCACGCCTATCGCTATCAATCGATTCGCCGCTTCAGCACCGACAAGCAGCAGATCGTGCGTCCTGGCCGAGGCCAGTTGGTCTACCGCAGTTCCAACGGCCTGATCAACAACCCAGCCTGGAAGATCCAGCTGCAGAAAACCGGCTTTACCGACGAGGCCGGCCACTGCCTGGTGATGCGCACCACCATCAAAGGGCAGCCGGTGGTGATGATCCTGCTCGGCGCGCAGTCGCGCTACGGCCACTACCGTGACGCCATTCGTCTGAAGGCCTGGCTCGAAGGATAATATCGCGGCGCTTTACCGATCTGCGCATATCCAAATTCGTTTTGGATCAATGGAATATCCTATCGCCAATCAGTATTAAGGCGCGCGCCGCCCGCATGGTATTTGTCAGGCATATCTGATGAGGAAAGGAGCGGGAAAATGGCTTATGCCTTGAGCATATTGGAAAAGAGTCCGATCGCCGACGGGGAAAGCGCCGCCCAGGCGCTGGCGCGCACGCTGCATCTGGCGCAACAGGCGGAACGCTGGGGCTATCGGCGTTTCTGGCTGGCGGAGCACCACAACACGCCGCAGCTCGCCTGCCCGTCGCCGGAAGTGCTGATCGGCTACCTGCTCGGCCAGACGTCGCGCATTCGCATCGGCTCCGGCGGCGTGATGCTGCAACACTACAGCGCCTACAAGGTGGCCGAAAACTTTAACCTGCTGGCGGCGTTGGCGCCGGGGCGCGTCGATCTCGGGGTGGGCAAAGCGCCCGGCGGGCTGCCGCTCGCCACCCAGGCGCTGCAGGCCGCCCATGACCGGCAACACAAGCCGGCCTTTCCACAGCAGCTGTCGCAGCTGACCGCCTATCTGAACGACGACGCCGAGCCCGGCCTGAGCGCCACGCCGCTGCCGCCGCACGGCGCTCAGCGCTTCCTGCTCGGCGCCAGTAAAGAGAGTGCGGCGCTGGCGGCCGAATCCGGCTGGATTTTCGTGTTCGCCGCGCATCTGAACGGCAATCCGCAAGATATCAGCGCAGCGCTGGCGCACTACGCCGCACACAGCGGCGGCCGCAAGGCGCTGCTGGCGGTAGCGGCGATCGCGGCGCCAAGCGCGGAACAGGCCGCAGCGCTGGCGGCGGATATACAGCAATACCGCGTCCACGTCGCCGGTGAGCAGAGCGTGACCGTCGGCAGCCTGGCGCAGGCCGAGAGTTTCGTGCAGCAGGCCGGCGCCACCGACTACCGCATCGAGCCGCGGGAAAGCCATATCCTGCTCGGCACCGCGCCGCAGGTGCATCAGCAACTGGCGCAGCTGCAGCAGCGGTACGGCGTGGACGAGTTCATCATCGACACGCCGATCGCCGAACCGAGCGCCCGGCTCACCTCACTGCAGCTGCTGGCGGAGGAGAGCCTGACGCCAGCCTAGTTGATCGCCGCGCTGGCCCGCATGGCGTCGGCCAGATCCTGCGCCAGAGCCGCCAGTTGCGCCGGCGCCACGTTGGCCAGGCTGACGCGGATCGCAGGATCGCTCTTCAGACGAAAAGGCTCGCCGCCCTGCACCAGCCACCCCCGCTGCGCCATCAGCTGCGCGGCGGCGGTTTCCGACCGCACCGGCAACCACAGGTGCAGCCCTTCACCTACCGCCAGCGCCGTGTGATTCAGCGCGTTGAGCCGTTGCACCAGTTCATCCCTTCTGGCCTGATACGCCTGCTGCGCCCGCTGCAGCTGCCCTTCCTGCAAGGCCTGCCCCCACAGCCTGGCGGCGATCTGCTGCAAGATATGGCTGACCCAGCGCTCGCTGATGTACTGATCGGCGCGCATTGCCTGCAGCAACGTCGGGTTGCCGCAGGCCAGCGCGATGCGCAGATCCGGGCTGAGAAACTTGCTCAGCGACAGCACGTACAGCCCGCGATCGCCGTCGAACGGCAGATGCAGCGGCAGCTGTGACAGCGGCCCCCAGAAGTCGTCGACGATCGCCAGACACTGCGGATTCGCGCTGAGAAAACGCCGCCACTGCTGCGCGCGTTGCGCAGAGAGCGTGGCGCCGGTCGGATTGTGGGCGCGCGGCGTCAGGATCACCGCGCCCGCCGCTCCGCTTTCCGGCAACCGACACCCCTGTTCATCCATCGCCAGCGGCAGCGGCCGCAGACGCAGGTGGCGCAGCAGCGTCAATAGCGGCGGCCAGCAGGGATCTTCCACCCACACCGCCGCGCCCGGCTGCATATGGCAGCGCAGCGCCTTTTCCATCGCGTCCAGCGCGCCGGAGAACACCGCCGGTTCCCCCTGCGTGACGCCCTGGCGGCCGAGCCACTCGCGCCCCAGGCCGGTCAATACCGGCAGATCGCCGCTGATGTCATAGCCGTTTTGCTGCGGGAACGCCTCCGCCGCGCCCAGCGCCAACGCCGGCAACAATGCGGCATCGAGGTTGCCGCTGGCCAGATCGCACATCCCCGCCGGCACCTGGCGCGGCGCATAGGCCGCACTCACCGCCGCCAGCGGCGGCTCCAGCACCACCGTTCCCGCCCGCCCGCGCGTCGCCACCAGACCGGCATCGCGCAATCGGGCGTATGCGCTGGCGACGGTATTCGGATTGACCTCCAGCTCCGCCGCCAGCTGGCGTACCGGCGGCAACAGTTCGCCCGGCCGCAGCGCGCCGTCTTTGATGCGTGCGGCGATCTGCTCGGCAATCTGGACAGCGCCGCCGCCTTTTGCATACAATGAAGTCATACATAAATCCTTTTGTACTAGTTCAAAATAGATTAACAGCTTCCGCGGCCAAAAGTAAGGGGTTCCATGGATAAACATTACGTGCTCGACATTCAGTATGCAGGAAAAGCCTTTGCCCGCCTGCAGATGTTCACGCCCTGGGCGGCCGATCAGCTGGAGCAGGCTTGCGCGCTGTTCCCGGCCGCGCAGGGTTATCAGGTGCAGCTCAGCCAGGTCAGCGAACGCCGCATCGTCTACCAGAGCGGCGCGCAAGGCATCGCGGTGCTGGGCGAGTCGCTGGCGCTGACGCCGTTCACCCACGCTCACGAGGTTAAACAATGAAGAAAGCCGTCGCCATTCGACACGTCAATTTTGAAAACCTGGGCATCCTCGGTTCCCTGCTCTCGCTGCGCGGCTATCAGATCGACTATTACGATGCCGGCCGTGATGATATTCGTGCTATCAATAATGAAGAGACCGATCTGTTGGTGGTGCTCGGCGGGCCGATCAGCGCCGCCCAACACTTTTCCGGCGCGCAGCGCTATGATTTTCTCGACCATGAATTGGCGCTGGTCAAACAGCGGCTGGCGCAGCGGCGGCCGACCCTTGGGGTGTGTCTCGGCGCGCAGGTGATCGCCCAGGCGCTGGGCGCCGACGTGATATCGCTCGGCGTCAAAGAGATCGGTTTCGCCCCGCTGACCACGCTCACGGCGCAAGACGACTCGGTGCTGGCGCCGCTGGCCGATACGCCGGTGCTGCATTGGCACGGTGATATGTTCACGATCCCGGAGGGCGCCCGCTGCCTGGCCGGCACGGCGGTTTGCCCGCATCAGGCCTTCGACTATCAGGGGTTTGCGCTCGGCCTGCAGTTCCATCTGGAGGCGGATCATCGCGATATCGAACGCTGGCTGATTGGCCATGCCTGCGAACTGGAACTGGCCGGCATCGCGCCCCAGAGCCTGCGCGAACAGGCGGCGCGCCACGGCGTACAGCTGGAACAGCGCGCGCGGCAGGTGTTCGCCCGCTGGCTGGATAATAACGAACCAAGGATGTAACTCATGCAACAGACTTCACCCTTGCGATCACCGTCCATCGACGTGATCAGCATTCAATCTCAGGTGGTCTACGGCAGCGTCGGCAACGGCATCGCCTACCGCGCCCTGCTGAAAAAAGGGCTGGAAGCGCTGCAGGTGCCCAGCGTGCTGTTCGGCTGCCCGCCCTATTACGGCAAGCCGCACGGCGGCGTCATCTCCGGCGAGTGGTTCGGCGGCTTTCTCGACGATCTGATCGCCCGCGGCGTGATGAAGCGCGCCCGGGCGGTGATCGTCGGCTACCTGGGCGACGTGATGCAGTGCCATATTCTGGCCAACTGGCTGCAGCGGGTGCGCGCCCTCAATCCGCAGATAAAGATCTATATCGATCCGGTGATGGGCGATTACGGTGAAGGGATCTACGTGGATAAGCGCATCGTCAACTGCTATCGCTCACCGTTCCTGCGGCTGGCCAACGGCCTGACGCCGAACGGTTTCGAACTGGAGCAGCTGTGCGGCCGGCAACTGAGCAGCCAAGAGCAGACGCAGCACGCCGCGCAGGCGCTGTTGAACGACACCACCGAATGGGTGCTGGTCACCAGCGCGCCGGGCGTGGCGCAGCACGAAGACGAAGTGGGATTGATGCTGGTCACCCGGCAGGAAACGCGGTGCTTTACCCATCCGAAGGTCAAATCGGCGGTCAAAGGCACCGGCGATCTGTTCGCCGCACTGCTGGTGAGCCATCTGCTGCACGGCGCCGCGCTTGACGCGGCCGTGGTCGCCGCCGGCGGCGAAGTGTGCAACGTGCTGGCCGAAGCGGCGCATTTCGGTTGGGAAGAGATCGGCAGCCTGCGGGCGTTACAGCCGTAAGGCCAGTGGAGAGTCAGGGGCAGCGTGCCGCCCCTGATAAATATCAGCGTTTTTTCTTTTTGTTGAAATCCAGCTCGAAGGCGAACACCGCGCTTTGAATTTTGCGCTCCATCGCCAGCCCCAGCTTGAGGAAACGGCACGACAGGCGCGAGAAGTGCACCACCTGATCGTTATCGTCGGTTTCCTGATCGTCGTTGACTACCACCAGCTCCATGTTGACCTTGAAGCTGCCGTAGCTGCCCAAATCCAACTCCGCTTTCTTGAACTGCAGGCCCGGCTGGAAGAAATCCGGCAGCGGGCCGTCGAAACGCAAACCGACGCCGCCGGCGGACAGATCGTGGATCCGCAGCTCATAAGGCGTGCCGTTCGGGTATTCGCCGGTACAGAAGAATTGGCGCCAGTGCGGCGTGGTGATGCGGAACTGGCGGCGGCGCTGGATGTAAACCAACTCCTGCGGCAGCCGGGTCGAGCAGGCCTGGACGCCCTGATGTTCGGTCAGTTCCGCCTGGCCGACGGAAAACTCGATTTTGGCGTCGTTGCTTTCAATCACGATGGTGCAGGCGCCGTCGATGGCGTTTTCCGCTTCCTCACCGCTAAACACGATATTGTCCGGCCCGACGCTCAATAACAGACTTTGAAACCGGTGCTGCTGATTTTCTACGCGCAGCGGCGTGCGTTGTTTGCAAATTTCACGCAGAATCGCCAGAACTTCAAAACGCTCCCGTTTGATAAACAGTCCGTTATCGCTGTGCTCCACACGTCTCTCCTGACTTTTTTTCTAATGACGTATTACGTATTCCTTACGGTTATCATCTCTGGGAATATTCCTAAAGTCAAATTTGCCAGCGCTGCCAGGCCTGCGGCAGCAGGCGTGCGAAACGTTTCGCCCACGCCTGTTGCCCACGTTCGTCGGCGATCAGATCCTGGCGGATTTCGATGCCGACATAAGGCAAACCGCGGCGTTCCGCATGGACCGGCAACGTGTAGTCGGTGGCATCGGTCATCGCATAGGGTTCGTTGATCCCCACCTGCAAATCTCCCTCTTCGCGCAGCAGCTCGGCCAGCAGATGGGCAAATTCCGGGTAACGGTTAAACAGCAGCCCCACCTGCCAGGGGCGCGATGCCCCTTTGAACACCGGCGTGAAACTGTGCATGGCGATCACCGCCGTCGGCAGTTCGCGCAGTTGGCGTTGCCCCAGATGATCGTCGATGGCGTGGTGATACGGCAAAAACACCTCGCGCTCGCGCGCCAGCGCGTGCTCGGCGTCGATACCGATATTGCCGGGGATCGGCGTCAACTCGGACAAATGCGGGATCGAGCTGGCGATGCCGGGCGCCCGGTTGCAGTCGATCACCAGCCGTGAGTAACGCTGGTGGATCAGCGTGGCGTCCAATTGGCGGCTCAGATGGCGCGACACGCTCAGCGCGCCGATGTCCCAGCCGATGTGGCGTTCGATCTCCCCCGGCGGCAAACCGAGGTCGCCGAGGGATTGCGGGATCGCCTTGCCGGCGTGATCGCACAGCAGCAAAAAGGGCGCTTTGCCGCGCGGGATTTCAACGGCGGCGGCAGAGGGTTCGTCGGCGGACAATAACGGCGGGATAAACGAGTGAGGCATGACGGGCTCCGGCGGTGGAAAGCAAAACGTTTATCGTAGCGCTATCCCGTCGCCGGCCCCAAGGTCGTGCTTAGATCAAAAAGGCATGAGTCAGACTGTAGTCATGCCGTCTCGGCTGGCTGCGGCTGGTGCACCGCGATATAACGCTGATACCGCGACGGCTTGAGCCGCGTGGTATCCACCAGCACCAGCCCGTCGATGCAGTTGTTGAAAGCCGGATCGGTGCCGAAGTCGATAAACTGTACCCCGCCCGGCTCGCACAGTTCGGTGTACTGCTTGTACAGCGTCGGGATCGAGCAGCCGATATTGCTGAGCAGGCTCTTCAGCCGCACCAGATCTTCCTGGTAGTTATCCCCGGCAAACTGCGCCAGCACCTGCGGCAGCGACGCCGGATAAGGCCGGCGCGATTGCGCGAAGGCGTGGTCCGGCGAGAAATAGAGCCGATAGAAGGCGATCAGCAAATCGCGCGCCGCCAGCGGCATGCCGCCGGAGATCGACACCGGGCCGAACAGATAGCGATACTGCGGGTATTTCGCCAGGTAGGCGCCGATGCCCAGCCACAAATAGTCCAGCCCGCGCTTGCCCCAATAGGCCGGCTGAATGAAGCTGCGCCCCAGCTCGATGCCCTGCGCCAGGATCGGCTCCATATCACGATCGTAGTGGAACAGGCTGTTGCTGTAGATGCTTTCCAGCCCTTTGCGTTCGATTTGTTCGGCGGTGGGGATAAAGCGATAGGCGCCGACGATCTCCAGCTCCTCCTCATCCCACAGCACCAGGTGGTAGTAATCGTCGTCATAGCTGTCCAGATCGCGGCGGCGGCCGGAGCCTTCTCCTACCGCGCGGAAGGCGATCTCGCGCAGACGCCCCAGTTCGCGCAGGATCGGCGTGCGCGCTTCGTCGTGGCGGCGATAGAGGTAGATGGTTTTACCGTCCGGCGTTACCCCCAACCGCTCGCAGTTCGCCAGCGCCTTTTTCAGCTCCAAACGCTCTTCCGGCAGCGCGATCGGCGATTCGCTGGCGAACAGCCCCGGCTTGCCCTGGCCCAGGCGATACACATGGCGGCGAAAACGCTCCGCCAGATCCTTGGCGCTGGTGTGGCCGTCGTGCCAGCTGGCGAACGGCACGCGGCCGCCGACGCGGATCTTGATGCGCCCGCCCCGCTGCTGGAACATTTCGCGCACCAGCAGCAGCGTCGACAGCGGCCGGTAGACCAACGAGGTAAAGTAGAACAGGTTGCTGTTGCGCGCGCTGATGTGGATCGGCACGATCGGCGCGCGCGCCTTGGCGGCCAGGCGCAGAAAACCGGTATGCCAGTGGCCGTCGCGGATGCCTTTCGGGCTCATGCGCGACACTTCGCCGGCCGGGAACAGGATCAGCGCGCCCTGATTGTCCAGCTGCCGCTGCATGCCTTCAATCTGTTTGCGGCTGGTTTTATAAGCGACGTTATCCACCGGCACGAACAGGTTGCGCAGCGGTTCGATGTAGGTCAGCAGCTGGCTGGCCACCACTTTCACATCCGGGCGCACCGCCGCGACGGCGCGCAGCAGCACCAGGCCGTCGAGTGAGCCGATCGGGTGATTGGCCACCAGCACCACCGGCCCCTGGCTCGGGATGTTTTCCAGATCGCCGTCCACCAGCTCGCAGCTGAGGTTGAAGTAGTCCACCACCTGCTCGATCAGATCGAGCCCTTTCAGGTGGGGATAGTCGGCGGCGAACTGTTTGAATTCTTTTTCGAAGAGAAGGGTTCTTAGCAGGCTGCGCTGCCAGGCAGGGGTATTGCGGTGTGGAAATGCATCTTGCAACAGAGAATCCAGGCTGAACATCGCGTTATCTCCTGACGTAGTCGCTGCAAACTTAAGCCAGAGCCGTGACTCTGACGTGTCAGTTACATGACAATAAAATGAATCCATCGACTATCAGGTATAGCAAAGTAATGAAGAATTGGGAGCGAAAGACGCATTTTCGTCCCCACTTGCCCTCACATCGGCGCCGCTAGCGGCGTACGCGGAACAGCACGGTTACGCGCGCCGGCATAAAAAAACAGTGAAAGCCCGGCGATTGTCGAATTACCGCTGCGGCTTTCGTCATCGGCAGACTGAATAAATAGACGCCGAGAATTGTCGACTGATAAATAACGAATTTGCCGTTTTCACTTTGCGTTGACACCGCTTTCGCTTGCCGCTCAATCGAAAGCAAAAATAAATATAACCAACTGATAGATATAAGTATTTTTAAAATAACCGATTGCATTTCAGCGTTTCGTTTGCTGTAATTCGCCATAACTAACTGAAAGCGTTCCGGTCGGTATCGCCGCGGCTTATTAAGCCGTGGTCGGGCACGGCTACCGGTAAATCCGGAGTTTGCGTTAATGCCCAATACCGCAACACGCCGGGAATTAATTATCGACCCGCAGCAGTGCAGGATCGGTGCTTGCCTACAGGCGCTGCACCATTAGAGGGAGCGACGTGATTATCGCCGACCGTTAACCAAGGCTTTTAAGGAGTTGTCATCATGAACGCGTATTTCTCTTACGAGGCGGATTGGCTGAAGCAGCGCAACGCCTGGCACACCGCCGCAGAGATTTGGCAGCAGCCGGATCTGTGGGCCGCGCTGCACCGGCAATTGCAGGATCAACAGGCTCAGTGGCAGCCGTTCCTGGCGCCGCTGCTGGCCAATCCGCACCTGCAAATCGTACTGTGCGGCGCCGGCAGCTCGGCGTTCACCGGCCGCGCCCTGGCGCCCTGGCTGCGCGAACGAACCGGCCGCGACGTGGCGGCCTACGGCACCACCGATATCGTCGCCAATCCGCTGCAGTATCTCGACCCTGAGCGGCCGACGCTGCTGGTCTCCTTCGCCCGCTCGGGCAACAGCCCGGAGAGCGTGGCGACGGTGGAGCTGGCCGACCAGCTGCTGCCGGAAAGCTATCACCTGATGCTGGTGTGCAACCCGGACAGCCGGCTGGCGCAGTATGCGCATCAGCGTGGCAACGTCTGTTCGCTGGTGATGCCGCAAGGTTCCAACGATCAAAGCTTCGCCATGACCTCCAGCTTCAGCTGCATGATGCTGAGCGCCGCGCTGTTGCTCGGCCCGGCCTCGCTCGAGGCCGCCCAGGCGCCGCTCAACGCCATGGTGCAGCGCTGCCGTACACTGCGCGAAACGCTGCAGCCGCAGGTGAAGGCGTTGGCCGCCAGCGGTTTCCGCCGTTATATCACCCTCGGCGGTAGCTGCTTTACCGGCCTCGCCGAAGAGGCCTCGCTCAAGATGCTGGAGCTGACCGCCGGCCGCATCGTTACGCGCTACGACTCGCCGCTCGGCCTGCGCCACGGCCCGAAATTCATGGTCGACGGCCAGACGTTGGTGGTGCTGATGTTCTCCCGCGACGACTACGCCCGCCAGTATGACCGCGATCTGTGGAACGAACTGCAGCGCGACGGGCTGGCGATGCAGTTGGTCGGGTTGACCGGCGAGCGCCAACCCCTGTCCGATGCCCTGCTGCCTATGCACGACGCGGCCGACGATATCTGGCTGCTGTTCCCGTATCTGCTGTTTACCCAGATGCTGGCCTTCGAGAGTTCGCTGGCGCTGGGGCTGACCCCGGACAATCCTTGCCCGACCGGCGAGGTCAACCGGGTGGTGAAAGGCGTGACGATTTACCGTTTTCCTTCCCCGGTGCTGTAAGGAGATCCCATGTATCTGATAGCCAACCGAGAAATGCTGCTCAAGGCGCAGCGTCAGGGTTACGCCGTCCCGGCGTTTAACGTCCACAATCTGGAAACCGTGCAGGTGGTGGCGGAAACCGCCGCCGAACTGCGCTCCCCGGTGATCATGGCCGGCACGCCCGGCACCTTCAGCTATGCCGGCACCGACTACCTGATCGGCATTTGCCAATCTGCCGCGCACCGCTACGATCTGCCGTTGGCGCTGCATCTGGATCATCACGAAGCGCTGGACGACATCGAGCACAAGGTGAAAAGCGGCATCCGCTCGGTGATGATCGACGGTTCGCATTTGCCGTTCGAGCAGAACATCGCCAAGGTGGCCGCCGCAGTGGCCCTGTGCCATCGCTACGGCGCCAGCGTGGAAGCGGAGCTGGGGCGCCTGGGCGGGCAGGAAGACGATCTGATCGTCGATACGGCGGACAGCTTCTATACCGATCCGGCGGCGGCACGCGAGTTCGTCGCCGCCACCGGCATCGATTCGCTGGCGGTGGCGATCGGTTCCGCCCACGGCCTGTATCACGGCGAGCCGAAGCTGGACTTCGAGCGCCTGGCGCTGATCCGCGAACAGGTGGACGTGCCCCTGGTGCTGCACGGTGCCTCCGGCATTCCGGAGGCGATGGTCAAGCGCTCGATTTCGCTCGGCGTCTGCAAGGTCAACATCGCCACCGAATTGAAAATCGCCTTTGCCGATGCGGTAAAAAGCTACTTTTCACAGCACCCGGATGCCAATGACCCGCGCAAATACATCGTCCCCGGCAAGCTGGCGATGAAAGAAGTTGTGGCGGAAAAGATCCGCATCTGCGGCAGCAGCGGTATGCTGTAACCCCCCGCTCGCCCCCGGTTCCTGCGGTTGCGCCACGGGGGCGAAAACATCCCGCCCTTTCCCGCTCTCCTGAGAGAACGATCACAGCCTTTTTACCCTGTTCGCGCCGGAAATCATTAAGCAGCCTTCACTATGATCCAAATCATGGTTTTACCCACCCTACCTCCTTATTATCAAATTCATTGAATGCAGGCAGTAGGATTTTTGCCTATTCGTTTTTATTTTGCCAGGCGAAATAGCTTATTTTATGAAAACAAGGGTGCTTGTCTTTTAATTGGCAGTGTTTTTTACTCTGAGAGGAACAGCGTATGAACCATTACTTAACCGTATTAAGCGCATTGGTCATTCTGCCCTTCGCTCTACAAGCAAAACCGCTTTCCGGCAGCCAGGTCGCCTCCGGTATAGTGCGCTTCACCGGCGCCATTACCACCCCGACCTGCACCATCACGCATCAGGATGAACAGCTTGTCTCCAACTGCTTCGGCAAAGTGACCGAATATCAGAACGGATATATTTCCTCTTCGTTAAAAGAGATGCCAAAAGAATTAGTCTCTGCCGTCAGCAGTGAAATGGTGAATAACGATCCCCATTTAAAGCGCGTGACCATCAGCTATAAGTAACGCCAACGCGTTAATGCCTGGTGAAATAATAAACAGAACACAGCTTGCCTTGATTACTTATAAATTTATTTTATAAATTCATCGGGCAATGACTCCCCGTATTTCCCTGATCCGGCTATTTGGGCAATCCTGCGGTTGCCCATCAGCATGTCCGAAATCCGCCATCGCTTCCCCCGCTTTCATGCGATAATCGCCATACCAAACCGAGGAGTGATCCAGATGCAGACTTTTTTGATTGATCGTACCGCCACGCCGGTGGGAGAACTGGTGCTGATTGCCGATGAACAGGGGCGCCTGCGGGCGATTGACTGGACCGATCACGAAGCGCGCCTGATGAAGCTGCTGAATACCCACTACCGCGCCGATCGCTTCACCCTGCGCGAGCAGCGCGATCCCGGCGGCCTGACCGATGCGATGCAACGCTATTTCGCCGGTGAGCTGAGCATTATCGATCGGCTGCCGGTGATGACCGCCGGCACCGAGTTCCAACGCACCGTATGGCAACAGCTGCGCCAAATCCCGTGCGGCGAGATCCTGACCTACGGCCAGCTGGCGCAACGCATCGGCCGTCCTACCGCCTCGCGCGCGGTCGGCATGGCTAACGGTTCGAATCCGATCAGCATCGTGGTGCCCTGCCACCGGGTGATCGGTTCGCAGGGCGCGCTGACCGGCTATGCCGGCGGCGTACAGCGCAAGCAGTGGCTGTTGCAGCATGAAGGCTACCTGCCGAAAAGTTTACTGTAGCCGCGGCGATAAGCTCATCCAGCGCCATTGTTTGGCGCTGCTTAATAAAGCACGTTGCTCTACGCCGCGCACGTGCCCGCTTTGGCACTATCAATAACTTGTGTGAATAAAACGCATAAGTCACAAATAATACTCATAACTTCAGTCCCATACAGAATAATCGGCGGCATGTGTGCGTAAAATTCGCACACAATACCCCTATTCATGCTAATGCCACCCTTATCAGCTGCTGCAAAAGATGTTAAAATTGACTCATATCAATTATTGAATGAGCGTAATCTATGATCCCGGAAAAACGCGTGATTCGTCGTATCCAGTCTGGTGGTTGTGCGATCCATTGCCAGGACTGCAGCATCAGCCAGCTGTGCATTCCTTTCACCCTTAATGCCCACGAGCTGGACCAGCTCGACAACATTATCGAGAGGAAAAAGCCCATCCAGAAAGGCCAGACCCTGTTCAAGGCCGGTGACGAGCTGAAGTCGCTGTACGCGATCCGTTCCGGGACCATCAAAAGCTATACCATCACCGAGCAAGGCGACGAGCAGATCACCGGCTTCCACCTCGCGGGCGATCTGGTGGGCTTCGACGCTATCGGCGGCCTGAAGCACCCGAGTTTTGCCCAGGCACTGGAAACCTCGATGGTGTGTGAGATCCCGTTCGAAACCCTCGACGATCTGTCCGGCAAAATGCCTAACCTGCGTCAGCAGATCATGCGGCTGATGAGCGGCGAGATCAAAGGCGACCAGGACATGATCCTGCTGCTGTCGAAGAAAAACGCCGAAGAACGCCTGGCGGCGTTCGTTTACAACCTGTCGCGCCGCTTCGCGGAGCGCGGCTTCTCACCGCGCGAGTTCCGTTTGACCATGACCCGCGGCGACATAGGCAACTACCTCGGACTGACGGTGGAAACCATCAGCCGCCTGCTGGGCCGCTTCCAGAAAAGCGAAATCCTCAGCGTGAAAGGCAAATACATCACCATCGAAAACGCCGACGCCCTGTCGGTGCTGGCCGGTACGCCACGCATCAACGTGTCCGTTAACGCCTGATCCCCCTGCCGGATCAACATTTCACTGAAATTGTTGATCCGGCGCCGCTTCTGTTGTTGTTCTGTTTTTCAATGTTGGGTTACTCTGTAAATTAACAGACTGTTGATTTCAGCTGTAAGGAGGCCCTATGGCGAAGTATCAGAATCTTCTGGTGGCTATTGACCCCAATCAGGACGACCAGCCGGCATTGCGCCGCGCCGTGTACCTGGTGAAACGGAACGGCGGGCGCATCAAAGCCTTCCTGCCCATTTATGACTTCTCTTACGAAATGACGACCCTGCTCTCCCCGGACGAAAGAACGGCGATGCGGCAAGGTGTGATCAGCCAACGCGCCGCCTGGATCAACGAGCAGTGCCGCTTTTACCTCAACGACGGCGTGCCGATCGAAATCAAAGTGGTCTGGCACAACCGCCCCTTCGAAGCCATCATTCAGGAAGTGCTTTCCGGCCAACATGACCTGCTGTTGAAAATGGCGCACCAGCACGACCGGCTGGAATCGGTGATCTTCACCCCCACCGACTGGCACCTGCTGCGAAAATGCCCTTGCCCGGTGTGGATGGTGAAAGACCAGCCTTGGCCGGAAGGCGGTAAAGCGCTGGTGGCGGTCAACCTGGCCAGCGAAGAACCCTATCACGATCCGCTCAATATCAAACTGGTGCAAGAAACCGTCGAACTGGCGCAGAACGTCAACCAGACCGAGGTTCACCTGGTAGGCGCCTATCCCGTTACTCCGATCAACATCGCCATCGAGCTGCCCGATTTCGATCCGAGCGTCTACAACGACGCCATCCGCGGCCAGCATCTGATCGCCATGAAGGCGCTGCGGCAGAAATTCTGCATTAAGGAAGAGTTCACCCACGTGGAAAAAGGTCTGCCGGAAGAAGTGATCCCCGATCTGGCCGAACACCTGCAGGCCGGCGTGGTGGTTCTGGGCACGCTGGGCCGCACCGGCATTTCGGCGGCCTTTATCGGCAACACCGCGGAACATGTGATCGACCATCTGAAATGCGATCTGCTGGTGATTAAGCCGGAGAACTTCAACTGCCCGATTGAGACGGATGAAGACGATGAGCACGACGACGAAGATTAACCCTCGCGCATAAAAAACGGGCCGCTGAGCGGCCCGTTTTTTTGGTTGCTCAATTACTTCTGCAATGCCCGCAGAATCGCTTCCACGCTGTCTTTGGCGTCGCCGAACAGCATCTGGGTGTTCTCCTTGAAGAACAGCGGGTTCTGCACGCCGGCGTAGCCGGTGTTCATCGAGCGTTTGAACGCGATCACGTTCTGCGCTTTCCACACTTCCAATACCGGCATGCCGGCGATCGGGCTGCGCGGATCCTCCAGCGCCGCCGGGTTCACCGTGTCGTTGGCGCCGATCACCAGCACGGTGTCGGTATCCGGGAAATCTTCGTTGATTTCATCCATCTCCAGCACCACGTCGTACGGCACCTTCGCCTCCGCCAGCAGCACGTTCATGTGGCCCGGCAAACGCCCCGCGACCGGGTGAATGCCGAAACGCACCTTCACGCCGCGCGCCCGCAGTTTCTCGGTGATTTCCGCCACCGGATATTGCGCCTGCGCCACCGCCATGCCGTAGCCCGGGGTGATGATCACCGAGGTGGAGTTCTTCAGTTGCTCGGCCACCTCTTCCGCTGTGGTTTCACGGTATTCGCCCATCTCTTCGGCGTCGCCGGTAGACGAACCGTCACTGCCGAAGCCGCCGGCGATCACGCTGATAAACGAACGGTTCATCGCCTTACACATAATGTAAGACAGGATCGCACCCGAAGAACCCACCAGCGCGCCGGTGACAATCAGCAGATCGTTGCTCAGCATGAAGCCCGCCGCGGCGGCCGCCCACCCCGAGTAGGAGTTGAGCATCGACACCACCACCGGCATGTCGGCGCCGCCGATCGAGGCCACCAGATGCCAGCCGAACGCCAGCGCGATCGCCGTCATCAGCAGCAGCGTCACCACCTGCCAGCCCACGCTGTCGGTACGCACGAACGCCACCAGCAGCAGGAACGAGATCACCAGCGCCGCCAGATTCAGCTTGTGGCGGTTCGGCAGCATCAGCGGCTTGGAAGAAATGATGCCGCGCAGCTTGCCGAAGGCGACGATCGAACCGGTGAAGGTGACCGCGCCGATAAAGATGCCGAGGAACACTTCGGTCAGATGGATGTTCGCCATCACCGGCTCCATCGGCGCGCCGTGATCCAGGTAGCTGTTGAAGCCGACCAGCACCGCCGCCAGGCCAACGAAGCTGTGCAGCACCGCCACCAGTTCCGGCATTTCGGTCATCTCGACCTTCCTGGCCAGATAGACGCCGATCGAGCCGCCGATGATCATGGCGATGATGATCCAGCCGACGTTGCCGGAATCCGGCCCCAGAATGGTAGCGAGCAGCGCGATCGCCATACCTGCGACGCCGAACAGGTTGCCCTGCTTCGACGTTTCATGGCGCGACAGGCCCGCCAGGCTGAAAATAAACAAAATAGCGGCAACAATGTATGCAGCTGTAACCAATCCTCCAGACATTTGCTACCCCTTAGTTCTTGCGGAACATCTTCAGCATGCGTTGAGTGACGGTGAACCCGCCGAAAATATTGATGCTGGCGATCAGCACGGCGATAAAGGAGAGAAAACTCACCCAGCCGCCATGGCCGATCTGCAACAGCGCGCCGACCACGATAATCCCTGAGATCGCGTTGGTAACCGACATCAACGGGGTATGCAGCGCATGGCTGACGTTCCAGACCACGTAGTAACCGACCACGCAGGCCAGCGCGAACACGGTAAAGTGCGACAGGAACTCTTTCGGCGCCGCATCCGCCAGCCAGCCGAACAGCAGGATCGCCAGAGCCATCAGGCCGTACTTCAGCCACGGCGAGGTCGGTTTGGCTTCGGGTTTGGCGGCCGGTGCGGCGGCGGGGGCCGCTTTCGGCTGGGCGGAGACCTGGATCGGCGGCGCCGGCCAGGTGATTTCACCACTGCGCACCACGGTAACGCCGCGGATCACCGTATCGTCGAAATCGATGTCGATCTCGCCGTTTTTCTCTTTCGACAGCAGCTTCAGCAGGTTGACCAGGTTGGTGCCGTAAAGCTGCGAAGATTGGGTCGGCAGGCGGCTCGGCAGATCGGTATAGCCGATGATTTTCACGCCGTTGTCGGTCACGGTAATGGTGTCGGCCACGGTCAGCTCGCAGTTTCCGCCGGTTTGCGCCGCCAGATCGACGATCACGCTGCCCGGCTTCATCGACGCCACCATCTCTTTGGTGATCAGTTTCGGCGCCGGTTTACCCGGGATCAACGCGGTGGTGACGATGATATCGACCTCCGCGGCCTGCGCGGCGAACAGCGCCATCTCGGCCTTGATAAAGGCTTCAGACATCACTTTGGCGTAGCCGTCGCCGCTGCCCGCTTCCTCTTCAAAATCCAGCTCGAGGAATTCCGCGCCCATGCTCTGCACCTGCTCTTTCACTTCCGGGCGGGTGTCGAAGGCGCGTACGATGGCGCCGAGGCTGCCCGCGGCGCCGATCGCCGCCAGGCCGGCCACGCCGGCGCCGATGATCATCACCTTGGCCGGCGGCACTTTGCCCGCGGCGGTGATCTGGCCGGTGAAGAAACGGCCGAACTCATGCGCCGCTTCGACGATCGCGCGGTAGCCGGCGATGTTGGCCATCGAGCTCAGCGCGTCCATCGACTGGGCGCGCGAGATGCGCGGCACCGAGTCCATCGCCAGCGCGGTGACGTTGCGCGCCGCCAGCTTGGCCATCAATTCGGGGTTTTGCGCCGGCCAGATAAAGCTGACCAGCGTGCTGCCTTCGCGCATCAAGGCGATCTCGTCGTCTTGCGGCGCGTTGACTTTCAGAATCAGATCCGACTGCCACACTTCGCTTTCGTCGACCAGCGCCGCGCCGGCGGCCTCGTAGGCGACGTCCTCAAAACTGGCCAGTTTGCCCGCCCCGCGTTCAATCGCGACGGTAAAACCCAGCTTCAGCAGTTGTTCCACCGTTTTTGGCGTGGCTGCGACCCGGGCTTCATTGGCCAACCGCTCTCTTGGTACACCAATACGCATAATGTTCCCTTCTCACCTGTCTTGGATGATGTTTATTATTTTCCTGCCCATAGCACGGCGTCACCGGCGGGCGTGGCATTAACTTGCCCGCACTGATTTCAGACGCCAACTATAACCTACTGAAAATAAGGTCGATGATCCATAATTGCTTACGCATTCAGCTCTGTTTTTACATAAAAACGCCGCGCGTGATATGACAAATCGCAATTTACTGTGAAAAAATCCATACAGAACAGCGCATTCTGCGTGAAAAGAGATTTACGCCCGGCGTAACGATTTATGGCCATGCGCGGTGTAAAAGCATAAAAGTTATCATTTTGTGAATAATTAACATTAATGACACCAAAGCCGTTATTATGGAAACTTATGGCTATGGCGCCATCCGTGCGCCCGGCGTCACCATCGGCGATTTGTCGCACGGGATAACATAAAATGCTGAGACAGTTTTCAGAATTACATGTAATAATCGACGGCTGAATTACACTTAAACAGTTCAGTACGTTATAAACGTTAATGCGCTAGGCGAAAGGATTTTTTATGAAGCTGAAGACCACGATCATCGCGTCAGCCTTGTTATCACTCACCGCGCTGTCTGCTCATGCGGCGCAAGAGTTAACTCCTGAGAAAGCAGCGGCGCTGAAGCCGTTTGATCGCATCACGATTACCGGCCGCTTCAATGCCATCAATGAAGCCGTCGACGCCGTATCCCGCCGTGCAGACAAACTGGGTGCCGATTCCTTCTATATCCAGGACAGCAACAACAGCAACAACGGCGGCAACTGGCGCGTCACCGCAGACCTTTATCATAAAGATGCGCCAGAAGTGAGCAAAACACCAAAATACCGCGTATTTAACGGCGTGAACGAACTGCCTAAAGAGGAAGCCTATCTGCTGGAGCCTTACGATACCGTGAGCGTCAGCGGTTTCTACCGCAGCCAGCCGGACATCAATGACGCTATCTCCAAAGAAGCGAAGAAAAAAGGCGCCGCCTCGTTCTTCATCGTGCGCCAGGTTGACGCCAACTCCGGCGGCAACCAGTTCGTTACCGCCTACATCTATAAGGCCGATGCGCCAAAACGCCGCGTGCAGAGCCCGGATGCCATTCCGGCCGATTCTGACGCCGGCCGCGCCGCGCTGGCCGCCGGCGGCGCCGCTGCCGCGAAAGTCGAAATTCCTGGCGTCGCGTCTTCCGGTTCGCCAAGCCGCGAAGTGGGCCGTTTCTTTGAAACCCAGTCTTCTACCGGCCAACGCTATACCGTCACGCTGCCTAACGGCACCAAGATCCAGGAAGTGAACAACGTGACCGCCGCGCAGATGGTGCCGTTCGATTCCGTCACCTTCACCGGCCACTTCAACAGCATGACCGATGTCTCCACCGAAGTGGCGAAACGCGCGGCCGAGAAAGGCGCCAAGTACTACCACGTCACCCGCCAGTGGCAGAACAAGAGCGGCGGCAACCTGACCGTCAGCGCCGATCTGTTCAAATAAAACCCGCTTTTCGGTTTACCATCGGGCAGCCCTTGAGCTGCCCGTTTTTATTGCCGCTTTTTTCATCGCGCGTTGAATAGTTTTTTGTAAATTCCGCATATTCAATCATTGCATCTCTAATCATCCCTCCGTAAAATTTGCGCCAATTTTTAGGGCTATTGTCTATTCGCGCAGTGGTAGTTAATACATTGTTGCCACCAAGCAGTTCCCTTCCAGTTGTTTATTCTGCGTTCAGGATCCGTCATTGGAAAAAAAACTCGGTCTTACCGCGCTAACCGCTTTGGTGCTCAGCTCAATGCTGGGTGCCGGCGTGTTCAGTCTGCCGCAAAACATGGCGCAGGTCGCCAGCCCCGCCGCGCTGCTGCTGGGTTGGGGGATCACCGGCGTCGGCATTCTGTTTTTGGCCTTCGCCATGCTGTTGCTTACGCGTTTGCGTCCGGATCTGGACGGCGGCATTTTCACTTACGCCAAGGAAGGGTTCGGCGAGCTGGTGGGCTTCTGCTCCGCCTGGGGTTACTGGCTGTGCGCCGTGATCGCCAACGTCTCGTATCTGGTGATCGTGTTCGCGGCGCTGAGTATCTTCACCGATCGCGGCGGCAGCGTGATTCTCGGTGACGGCAATACCTGGCAGGCGCTGATCGCCGAATCCGCCCTGCTGTGGATCGTACACGCGCTGGTGCTGCGCGGCGTGCAAACCGCCGCCAGCATCAATCTGGCGGCCACCCTCGCCAAGCTGTTGCCGCTGGGCATGTTCGCCGTTCTGGCGGCGATCGCCTTTAAAATGGACGTGTTCACGCTGGATTTCAAAGGCATCGCCCTCGGCAAGCCGGTGTGGGAACAGGTCAAGGACACCATGTTGATCACCCTGTGGGTGTTTATCGGCGTGGAAGGCGCGGTGGTGGTTTCCGCCCGCGCCCGCAATAAGAAAGACGTGGGCCGCGCCACCATGCTGGCGGTGCTGTCGGCGCTGGCGGTGTATCTGATGGTGACGCTGCTGTCGCTGGGCGTGGTGCCGCGCAGCGAACTGGCCGAAATGCGCAATCCGTCGATGGCGGTGCTGATGGTGGAACTGATCGGCCCGTGGGGAGACGTGCTCATCGCCGCCGGCCTAATCATTTCCGTGTGCGGCGCCTACCTGAGCTGGACCATCATGGCGGCGGAAGTGCCGCTGCTGGCCGCGCAGCACGGCGCGTTTCCGCGCGTGTTCGGCAAGCAGAACCGCCATCATGCCCCGTCCTCTTCGCTGTGGCTGACCAACATCGCGGTGCAGCTGGCGCTGGTGCTGATCTGGCTGACCGGCAGCAACTATAACTCGCTGCTGACCATCGCTTCGGAAATGATCCTGGTGCCTTACTTCCTGGTTGGCGCGTTTCTGTTCAAGGTGGCTTACCGCCGCCGCGACAAACGCCTGATCTTCGCCGCCACCGGCGCCTGCGTCTATGGCCTGTGGCTGCTGTACGCTTCCGGGCTGATGCACCTGCTGATGTCGGTGCTGCTGTATGCGCCTGGGCTGTTGGTGTTCATGTATGCCCGCCGCGGCCATCGGGACATCAATCTGCTCAACCGGCTGGAAAAGAGCAGCATCTTCTTGCTGCTGGCGGCCACGCTGCCTGCCGGTTGGCTTATGCTGCACTAAAATCGCCTGTCAATGCGGCTGCCCGTCAGCCGCATTTCGTTTCCCCCTTCTTTCTTCTTTCCCCGTTACCCCGCTACCCGTTGTTGATCCGTCAGTTGCTCCTCTTGCGATCTTAAATGCAATTAATTATCATTATCATCTGAGCATTAACGGCAAGACGCGAGCGCCCCCTGCCGAGAGGCGTCAGGAGGCGGGTTTAGACCGGCTGAAAATGGAAGGCATTTCATGGCTGAAAAACTGCTGCACGCATTACCCTTGTTTGCCGCCTGGGAAGCGCTGATCGCCGAGGGCAACACGGCATTTAATCAGCGGCGCGATCGCCTGGCGATGGCGCACTACCAGCAGGCACTGGAGGCCGCTCAGGCGCTCGTCGCCGAGCGGCCCTGGCAAAACGCAGAATATATCGAACGGTTTGACGCACTGCATCTTTTCGAATCCGCCCTGGCCGCGCTGATCGTCACGTTCAACAACATCACCCATCTGCGCCTGCGGCAAAAGCCGCTTCGCGGCGTAGAACCCCACGTGCATCAGGCCCGGCTCGCCATCGAGCAACTGATGGACGACACCTCGCTGTGCGAACAGATGCAGCAGATCGCCGAACGGCACCTGCTGCGGTTCCGAATTGAAACGCTGCAGGCGCTGCGCGAGCACCGGCTGCCGGGAACCAGCGTCTGCGCGCCCGCAGCGAACCATTCCGCCACCGTGCATTAACAACGCCACCACGACCTGAGGGGTAATCTGCCAATGAATGAATTGAATGATGAGATGAAAAAGATGCTGGCCAAACAGCTGCCTGTGCAGGCGACCAGCAGCCCAAGCGGCGTGCCCGATATCGGCCCCAAGCGCTCTTTGCGCCTGTATGACGACCGTACGCTGATTTACAACGAAAATACCGGCGGCCAGACGCTGCAAAATATCAGGGAAGGATCGAAAATGGCCGTCGTGGTTATCGATCGCGAGGCGCTGGACGGTTACCGCTTTGTCGGCACCCCGGAACTGTTCCTGGCGGGCAAGCCGTTTGACGATGCGCTGGCGTTTGCAGAAAAAAATGGAATAAAGCCGCCGAAATACGCAGTGCTGATTCATATAGACGGCATTTATACCCTACGCTCCGGCCCCAATGCCGGAACCCGGCTTTAAAGGCAGGCCGCTACGCGGCGCGGAATATCTCGTTCATGGTTAGGCTATCGCGGCAAGTCAATTGCCTAACCATCAACGAGTGGCCGGGTTGATTCCCGGTCAGCTTTTAGGGGGAATGGTGACGGTCATGCGCTCACCCACCAGGGCGATCGCGATGCCTTCCGCGCACTCTTTCTGAATGGCCGCCAGCTGCTGCGCCTCCAGCTCATAGGGCAGCTGAATATCAAATACCGTCAGGCCCTGCTGCTGCGCCAGGTCAATCAGGCGCACGATATTGGTTTCATCGCTGACCTGGGTCGACACCACCTGCAGCGCCAGCTCTTTCAACTGCTCTTTGCGCGTTTGTGACGTGGTCACGCGCGATTTCAACACCATGCCGAAGAACGGCATCACACCATAAATAGCATCAACAAAGCGCCAGTGCTTCCTGCACGATGCGGACAGAAAATCCATATAGTCGAAACAGATTTTCTCACTGCGCGCGATGGATGCAAGGTGATTGCTGTTCATCCCCTCATTCCTCTCATGGCCAGTGTTAACCCGTGGTCTTTCAAGCCGCCGCCGGGCGACAACCTGAAATGCATTGGGGATCTTACATCCAGAAATGGATAATCATGCGAAGCTTTAACGACTTTCCGCCGTATGATGGCATAATTCCCCTATTGTTTGCCAGTCTGTCCAGGAGCTTTAATCAATGGAACACCCCAACTCTGCCCCGGTGCTGATTACCGGCGGCGCGCGGCGCATCGGGCTGGCGCTCGCCAGAGCGTTTCTCCAGCGCGGCGTTCCCGTCATCATCGCCTATCGCAGCGAATATCCGGCGATGGCCGAGTTGAAAGCCTTGGGCGCCTGCTGCATTCAGGGCGACTTTTCCACGCACGAAGGCATCTACCGTTTCGCCGACCAGGTGCGGCAGGTGGCGCCCAAATTGCGCGCGGTGATCCACAACGCCAGCGCCTGGCAGGCAGAGTCGCCGCAGGTGCCGCCGGAACAGGTGATGGCGGCGATGCTGCAAATTCACGTCTATACGCCCTATTTGCTCAACCAACTGCTTGAAACCTGCCTGACCGGCCAGGGCCAGGCCGGCGCGGACATTATCCATCTCACCGACTACGTGGTGGAAAAAGGCAGCGACAAACACATCGCCTACGCCGCCAGCAAGGCTGCGCTGGATAATATGACCCGTTCGTTCGCACGCAAGCTGGCGCCGGAGGTCAAGGTCAACGCCATTGCGCCGGCGCTGATCATCTTCAATCCTGGCGACGACGAGGCTTATCGCCAGCAGGCGCTGGCGAAATCGCTGATGAAGGTCGCGCCGGGCGAGAGCGAAGTGGTCAACCTGGTGAACTACCTGCTGGAGAGCCGCTACGTCACCGGCCGCACCCACGGCGTCGACGGCGGCCGGCCGCTGCGCTGAGGCCAAGATCCGCATGGCGCATCGCCGCGGGCCGCGCTATGCTGAAATCCGCTTTTCTTATTAAAACACGGGCATATGCATAAAATTGTTTTTGTGGAAGACGATCCTGAAGTCGGCAAACTGATCGCCGCCTATCTGGGCAAACACGACATCGAGGTGTTGATCGAACCGCGCGGCGACAGTGCGCAGGCGCGCATCGCGCGCGAGCAACCCGATTTGGTGCTGCTGGACATCATGCTGCCCGGCAAAGACGGCATGACGCTGTGCCGCGATCTGCGCCCCACCTTCCCCGGCCCGATCGTGCTGCTCACCTCGCTCGACAGCGACATGAACCATATCCTGTCGCTGGAGATGGGCGCCAACGACTATATCCTGAAAACCACGCCGCCGGCGGTGCTGCTGGCACGCCTGCGTTTGCACCTGCGCCAACACAGCCAACAGCCGAAAGAAGAGTCGGTTCAGCCGCTCACCCAGCACAACGCGCTGCATTTCGGGCTATTGTGCATCGATCCGGTCAACCGGCAGGTCACGCTGGGCGAGGAAACGATCACCCTGTCCACCTCGGATTTCGATTTGCTGTGGGAACTGGCGACCCACGCCGGGCAGATCATGGATCGCGAGGCGCTGCTGCAAAACCTGCGCGGCGTGAGCTACGACGGCATGGACCGCAGCATCGACGTGGCGATCTCCCGCCTGCGCCGCAAGCTGTACGACAACGCGCTGGAGCCGTTCCGCATCAAGACCGTGCGCAATAAAGGTTATCTGTTCGCCCCTAACGCCTGGGCATCGGTGCAACAATGAGAAAACTTTTCGTCCAGTTCTTCCTGTTGCTGTTCGTCTGTTTTCTGGTGATGGCGATGCTGGTCGGCCTGGTGTACAAGGTGACCGCCGAGCGCGCCGGCCGCCAGTCGATGGACGATCTGATGAAAAGTTCGCTGTACCTGATGCGCAGCGAGCTGCGCGAAATCCCGCTGAAAGACTGGAACAAGACCATCGCCACGCTGGATCTCAACCTGTCGTTCAAGCTGCATATCGAACCGCTCGGCAAACAGGAACTGAGCGAGGATCTGAAAAAGCGGCTACGGCTGGGGGAAATCATCGCCCTCGACGATCAGTACACCTTTATGCAGCGCATTCCGCGCAGCCACTACGTATTGGTGGTCGGCCCCATTCCTTATCTGTTCTATCTGCATCAGATGCGCCTGCTGGATCTGGTGTTGCTGGTGTTTATCGGCATGTCGCTGGCGCTGCCGGTGTTTCTGTGGATGCGGCCGCACTGGCAAGACCTGCTCAAGCTGGAAAACGCCGCCCAGCGGCTCGGTGCCGGGCATCTGGATGAACGCACCCACTTCGATCCCACCTCCAGCCTGAGCCGGCTCGGCGTGGCGTTCAACCAGATGGCCGACAACGTCAATACCCTGATCGCCAGCAAGAAACAGCTGATCGACGGCATCGCGCACGAGCTGCGCACGCCGCTGGTGCGGCTGCGTTACCGGCTTGAAATGAGCGATAACCTGTCCGACAGCGAGCAGCAGGCGCTGAACCGCGATATCGGCCAGTTGGAGTCGCTGATCGACGAACTGCTGACCTATGCCCGTCTGGACCGTCCGCAGGTTGCGTTAAACATTGAACCCATCGATCTGCCAAAGTGGCTCGAGGACAAGGTCGATGATATCCGCCTGATCCATCAGGATCGCGACATCCAGCTCGATATCCCGCACGTCGGCGACTTCGGCGGCGTCGATCTGCGCCTGATGGAGCGCGTGCTCGACAACCTGGTCAACAACGCGCTGCGCTATTCCGAACAGCGGCTGCGCGTTGGCCTGTGGTTTGACGGCGACCTCGCCTGCTTGCAGGTCGAGGATGACGGGCCGGGTATCCCGCCGGAAGAGCGCGAACGGGTGTTTGAACCTTTCGTCCGTCTCGATCCCAGCCGCGATCGCGCTACCGGCGGTTGCGGGCTGGGGCTGGCCATCGTCCATTCCATCGCCGTCGCCCACCAGGGACAGGTGTTCGTCGAAGGCAGTTCGCTCGGCGGCGCCAGCTTCCGTTTCTGCTGGCCGGTGAAGCCGACATTCAGTTTAAAAGCCGATCTGGCGTAATGCCGCCAGACCTTCTCATTGGAGCCGAATAATAATGACATCTGCACATTCCAACACGTCTGCTTACGATCACCTGCGCGCCCTGTTCAGCCGGCTGTCGCGTTTCGGCCACCTGTCTGCCATCGCCGGTTGGGACATGCAAACCATGATGCCGCCGGGCGGCAGCAAGGCGCGCTCCGAAGCGCTGGCCGAGCTGAGCGTGCTGCAGCACCAGATTTTAACGGCACAAAGCACCGGCGCGCTGTTGGATCGCGCGCAGCAAGAGACGCTGGACGAAATCGACCGCGCCAACCTGCGCGAAATGCGCCGCCAATATGAAGACGCCGTGCTGCTGCCGGCCGCGCTGGTCGAAGCCAAATCGCTGGCCGGCGCGCGCTGCGAACACGCCTGGCGCGCCCAGCGCCCGGCCAACGACTGGGACGGCTTCGCCGACAACCTGCGCGAAGTGGTCAAGCTCAGCCGGGAAGAAGCGCAGATCCGCGCGCAGGCGGCCGGCACCAGCCGTTACGACGCCCTGCTAAACCTGTATGAACCGGGCATGCGCAGCAGCGATCTCGACCGCATCTTCGGCGATTTGAAAACCTGGCTACCGGATCTGCTGCAGCGCGTGGTGGCCAAACAGGCTAACGAGCCCTGCCAGGCGCCGCAGGGTCCGTTCAATGTGGACACCCAGCGCCAGCTTAGCCTCAGCGTGATGAAGCTGCTCGGTTTCAACTTCGACAACGGCCGCGTCGACGTCAGCGCCCACCCGTTCTGCGGCGGCGTGCCGGAAGATGTGCGCATCACCACGCGTTACAACGAGAAAGAGTTTTTGACCGCGCTGCTCGGCATCGTGCACGAAACCGGCCACGCCCGCTACGAGCAGAACCTGCCGCGCGATCTGCTCGGCCAGCCGGTCGCCCTGGCTCGTTCCACCGCTATCCATGAATCGCAAAGCCTGCTGTTCGAAATGCAGCTGGCGCGCGGCAATGAATTCCTGAAGATCTTGCGTCCGTTGGTCACCGCGCAGTTTGGCGAACAGCCGGCGCTGGAAGAGGCCAACTTTATTCGCCTCAACCAGCGCGTTAAACCGGGCCTGATCCGCGTCGACGCCGACGAGGTGAGCTATCCTGCCCACGTCATCCTGCGCTACGAAATTGAAAAAGCGCTGATCGAAGGCGATATCGAGGTGGAAGACATTCCGGCGCTGTGGAATGAGAAGATGCAGGCTTACCTCGGCCTCGACACCATCGGCAACTACCGCAACGGCTGCATGCAGGATATTCACTGGACCGACGGCGCCTTCGGCTACTTCCCGACGTACACCCTCGGCGCGATGTACGCCGCGCAGCTGTTCCACAGCGTGCGTCAGGCCCTGCCTTCGCTGAGCGAAGATATCGCCGCCGGCAACCTGCAGCCGCTGTTCCACTGGTTGCAGCACAACATTTGGCGCCACGGCAGCCGTTTCCCGACCGAAACGCTGATCGCCAACGCGACCGGCGAAGCGCTCAATCCACGCTACTTCCGTCAGCATTTGGAAACCCGCTACCTGTAATCTCTCCTGGCGCGGCCCCGGCCGCGCCCTTTTCCCGCCTGCATGACCGGATAATGTTTCATAGCGCGCATTCTTTGCCGACAACGCCTTGGCCACAGAGTGGCGGCTGGCTACTCACCATAAGTATGTTGTAACTAAAATGGCAAAAAAAGCCGGGCTTTCCGGCCTCTCATCCCAGCGCATGACGGGCGATCATCGCCGCCAGCTGCGGCCTCAATGGCGCGGGCAGGTCATGCCCCATGCCCGGCATGATATGCAATTTGGCGTTGGCGACCGCACGAGCGATCGCAACCCCACCCGCCTTGCGCACCAGCCGATCGCGATCGCCGTGAATAACCAGCGTCGGCGCGGCTATGCGCCGGCTATAACGACGCAGATCGCCGCTGCCGAGCAACGCGGAAAGTTGCCGCTGCATGCCTTCCGGATCCACGTCTCGCTTCAGCAACCGCGTCACTAGCGTATCCAGCTCCGCCTCCTCCGGCGGATAAAATCGGGTGCCGAGCGCGCGCAGGAAGGTTTTCATCCCCTCGTGGCGCTGCTGCAGCGTCAAATCGGCCGCAGGCCGGCGCACCAACAGCCATAGCAGCGAAGGGGCCGGCGGCGGTAACAGCGGTTGATTGGTGCTGGAGAACAAGATGCATAACGAGGCGACGCGTTGCGGGTATTCGGCGGCCAGCACCTGGGCGATCATCCCCCCCATCGAAGCGCCCAGTACGTGAGCCTGCGGAATGCGTAAGTGATCGAGCAGATGCGCCGCGTCCGCCGCCATGTCCGCCAGGGTATAAGGCACCGGCGTTTGCCAACCGAGCTGGGCGCGCAACATCAGCAGCCACAACGGCTGCGTACGTTGTGCCTGCGTTTTGCCGGAAAGGCCGACGTCTCGGTTGTCATAGCGGATCACCCGAAATCCCTTGGCCACCAGGGCGCGGCAGAAGTCGTCAGGCCACAGCAAAAGCTGTGCGCCGATCCCCATGATGAGCAGCAGCGGCGGGTGCGCCTCATCACCCCAGTCCTCATAGGCCAGCGGCACCTCGCCCTGTTCGGTCACGCCACAACGAATTGATATCTCGTTCATGTTAAATCCTTTTTACCGTGCCTGGCGGTCATTATAACAGCAATCCCACTCCCCACCGCCGCCCTGTACATTAGGTTACATGCCGAAACCAATCACTCACGGAAAGGCGGACGCCGTTTGCCTACTATCATTTCAACGGCCCCGCAGTGGGGTTGATACCCAAAAGCCATATTGAGGATTCTGCGATGAAAAAAGTATTAGCTCTGGTTGTTGCCGCTGCAATGGGTCTGTCTTCCGTAGCTTTCGCTGCCGAGGCTGCCACCACCGCACCTGCGGCTAGCGCAACCACCGCCACCGCTGCGCCGGCTAAAGCCCAGGTGAAACACCACGGCAAGAAAGCCCCGGTTCAGAAAGCTCAGGCGGCCAAAAAGCATCACAAAAAAGCCGGTGCGAAAGCCCCGGCCCAAAAAGCCCAGGCGGCTAAAAAACACCACAAGAAAGCCAGCCACAAAAAGGCGTAACAACGTGAGGATCCCCTCACCGTTTCAGGCTTGACGTGTACAACACCCGGTTCGCCGGGTGTTTTTTCATCGGGGGTTCGCATTGATGCTGCGCCGCTACCTGTTCGAGATCGTTCTGACCGCCCTGATCCTTTGCGGCCTGATCGCCGTCTTTTTTTACCTGTAGCCTGCCGCATCGCCGGCGGGAAATTATTGAAAAATCAATTATTGCCCATCCACACGGATGCTAAATCAGTCTATAGTTAGCATTCAGTGTGTTTATGGATGATCCGTATTTGTCAGGCAAGAGATCTATGCGCAAATCCGTTTTACTGTTGCTGTGCTCACTCCCGCTCATCGCTGCTCAGGCGGCACGCGCCGACGGCCCGTCCAAGGCCGAGCAAACGCGTCTGTTTTTCGGCAAAGATGAACGCATCAAGGTCACGGATACCACCGCCCAGCCCTGGCAGGCCATCGGCCAGGTCGAAACCGCCAGCGGCAATCTGTGTACCGCCACGCTGATCTCCCCACACCTGGCGTTGACCGCCGGCCACTGCGTGCTGGCGCCGCCGGGGCAACTGGATAAAGCCATCGCCCTGCGCTTCGTGGCGGGCGATAAATCCTGGCGGTATCAAACCGACAATATCGAAACTCTGGTCGACAGCAAGCTGGGCAAAAAGCTGAAGCCGGACGGCGATGGCTGGATCGTGCCGCCCGCCGCCGCCGCTTATGACTTTGCGCTGATCCGTCTGAAAGACAAAAAGCCGCTGCCGATCGCACCGTTGCCGCTGTGGCAAGGCGACAGCAAGGCGCTGACCCAGGCCCTGAAACAGGCCAAGCGGTTAATTACTCAGGCGGGTTACCCGGAGGATCATCTGGATGACCTCTACAGCCACCAAAACTGCAAGGTCACCGGCTGGGCCCAGCAAGGCGTACTGTCGCACCAGTGTGATACCCTGCCCGGCGACAGCGGCTCACCGCTACTGTTGAAAACCGCCGACGGCTGGCAGTTGATCGCCATCCAAAGCTCGGCGCCGGCGGCGAAAGATCGCTACCGCGCCGATAACCGCGCCCTGGCGGTGCCCGGCATCCGCGAAGCACTGGACGCCCTGGCGGCAGGCAAATAGCCTTTATCTCCACAAGCGCTGGTTTCAGGCGATCTCCCTTAACCAGCGTTTAATCCGAGAGAAAGAGGGTTTTAATGTTAAGAAATATGCCATTATCGCCTTGATTAAAACCCGACAGTTCTTTGTATCATGCCAATGATTGAAAATATTGCCATGCTCTGGGGGAATAATCTGAGGCAATAATGACATATAAATAACTCTATCTTTTTGGTTCTAATGAAATGCTCAGAAATCTCATCGTGAAAACTCCTTATATTTCCCTTTACATAAAATCGATGCTGTATCAAATCAACTTATTCTGGTGTGAAATTGATATGTATATTCTTTTCCCTGGTAAAGGCCAAAAGCTCACCCAAACACTCTTCTCGGCCAATCCCAGACTGTTTTACACCACCAAATGGAGCACCAAGAAAATGTTTAGCCACATCATTTATCCACACAAACCCTGCCTCAACATCCTGAGCCAATTGATTCGCGTCTTGCAGGCTGTCAGTCCATATAGAACAAGTTAGCCCAAGATCCAACTGATTCACTTGTTGAATAAGACTTTTCTTGTCATCCCATTTTATAATGGACAACACGGGACCAAAAATTTCTTCCCGTGCAATATCCATATCCATGGTTACATCAGCAAATACAGTTGCTTCAAAAAAACAGCCGTTCTTTAGTGATTCATGTGCGGGCCTCGAGCCTCCGGCAATAAGCCGTGCCCCAGCGAGCTTTGCCTGCTCAACATAAGATTCCACGCGGCTTAATTGAGCCTGAGAAATCAATGCCCCCATGGTGGTTTCAGGGTCTGACGGTATGCCTGGTTTAAATCGAGTCACGCGCGATGCAACCTTTTCGATAACATCCTCATATATATCGCTATGAATGTATGCCCGGCTTGTTGAACCACATGATTGCCCGCACCACTCAAAATTCATACCACGTATCACAGCATCGGCAACTTGATCTGGATGAGTATCAGAGAAGGCAATGAGGGCATTTTTTCCACCTAACTCAAGCAGCACCGGTTTTATCGTTTCCGCGGCTGCACGCATTACCGCCCGCCCCGTAGGCATGCTTCCGACTACAGTGATCATTGAAACGCCTGGATGCTGCGAGAGTGCAGCGCCAACGGCCTTCCCTCCTGTCACCACATTGAAGACTCCTGGCGGCAACAGTTCGTGAAAGAGCTCAGCCAGTCTCAGCGCCGAGAGCGGACTTTGCTCTGAGGGTTTAATTATAACGGCATTTCCCGCCGCCAACGGCGCAGCTATTTTCCCCGCACACGTCAGGAGTGGGTGGTTGAAAGGAATTATTCGCGCAACAACACCATAGGGCTCCCGTGTCGAAAAATTAACGGTCCCGACTCCCATTGGGATTGAGCTTCCTTTCATCTCGGTGACAAGTCCCGCAAAGAAGTCCAGCAGTTCTGCCGCCGCAGCCACATCCCCATATAACATCTGCACAGGGTTTCCGCAGTCAATGGCATCAAGCAACGCCAGCTCGCGTAAATTGCTGCGGATTACAGCAGCCATTTTTCGAAGTGTTTTTGCTCTTTCGAGTGGCTTGACTTGACGCCACAGCTGAAATCCATTTCTGGCGGCGTCAATAACGGAAGACACGTCGCGTTCGTCAGCTTCTGCAACTTTGCATAACTCCGTTCCGGTTCCTGGGCTATTCACTGCTCTGACTTCACCTCCGACGGGAGCATGCCAATTTCCACCATAATACAGATTACGGGAAATGGGTAATACGCTCTGCCAAGAGGACGCTTGCGATTGCATACTATATTCATCTGCCATAATTAAGCTACTCCTATACAAATTTATCATTTAAATAATTCATCAAATATCACTGAGATTATGATGCCCTATCTTCTCCGATGAGAGGGTTAAATCTATCAGTAACTGTGGTTTGCCTTGCTTTGCTTTCCGCCAACGCGTTCATCAAAAAGTTGGCGACTGACCGTTTTTATAAAAAAAGCCAGATAACATCTCATTCCGCTTTCAAATACTGATGCGCGACCTCTTCAGAATAGGCGCCGCTGTGTGGAGCATAAGGCAAAAATGCCGTATTCCCATAATGCATCCAGAAAAACCCGCTGAGCTATCCATTGCCAATTATAAATATCAGTGTCGTTTACAAAATCAGTAAGACAACAAACACAAGAAATGAAATGTCTATGATTGTAAATATCACTATAAACCGGCCCACCGTCATCATCCCTCCTTGCACTGCGCTCAAACATATGTTCTCTGATAGCCGATGTATGCTATTGCACTGTCTCCGTGGTAGATTAATATACCCACTTGACTCACTCATGTTTATCTGTCGGCGGCTCTGGTAAAATATCTTTTCGCCATTAAGGGCGGTAATTCAGCTTCACCATCAGCACTTTGAGCATAATTAATTCAACATCTCAGCCAGCTCTTCCGCACCTTTGTCAATTCCCACCTCGGCCGCGTTGAGCGAGCCGATACTTGCACCGATATTCATGGCATTCGGATACTGTCTGGCCACGTAGGCGTTGAGAAGGCTATGGTTAGAAGCATCATAAAGCTCCACAACGTAATTCACTGAGCCGTTGAATAATCCTTCCTCACCACGGATAGATTGCACAATATTGTAAGGCCCTCCCACCAGAGGGTCTAACTTAGTGATAGTGCCGATAAAAGACGTCGTCGTATCAGCACCTGTTAGCGTCAGTTTTAATCGGATAGTACCGGAAATTGGTGTGCTGACCTCTCGGAAGTGTGGACGCAAACTTTCGCTGAATTTGTTATACATATAATCCGCCAATAACTTGCGCTCTTCCGGTAAGAGATCGCCAAACTGGTGATCCCCCCCTTGATAAATAACGACCGGTTCGATAATGATATTGGTGTATTTACTCCAGTCCACTGGCGGGGCATAGCGGTAAGGAATACGGTTGGATTTATCATCAGTGTTAGGAGTGAGCAATGATGATGAATCAATGCTAGCATACCGTACCGGTGGTTTTGCCGAACATCCGGCCAAAATAACGGTAGGTACCGCAACAACCAAGAGAAAAGCGTTGATGTAATTAGACATTTAAGACTCCCGACCAGAGATATCATCGATACTGATTTTAACTGATTGTTTTTCCCCAGAAAAACAACCGAAATATGGTGCTTAACAAGACTTTTTCTTTAGGTGGATGGTGGTGTACACAACCAAGATCGATTACAAAAACACCAAAACAGTACCACTTGGTACACTTTTATCACAGTTTCATCGCGTGTCAAGAAAAAGCGTCTTGTCATATAACCATTGCTTTAACGGTAAGGAATGCTAATGAAAGTACGTACTAAAGCACGCCGCGACGCTATCGTCGAAGAAGCGGCATTGCTTTTTCAAGAAATGGGCTATGAACGAGCGTCAATGAATGAACTGGTCAAGCGGATTGGCGGATCGAAAGCGACTCTTTACCGTTATTTCCCTTCTAAAGAGGCGCTATTTGTCGCCGTTGTTCGTGAACATGCAACTCAGCACCTCACAGAAGCCGCTGAGGGACTGATGATTGATGCGCAAACTTTCACGCTGGAACAGACTTTGATGCGTTTTGCCGAGCGAAAGCTGCAGGTTGTTGCCAACGATAATAGCGCAATCGCCGTTTATCGGATGGTGGTTGCCGAGTCTGGTAATTCTGATATCGGCACTCTATTTTATGATGCAGGAATACGAGAAAGTGTAACAAAACTCTCGGAACTCATGGCGATAGCGATGGAGCGTAAGGAACTGCATTTGGCAGATCCGCACCTTAGAGCTTTACAATTTTTGTCGCTATTAACCGCAGAGGTTGATATGCGTGTGTACCAGCGCCAATTAACCCCGCTAAGTACACCGCAAATTCAGGAAATGGTTTGCCATGCAGTTCACATGTTTTTAAATGGAGCGGCATTCAGAGATAATGGCTGAAAAAAGGCCTCTGTACCTCAGGCATCCCTCATTTTTATCTTTTAACGATTCGTTTGAAATCACGCTGAATCATTAAATTCAGTGTAGTCACGCATCTGGTATTCAAGGTTTTCGAAACAGACTTTGAGACAAACATGCACCTGAAACATCCCCGTTCTCTCAGTAATGCAGCCTCCAGCGCACTCGAAGAGGGTTCGGCTCGCCTTTCATGCCATCGGAGCCGAGCCTGGACAGGCAAACGCCCCCTGGCAGAAATATGCCAGGGGAATGCCTCCACGGTGCCCCCTCTCGCCCGGCGGCCCAAAACCTTCTGCCCGGCCAGTTGTGCTGTCTGTCGTTCGACGCCGGCCGGCGCGCCCGAACTTAGCCCGAAAGCTGTTCGATAGTTTGCAGAATGCGCTTGTCGGAGATCGGGTACGGCGTGCCCAGCTGCTGCGCGAACAGGCTGACGCGCAGCTCTTCGATCATCCAGCGCACCGCTTTCACCTCTTCCTCCTGCTGCCGCTTTGGCGGCAGCTTGTTCAGCCACTGCTGCCAGGCCTGCTGCACCTGCTCCACCCGCAGCATCTGCGCGCGATCGCGATGCGGATCGATGGCCAGTTTTTCCAATCGGCGTTCGATCGCCTGCAGGTAGCGCAGCGTGTCCGGCAGGCGTTTCCAGCCGTTGCCGGTGACGAAACCGCGGTAGACCAGGCCGCCAAGCTGGGTTTTGATGTCCGACAACGCCAGCGCCAAGGACATATCCACCCGGCCTTTCAGCCGTTTGTTGATGTTGAAGACCGCCGTCAGGATCTGCTCAACCTGCCTGGCCACCTCGACGACCGTGTCGTTCAGCTCGGCGCGGATCTGCTCCTGCAGGCGCGTAAAGCCTTCCTCTTGCCAGACCGGGCCGCCGTGTTCGGCGATCAGCTTGTCGATACCGCACGAAATGCAATCGTCAATCAGCTCCAGCACCTTGCCGTACGGGTTGAAGTAGAGCCCCAGCTTGGCCTTGTTCGGCAGCTTTTCATGCAGGTATTTGATCGGCGAAGGAATATTCAACAACAGCAGGCGGCGCGTGCCCTGCCACATCGCCTGTTGCTGCTCGCTTTCGCTGTCGAACAGGCGGATCGCCACGCTGTCCTTTTCATCCACCAACGCCGGGTAAGCCTTCATCGAATAGCCGCCGCGCTTCTGCTCGTAAAACGCCGGCAGTTGGCCAAAGCTCCAGACATGCAGATTGCTCTGCTCCAGCCCATCGTCGGCCACCGCCGACAGCGTCTCCTGCACCTTCTCTTTCAGCTGCAGGCGCAACGCGGCCAGGTCTTTGCCTTCGCGCAGCGTCTGATTTTTCTCGCCCACCACGCGGAAGGTCATCTTCAGGTGATCGGGTACCTGATCCCACTGCCAATCATCACGTGACACGGTCACGCCAGTCATGCGCCGCAGCTCGCGCTCCAGCGCGTCCAGCAGCGGCAATTCCAGCGCAGTGACGCGGCCAAGGAACGCCTCGGCGTAGTTCGGCGCCGGCACGAAGTTGCGGCGCACCGGTTTCGGCAACGATTTGATCAGCGCAATCACCAGCTCGCGGCGAATGCCGGGGATCTGCCATTCGAAGCCCTGCTCCTCCACCTGGTTGAGGATCGGCAGCGGAATGTGCACCGTCACGCCGTCGGCGTCGGTGCCCGGTTCAAACTGGTAGCTCAGCCGCAGCTTGAGGTTGCCCTGATGCCAAAAGTTCGGGTAATCGAGCGCGCTGATCTTGTTGGCGCCGTCCTTAATCAGCATCTCTTTTTCGAAGTTCAGCAGATCCGGCTGCTGTTTGGCCGCGCTCTTCCACCAGCTGTCGAAATGACGGCCGGAAACCACGTCGTTGGGGAGACGGCGATCGTAGAAGCCGAACAGCGTTTCGTCATCCACCAGAATGTCGCGGCGGCGTGATTTATGCTCCAGCTCCTCCACTTCGGCGCGCAGCTTTTGGTTTTCGCGGAAGAAGGCGTGGCGCGTCTGCCAGTCGCCCTCCACCAGCGCATGGCGAATAAACAGCTCACGGCACAGCAGCGGATCGATGGAGCCGTAGTTGACCTGGCGCGCCGCGACGATCGGCAGGCCGAACAGCGTGACCTTTTCGCTGGCCATCACCGCCCCCTGCGACTTCGACCAGTGCGGTTCGCTGTAGCTGTGTTTCACCAGGTGCTGAGCCAGCGGCTCGATCCATTCCGGTTCGATGCGCGCGGCGATGCGCCCCCACAGGCGGCTGGTTTCCACCAGCTCGGCCACCATGGTCCACTTCGGCGGCTTCTTGAACAGGCCGGAGCCGGGGAAGATGGAGAAGCGGGCGTTGCGCGCGCCGGTGTATTCCTGCTTGTCCGCATCCTTCTGGCCAATGTGCGACAGCAGGCCGGTCAGCAGCGCGGTGTGCACGCTGCGGTAGTCGGAAGGCGTGCTGTTGATCGGCAGCCCCAGCTCTTTCACCACCTGGCGCAGCTGGGTGTAGATATCCTGCCACTCGCGCACCCGCAGGTAGTTGAGGAAATCGTTGCGGCATAGCCGGCGGAACTGGCTGGAGGAGTTCGCCTTTTGCTGCTCCTGCAGATAATCCCACAGGTTGACGAACGCCAGGAAGTCGGAGTCCTTGTCGGCGAAGCGGCGGTGTTTTTCATCCGAGGCCTGCTGCTTGTCCATCGGGCGCTCACGCGGATCCTGAATCGACAGCGCGGCGGTGATGATCATCACCTCGCGCACGCTGCCGCTCTTCTGCGCTTCCAGCACCATGCGCGCCAGACGCGGGTCGATCGGCAACTGCGCCAGCTGGCGGCCCTGCGGCGTCAGCTGATAGTGGCCGTTGTCGGCGGTGGCGATCGCCCCCAGCTCTTCCAGCAGGCGCACGCCATCCTGAATGTTGCGCTTGTCCGGCGCCTCGACGAACGGAAACGCGGCGATGTCGCCCAGCCCCAGCGAGGTCATCTGCAGAATGACCGACGCCAGGTTGGTGCGCAGAATTTCCGGATCGGTAAACGCCGGCCGTGACAGGAAATCCTGCTCGGAGTACAGACGGATGCACACCCCCTCCGATACGCGGCCGCAGCGCCCTTTACGCTGGTTGGCGGAAGCCTGCGACACCGGTTCGATCGGCAGGCGCTGCACCTTGGTGCGGAAGCTGTAGCGGCTGATGCGCGCGGTGCCCGGATCGATGACGTACTTGATGCCCGGCACCGTCAGCGAGGTTTCCGCCACGTTGGTGGCCAGCACGATGCGCCGGCCGTGGTGCGACTGGAATACCCGGTTCTGCTCGCTGTTCGACAGGCGCGCATACAGCGGCAGCACCTCGGTATGCGGCAGATTGAGGCGGTTCAGGGCGTCGGCGGTATCGCGGATCTCGCGCTCGCCGCTCATGAAGATCAGAATGTCGCCCGGCCCTTCGCGCCCAAGCTCGTCCACCGCATCGAAAATCGCCTGCAGCTGGTCGCGATCGGTATCGTCGCCGTCGTCGACCACCGGGCGGTAGCGTACCTCCACCGGGTAGGTGCGGCCGGAAACCTCGATGATCGGTGCATTGTTGAAATGGCGCGAGAAGCGCTGCGGATCGATGGTCGCCGAGGTGATGATCACCTTCAGATCCGGGCGCTTCGGCAACAGTTCGCGCAGGTAGCCGAGAATAAAGTCGATATTGAGGCTGCGCTCGTGCGCTTCATCGATGATCAGCGTGTCGTACTGCATCAGCAGGCGGTCCTGCTGAATTTCCGCCAGCAAGATACCGTCGGTCATCAGCTTGACCAGGGTATTTTCTCCCACCTGATCGTTGAAGCGCACCTTGTAGCCGACGCTGCCGCCGAGCGGGGTTTCCAGCTCGTCGGCGATGCGGTTGGCGACGGTGCGCGCCGCCAGGCGGCGCGGCTGGGTATGGCCGATCAGCCCTTTCACCCCGCGCCCCAGTTCCAGGCAGATCTTCGGCAGCTGGGTGGTTTTCCCCGAGCCAGTCTCCCCGGCGACAATCACCACTTGGTGATCGCGGATGGCGTTTAATATGTCCTGCTTTTTTTGGCTGACCGGCAGGCTTTCCGGATAGGTAATGCGCGGGCAAGACGCGGCGCGCGCCTGCACTTTTTGCCGCGCCGCCGCGATGTCGCTTTCTACTTCGGCGGCAACCGCCAGCTGGGCATCGGGATTTTTGATTTTTCGTGCGCCCTGCAGGCGACGACGCAGGCGTTGTTGATCGCGGAGCATCAGCTCACCCAGTTGGGCCGGCAGTGCCTCGAGCGGAGATTTCACGTTCGGTGTTCCTTGTTTCTTCGCCGCCAAGGCCAGGCTTGGCAACGGTTTGATGTTTTTTTAGCGATTTTTTTGCTTTAGCCGCACAGCCTATCACAAACGGCTTTCTCCCCCTACTTCCGCGAGTAAAGCCTCGCCATGTCATTCAATAAAATCGAACGAAGATCTCGAAATATTGCGCTATCACTGTTGGAGGAATGTGAATAGCATGTACTCCATGCAAGGGACGCTGAGTCCTGATGTCACTGTCACAACGTAAGGAATTATCGATGAGCAACGTATTGGTTCTGAAATCAAGCATCCTGGCGACCTACTCTCAGTCTAACCAACTGGCCGATTTCTTCGTAGAGCAATGGAGCAACGCCCACAGCGGCGACACTATCACCGTGCGCGATCTGGCCGCACAGCCCATCCCGGTGCTGGACGGTGAACTGGTCGGCGCGCTGCGTCCTTCCGATGCTCCGTTGACCCCGCGTCAACAAGAAGCGCTGGCCCTGTCGGACGAGCTGATCGCCGAGCTGCAGGCCAATGACGTCATCGTGATTGCCGCGCCGATGTACAACTTCAACATCCCGACCCAGCTGAAAAACTATTTCGACCTGGTTGCCCGCGCCGGCGTGACCTTCCGTTACACCGAAAACGGTCCGGAAGGCCTGGTGAAAAACAAACGCGCGGTGATCCTGACCAGCCGCGGCGGCATTCATAAAGGCACCCCGACCGACCTGGTGGAACCTTACCTGCGTCTGTTCCTGGGCTTCATCGGCATCACCGACGTGGAGTTCGTCTTCGCGGAAGGCATCGCCTACGGCCCGGAAGTGGCGACCAAAGCACAGGAAGACGCCAAGGCGGCCCTGTCTCAGGTGGTGTCTGCCTAAGATCCTGCGCAGGGGCGCCGCGCCCCTGCCGGACAAGAAGCAAGTCCTGTCAAACCTGCACTACCCTCATAATAATCATCTATCCGTATCTCTTGGCGCGCCAGACGGCGCGCTTTTTTTATTTCTTCAGCCACTGGCCGTTGATGCCGCGCACATACTCGCCGCTCTGCGCCCGCGTCACCAGCTTCTGCCCGGCCATGCGCGCCACTTCGTCGACGGCGATATGGTTGCCGTCCGCCACTTCCTGATACTTCTCGGCGCGGCCGGCGTTGATGCGCTTCACCAGCGCCAGCGTTTCCGCGTCCTGCTTCACCGGGGCGATATAGCCGCTCAGGGTTTCGCCCACCCGCCCTTGCTGCTTCGCCTCATCCAGCGTCAACGCCATCGCCACGCCGCTGAACAACCAGGTGGCACCGGCCAGCCACAAATAACGTTTTTTCATGTCGGCTCCTAGAACAGACCGCTTTGGGTTTTCAGCAGGTTTTCGACGTCCTTATCCACCTTGATATGAATTTCATGCTCGATCTTGACGTTCATATTGATGGTGATCGGATCCTTCGGCGTCGCCACCTCGATGCGCGGCACGCAGCCGCTCAGCAGCGAAACGCACAGCACCGCTGCCAGCGTCGACACACTCATGATTTTCATTGTTGCTCCCCAGGTTGTGAGAGGGCCTGCTCCAGCCACTCCTGTAAATTGTCGCCGAAGCGCAAACTGCGCCACAGCTGAAACACGTTTTCCTGATGCCGATAGTTCAGGATCACCTCGCGCTTGGCGTTCTTCTGCGGGTTGATGCCGTCGATACGCGCGCTCAGCGTCAGTTCGCCCAGGTTGTCGAGATCGACCCGGGCGTGCGAACGGTTGATTTCCATGTAGCGCAGCCAGTCGATCGCCGCGCCGGTCGCCAGGTTGTTGCTGCCGATGGCGTCGGCCATATCTTTGTCCAGCCGCAGCGTCAGGGTGCCGGCGTTGGCGATCCAGCCGTTTTGCACCAGCCATTTCGGGTGGTTCAGGAACAGCGGCAGCTCGCCGTCGACCCGGCCGGACATGGCGAACTGCTTCGGCTTCAGGGCGGTGAACAGCGCGCTGAGATCGACCTTGTCCAGCTTCAGCACCGCGGCGTCATGCTGCGGCAACCGCAGCGCCGACAGGCTGATATGCCCGTTGAGCATGTCCACGCCGACGTTGCTCAACGTCAGCGGCTGCCCTTCGCTATAAGGATAGGTGCCCTGCAGATCGGCGGAAATGTTCTGCATCTCGAACAGGTTGCTGAAAGACTTGATGCGCAGCGACACCGGCTGTTTGGCCCCCAGCAGCCACTGATGCTGCTTGAACCGGTACGACAGGATAAAGTCCAGGCCGCTCATCTCGCCGTCTTTCAGCCACATGCCGCCGTTTTTCACCACCCAGTGGCCGCCGGCCTCGAAGCCCTGCTCGCGGGCGGCGGAAAACGCCGACTGCGCATAAAACTCGCCGTCGCGCAGCGTGAGATTGAGATCCGGCGCGAGCAGCGGCTGGAAGACCTTCAGCGACTGTTTCGGCCACCAGGCTTCACCGCGCAGGCGTTCGCCGTCCCAACGGCCGCGCAGCGCGATCGGCCCGATCTGCTGCGCCTGCAGTTTGCCCTGCAGCTGGAAACTGTCCGGCGAAAGGCCGTTCACCTGCAGCGCCAGCACCGGCGCAGGCAGATGGCCGCCGTCGCTGAAGCTGACCTTATCCGCCGCCAGTTGCAGCTCGCCGTTGAACTGCGGGCTTTGTTCATCACGCCGCCAGCGCAGCGGCCGGTTGAGGCTCAGGCGCGGCGCGGCGACCGTCACCAAACCATACTTCAATTTATCGAAACCGGTGGAGAGCTTGACGAGCACCAGCTCGCTGTCCTGCCAGCGCCCGCTGCCGGCGACGTCCCAGGCGGCCTGCAGCGGCGGCAACCGGCCGTTGCCCCAGTAACGCCACTGCCAGTCGCCCTTGTCCGGCCAGAAATCCTGCGCCTGGCCGTCCAGGTGCAGCTTGAAGCGCCCCCAATAGCTGTCGCTGGCGTTCAGAATCGCCTGCAGGCGGCCGGTGATACCGGCGGCAGTCACCTTCACGCCCGCCAGCGGCAAACGCGCCTCTTCCAGCGTCATTTCCGGCGTCACCTTGCCCCACAGGCGCAACAGCGACCCTGGCTGCAGCACCAGCGTCGGGTTGAGAATGCTGCCGCCGATCACGCCCGGAATCGACGCGGTGGCGGAGAAGTCGGCCAGATTGGCCTGACCGGTCAATTGGAAGCGCAGATCGCTGTCGGTCAACCCTACCTTGCCCGGCCCGAGGGTGAGTACCGCATTGCCCTTGCCGTTGTGGCCGGCGGTGATCACGTTCAGCCGCGCGCTGATCTCCGTTTCATCCCACCCTTTGCTCCAGTCGTGCAGCGCAACGCTCAGGCCGCCGTTCAACGGCTGCCCGCTGTACGGCCAACGCCACTCGCCCTGCCTGATGCTGACCCGCTGCGGCGCGACTTCCCACGGCAGCACCGCCAGCGGCCGATCGTCGCCTTTTTCGCTTACCGTCAACACGCCCTGCCGCTGTTGCCAGCGCATGTCCAGCAATACCGGTTTTTCCAGATAGGCGGTCTGCATTTCCCCCTGCAGCGCGCCCTGCGTCGGCAGGCTGGCCAGATCCAGCGGAATGGTTATCTTGCCAGCGAGACGCAGCGGTTGCGCGCTGTTGGGCGGGACGACGGTCAGGCTCTGCAACGTCAGCTGCTGTTTTTCATCCAGCTGCGCCTCGGCGCTGAGATTCGGCCCCTGATAATGCAGGCGTTGCCCGTCAGGGCCGGAGGAAAGCTGCAGCTTGCCGGCATAGCGCTGCCAGGGAACCATCGTCAGGTCATTTATGGTGAGATCCAGCGGCGGCAGCTGTTGCTGCAGCTGATCGAGCGCCAGCGGCGTGCTGTTGGCATCGCCGCCCGGCAGTTTTGACAAACAGGCGCTATCGACGCTGACCTTATCGCTCGACAGCTGCCAGCGGCCCTGGCGGTAAGCCAACCGCGTCGGCCCGACGTTGGTCAGCAGGCAATCTTGCGCGGTGAAACGCGCCCCCGCCAGCGCCAGGCCACCCTGGCGCCAGTGCAATTTGCCCTGCAACTCCAGGCGGCTTCCCGCCGGCAACCAATGCGATAACACGCCCGGCAGCCAGCGCGGCAAAGTTTGCCACAACGCCAGCACCAGAATTGCGCAGCCCGCCACCGTCCCTATGAATACTTTTAATCGCCTGGTCATTAAATGGTTGCTTCGTTCCTGAGTTAGGCATTGGTTAAGTCTATGCCTGAATTGACAATAATGATGGCATGAATTTGACATAGGGTGAAGCTGAGCGGGGTCGCAGCGGCGATTTGCACCTTTTTGGCGCAAACGTGTGCGGAGTTGTAGATTTTCGTTACATATGCATCACATAAACAGGACAGTTTTCAGACTTTTGTTATTGTCGTTGCCATTGATGATTAATAGTCTTGCAACCATTCTAATAAAAGTTCAGCTGCTAGCTAACTGTGTACTAGAGAAGCCATTCCCCACACCCCCGTGGGGATTTTTTTGCCTTAATGCCGAATCACGGCGTCAATAAAATCGTGCAATATGCGGCTGTCGCTCGCTTTACGCCAGATAGCATAAATATCGCTGCGCATTTCATTCCCGCATTCTATGTATGCAACCTTTCGCTGCCGCGCCAGGCTTTCGGGCACAAACGCATAGCCTAATCCCGCTGTTACGCAGGCAAATATCACGTCGTAGCATTCCACCTCCAGCAGCGCGGCGGGGATGACTTGCTGCTTCTGCAGCCAGGCGTCCACCAGATGGCGATAGTGGCATTGCCGCGAATAAACATAGAGATCGCTTTTTGCCAACAACGCCGGCCGATATGCCCCGCCAATGAAGACCAAACGCTCCTGGAAAGCACGCCGGCTCTGCATCTGCGGATGTTCGATCGGCCCATCTGAAAACACCACGTCCAGCGCCCCTTTTTGCAGCTGAAACTCCAGATCCAGCGAATATCCCTGCACCACACTCAGCTGAACGCGGCGATTCTGCGCACGGTAATGGGCCAACTTTTGCGGCAGATGATGACTCAAGGCGATATCCAGCGCGCCAAGCTTCAGTTCGCCCTGCACCGGATCCTGTTCAAGCTGCGCTCGCGCCCGCTCTTCGATAGCCAAAAAGCGCTTGGCCTTATGGTAAAGCGCTCGGCCTTCCGGCGTGAGCGACAACCGATTGCGCTCACGCTCGAACAGCGTGACGCCGCACGCCATTTCCAGCTCTTTTAATTTCTTGGTCACGTTAGAGGGCACGCAAAACAGCCGCTCCGCCGCGGCCGTGAGACTCTCCGACTCCACCACCATGCAAAAGGTGGCTAACTGGGCACGTTTAAACACCTTAAGCCTTCACCAAAAGTGAACGATTCACGAACTTTATTTCACTTTTAGTCAGCCATCAAGTCCGTAAAATCCTCGCTGTCAGCACAATGCTGCCCCTGGAGATATCCAGTTTCATTACCGACCGAGGAAATCAATCATGATTACGCTCAACGTCTTTTTTCAGGTCAATCCGGCCAAGCGGCAAGCGTTTCTGAGCCTGCTCAACACCATGGTGCAGGAATCCAATAAAGAAGCCGGCTGCTCTTTTTACCAGCTTTGGCAATGCCAGAGCGATGAGAACAGCTACGCGCTGATCGAAAACTGGGACGATAAGGCGGCGCTTTCAGCACACCAGAAAACGCCTCATTGGATCGCCTTTAACGATGTCGTTAACAGTTATTTGACCCATGATTACGATGAGCATCATTACACGGAAATCGCTCGTTAAAACCGCGTGAACCGGCCCAATGCGGGTCGGTTTCACCCCCCTGTCTGATAGAACAAGCCCCGCGCGGGACAAACTGCTAACCAATTGTCGAATTTACTAAAATCTGTTAAATTGATCACAAAATCACGGTGGAGAAACCACGATGAAATTGGCGATATACAGTACCAAACAGTATGACCGTAAATATCTCGAACTGGTGAATCAGCAGTTTGGCTATGAGCTGGAATTCTTCGACTTTTTACTCAGCAAAAAAACCGCCAAAACGGCCGCCGGTTGCAAGGCGGTGTGTATCTTCGTTAACGACGACGGCAGCCGTGAAGTGCTCGAAGAACTGGCGGCGCTGGGCGTCGAGATTCTCGCCCTGCGCTGCGCCGGTTTCAATAATGTCGATCTGGACGCCGCCAAAGAACTGGGCATCAAGGTGGTGCGCGTACCGGCCTACTCACCGGAAGCCGTGGCGGAGCACGCGGTAGGCATGATGATGTGCCTGAACCGCCGTATTCATCGCGCCTATCAACGCACCCGCGACGCCAATTTCTCGCTGGAAGGGCTGATCGGCTTTAACATGCACAACCGCACCGCCGGCGTGATCGGCACCGGTAAAATCGGCGTGGCGACGATGCGCATTCTGAAAGGCTTCGGCATGAAGCTGCTGGCTTACGATCCGTTCCCGAGCGAACAGGCGCTGGAACTGGGCGCGGAGTATGTCGACCTGAAAACGCTGTACGCGCAGTCCGACGTGATCACCCTGCACTGCCCGCTGACGCCGGAAAACCACCATCTGCTGAATGCCGACGCCTTTGCGATGATGAAAAACGGCGTGATGGTGATCAACACCAGCCGCGGCGCGCTGATCGACTCCACCGCCGCCATCGACGCGCTGAAGCAGCAGAAAATCGGCGCGCTGGGAATGGACGTTTACGAGAACGAACGCGATCTGTTCTTTGAAGACAAGTCTAACGACGTGATTCAGGACGACGTGTTCCGCCGCCTCTCGGCCTGCCACAACGTGCTGTTTACCGGCCATCAGGCCTTCCTGACCGAAGAGGCGCTGACCAGCATTTCGCAAACCACGCTGCAGAACATCAGCCAGTTGGATCGCGGCGAAGCCTGCCCGAACCAGTTGAACGCCTGAGCGTCACCTCGGGGCGCCCTTGCGGCGCCCTGTTTATTTGAGAGAACGCGATGAGAACAACCACGGTAGCCGCCCTTGCGGCGCTGGCTTTAGCGGGGTGCAGCATGAAACCACATACGGCCGTCACGCCAGGCGATCTGCTGCATCACAACTTCGTGTTGCAGAGCGTGGATGGCGAAACGGCGAAGCCACCGGCGGGCGGCGGCCTGCTCAATCTGGAGTTCGGCGAGAACCTGCATGTCTCCGGCGCGATGTGCAACCGCTTCTTCGGCCAGGGGCAATTACGCGACGGCGTGCTGACGGTGAAACCGCTGGCCACGACGCGCAGACTGTGCCCTGATGAACAGCGCAACCGCTGGGATCAAGTGATCGGCACCGTGCTGGAAAACGGCGCCGAAGTGACGCTAAGCGCCCAGCAGCTGACGCTCAACGGCAGCGGCCACACGCTTATCTATACCCTGCGCGATTGGGTGTATTGATCCTGCACGCTGGGCCTGGCGCTGCGGGCTTACCCGGCGCAGCTGCCCAGGCCCAGCGTGCGTTCTTCGCACTGCTTGCCGTTCGGCATTTGGCACATGCGCAGCGCTTCACCGTTCAGGTTGTGCGCGATGGTGGTGACGCCGCCGACCGCCGCGCAACCGGCGCTGGTCTGCAACGTATTGATTCTGGCACTGTTGCCCTGCTGTACTGGCTCTTCGTTATTGCTGCTGCAGGCGGCTAAAAGCAGCACGGCGCTGGCAAGCAGCCATTTTGATGTCGTCATTATCCCACTCCTGAACCCGGAACTGCGCTGTGTAAAATCGCCATTGCTGATAACGCGCGTCACTTGGCGGACACGTTTCGCTATCTTTGATGCAAACTTGTTTAATCTAGCTCGATATATAAATAATGAAAATATATTCCAGCCATTATTTGTCGTTTTTTTGCGTCGGCCGGACATTTATTTTGTTTGCAGAATATTTCCGCACCGGCGCGCGGTGCCAAACGTGACGGCGCCACCCGCTGCCAGGCTTCGGCCGCACGCAGGAAGTGATAACGTCACCGCTGCCGACCAGGAAGTTTTTCCGGCGATATCGCTATTCATTATCTTCGCGTGCTTTCAGTGAAACGGCGCATTTTTTACTACCGGAGAGGACGATATTTGCGTCTATGCTGGCGGCGCTAAGTAATTAGCATTCCACTATTTTCAGTGAATGATGGCTGAATTCTTCAACCGGCGCGACTTGCTGTCGCGCCGGCCTTTTTTCACATTAAAATAACACTCAGTGCACCGTGGCTTTCGATAGTAAATTAATCACCAGCACGCCGGCAATAATTAATCCCATGCCGACGACCGCCGGCCAATCCAATTTTTGCTGATAAACAAATACCGCGGCGACCGACACCAGCACGATCCCCATGCCTGACCAAATCGCATACACGATGCCCAGCGGCATACTCTTGACCACCATCGACAGCCCCCAAAATGCCACGCCGTAGCCCAGCACCACCAGCAGCGACGGCCACAGACGGGTAAAGCCCTCGGAAGCTTTCAACATGGTGGTGGCGATCACTTCCGCGACTATCGCCATCGTCAAATACATAAATGCGCTCATGATTTTCTTCTGTCAGTTTGCCGATGCGCAATTATGACGTGCCGGAAATAAATTGTCTTTAAACGGTGAAAACAATTTATTGCCGCCGGCCCCAATCGGCGAGGAAATAGGCCTTTGACGATTTGTCACCCGCCACACAAACACGATAAAGCCGCGTTCAAACCCTCTGTTAGACTTTTTTCCATTACTGCGAAAGTGCGCTTTCGCGGCTTTGAGAGCAATGAAAAGGTAACGCCGATGATAACTACAGATGGTAATAATGCAGTCGCTTCCGTGGCCTATCGCACCAACGAAGTGATTGCCATCTACCCTATCACGCCGAGTTCCACCATGGCGGAACAGGCGGATGCCTGGTCCGGCGATGGCCGGCAAAACATCTGGGGCGATATTCCCCGGGTAGTGGAAATGCAGTCGGAAGGCGGCGCGATCGCCACCGTGCACGGCGCGTTGCAAACCGGCGCGCTGTCGACCTCGTTCACCTCATCGCAAGGTCTGCTGCTGATGATCCCGACGCTGTACAAACTGGCCGGCGAGCTGACGCCGTTTGTGCTGCACGTGGCCGCGCGCACCGTAGCCACGCACGCGCTGTCTATCTTCGGTGACCACTCGGACGTGATGGCGGTGCGCCAGACCGGCTGCGCCATGCTGTGCGCCGGCAGCGTGCAGGAGGCGCAGGACTTCGCGCTGATCTCGCAGACCGCCACCCTCAACGCGCGCGTGCCGTTTATCCATTTCTTCGACGGCTTCCGCACCTCGCACGAAATCAACAAGATCGTACCGCTCAGCGACGATACGCTGCGGCAAATGCTGCCGCAGGCGGCGATCGACGCTCACCGCAGCCGGGCGCTGTCGCCGGATCATCCAGTGGTGCGCGGCACTTCCGCCAACCCGGACACCTATTTCCAGTCGCGCGAAGCCACCAACCCGTGGTATGACGCCACCGGCCAGCACGTGATCGACGCCATGGCAGCCTTCGCCGCCCTCACCGGCCGCCACTATCGGCCGTTCGACTATTACGGCCACCCGCAGGCCGAGCGCGTGGTGGTGGTGATGGGCTCCGCCGCCGGCACCTGCGAAGAGGTGATCGACACCCTGCTGACCCGCGGCGAGAAAGTCGGCGTGCTGAAGGTGCGGCTGTTCCGGCCGTTCTCCGCCAAATACCTGCTCGGCGCGCTGCCGGACAGCGTGCGCAGCGTCGCGGTGCTCGATCGCACCAAAGAACCGGGCGCGCTGGCCGAGCCGCTGTATCTGGACGTGATGACCGCGCTGGCAGAAGCCTACAGCCGGGGTGAGCGCGCCACGCTGCCGCGGGTGATCGGCGGCCGTTACGGCCTGTCGTCGAAAGAATTCGGCCCCGACTGCGCGCTGGCGGTGTTCCGCGAGCTGGCCCAGCCGCAGCCGCGCCCGCGCTTTACCGTCGGCATCTTCGATGATGTCACCGGGCTTTCGCTGCCGCTGAGCGACGAAATCCTGCCGCAGCGCGCCTCGCTGGAAGCGCTGTTCTACGGTTTGGGCAGCGACGGCTCGGTCTCGGCCACCAAGAACAACATCAAGATCATCGGCAACGCCACGCCGCTGTATGCCCAGGGCTATTTCGTCTACGACTCCAAAAAGGCCGGCGGCCTGACGGTGTCGCACCTGCGCGTCAGCGAACAGCCGATCAACTCGGCCTACCTGGTCAGCCACGCGGACTTCATCGGCTGCCACCAGCTGCAGTTTATCGATAAGTACCAAATGGTCGAACGCCTGAAGCCCGGCGGCACCTTCCTGCTCAATACCCCTTACGGCGCCGACGAGGTCTGGTCGCGCCTGCCGCAGGAGGTTCAGGCGCTGTTGCACCAACGCCAGGCGCGTTTCTATATCATCAACGCCGCCAAGCTGGCGCGCGAATGCCGGCTCGGCGCGCGCATCAACACCGTGATGCAGATGGCGTTCTTCCACCTGACGCAGATCCTGCCGAGCGACGTGGCGCTGCAACAGCTGCAGGACGCCATCGCCCGCAGCTACAGCAGCAAGGGCCAGGAGATCGTCGAGCGCAACTGGCAAGCGCTGGGCGCCACCCGGGCCGCGCTGACCGAGATCCCGCTGCAGCCGGTCGACGCCAGCAGCCCGATGCGCCCGCCGGTGGTCTCGGACGCCGCACCGGACTTCGTCAAAACCGTCACCGCCGCGATGCTGGCCGGGCTGGGCGATGCGCTGCCGGTTTCCGCCTTTCCGCCGGACGGCACCTGGCCGGTGGGCACCACCCAATGGGAAAAGCGCAACATCGCCGAAGCGATCCCGATCTGGCAGCCCGACCTGTGCACCCAGTGCAACCACTGCGTCGCCGCCTGCCCGCACTCCGCCATTCGCGCCAAGGTGGTTCAGCCGGCGGAGATGGAGCACGCCCCCGCCTCCCTGCAGTCACTGGATGTCAAAGCGCGCGATATGCGCGGCCAGAAATACGTGCTGCAGGTAGCGCCGGAGGATTGCACCGGCTGTAACCTGTGCGTCGAGGTCTGCCCGGCGAAAGATCGCCAGAACCCGGAGATCAAGGCCATCAACATGGCTTCGCGCCTCGATAATCTGACGGCGGAAAAAGACAACTACGACTTCTTCCTGCAGCTGCCGGAAATCGATCCGACGCAGTTGGAGCGCATCGACATTCGCACCTCGCAGCTGATCACGCCGCTGTTCGAGTACTCCGGCGCCTGCTCCGGCTGCGGCGAAACGCCGTACATCAAGCTGTTGACCCAGCTCTATGGCGACCGTTTGCTGATCGCCAACGCCACCGGCTGTTCGTCGATCTACGGCGGCAACCTGCCGACCACGCCGTACACCACCAACGCCGAAGGGCGCGGGCCGGCGTGGGCCAACTCGCTGTTCGAAGACAACGCCGAATTCGGCCTGGGCTTCCGTTTAACGGTCGATCAACATCGCGCGCGAGTGCTGCGCCTGCTGAATGCTCTGGCGCCGCAGCTGCCGGAGCGGTTGGTCAATGCCCTGCAGATGGGCGACGTGGCGCCGGAGCCGCGCCGTAAGCAGATCGCCGAACTGCGCACGCTGTTGGCCAATCTCGAAGGCGAAGACGCGCGCCAGCTGGCGGCCGGCGCCGACTACCTGGTGGATAAATCCATCTGGCTGATCGGCGGTGACGGTTGGGCCTACGACATCGGCTTCGGCGGTTTGGATCACGTCCTCAGCCTGACGGAGAACGTCAACGTGCTGGTGCTCGACACCCAGTGCTACTCCAACACCGGCGGCCAGCAGTCGAAGGCCACGCCGCTCGGCGCGGTGACCAAGTTCGGCGAACACGGCAAGCGCAAGGCGCGCAAGGATTTGGGCGTCAGCATGATGATGTACGGCCATGTCTACGTGGCGCAGATCTCGCTGGGGGCGCAGCTCAACCAAACGGTGAAAGCGATTCAGGAGGCCGAGGCCTATCCGGGGCCGTCGCTGATCATCGCCTACAGCCCGTGCGAAGAGCACGGCTACGATCTGGCGCTCAGCCACGATCAGATGAAACAGCTGACCGCCACCGGCTTCTGGCCACTGTACCGCTTCGATCCGCGCCGCAGCGCCGAGGGCAAGGCCGCATTGGCGCTGGATTCGCGGCCGCCGAACAGCAGCCTGTCGGAAACGCTGCTGAAAGAACAGCGTTTCCGCCGCCTGAACGCGCAGCAGCCGGAAGTGGCCAGCGCGCTGTATCAGGCCGCCGAGAAAGAGCTGCAGGAGAAATACGATTTCCTCAGCCTGCTGGCCGGCAAGGCGGAAAAATCCGCCGCAGAGTAACCTCCCTCAGGGCGCGAGCGATTCGCGCCCTGTTCTTTTACCGCCGGCGTCAGCCGCAGCAAAAACCCGCTGGCATTCCTGCGCGCAATCCGTACCATACAGGCCTCGCGTCGGGCGCGTGGCAGCAGGATGATGAATAATGATCAAAAGCGGCCGGTTGAATGGTAAACTCGCGGCTACAACGCCATGCCCCTAGTGCCCCCCATTGAGAATGAGCACGATTTAAATGTCAGAAAAGCAATCCGTTAGCCAAAAAGAGCAGTACAACCTCAACAAATTGCAAAAGCGCCTGCGCCGCAACGTGGGCGAAGCGATCGCCGATTTCAATATGATTGAAGAAGGCGACCGCATCATGGTCTGTCTGTCCGGCGGTAAAGACAGCTACACCATGCTGGAGATCCTGCGCAATCTGCAGCAGAGCGCGCCGGTCAACTTCTCCCTGGTGGCGGTGAACCTCGATCAGAAGCAGCCCGGCTTCCCGGAGCATATTCTGCCCGCCTACCTGGAAAGCCTGGGGGTGGAGTACAAGATCGTCGAAGAGAACACCTACAGCATCGTTAAAGACAAGATCCCGGAAGGCAAAACCACCTGTTCACTGTGCTCGCGCCTGCGCCGCGGCATTTTGTACCGCACCGCCACCGAACTGGGTGCCACCAAGATCGCGCTGGGCCACCACCGCGACGACATTCTGCAGACGCTGTTCCTCAACATGTTCTACGGCGGCAAGATGAAAGGCATGCCGCCCAAGCTGATGAGCGACGACGGCAAGCACGTGGTGATCCGCCCGCTGGCCTACTGCCGCGAGAAAGACATCGAACGCTTCTCGATCGCCAAGGAATTCCCAATCATCCCATGCAACCTGTGCGGCTCGCAGCCTAACCTGCAGCGCCAGGTGATCGGCGATATGCTGCGCGACTGGGACAAGCGTTACCCTGGCCGGTTGGAAACCATGTTCAGCGCCATGCAAAACGTGGTGCCTTCGCACCTGAGCGACATCAATCTGTTCGATTTCAAAGGCATTCACCACGGTAGCGCCGTGGTGGACGGCGGCGATTTGGCCTTCGATCGCGAAGACATCCCGATGCAGCCCGTCGGTTGGCAGCCGGAAGATTCGGACGACGCGGTGCCTGCGCCAGAGCGTTTGAACGTGCTGGAAATCAAATAAGCCCCTCTCGCCGCTTGCCCTCTGCAAGCGGCGACATTCCCCTCTCTCGACGATCTCGATCCTGTTCACAGTTTGCGCAAAATTTACTGGGCGGTGCCGTTTTTACCCTATACTGTTTATTTATACAGTCATATGGAGATCGCGCAATGAATATCACCCCCTGCCTGTCCCACGTCTCGCTGGGCTCCAACGATTTCGAGGCCGCCGCCGCCTTTTACGATCGCACGCTGGCCGCCTTGGGTTGCCGACGCGTGCTGGAGCATCCCGGCGCCATCGGTTACGGCCGCGACTATCCGGAGTTTTGGCTGCAGGTGCCGATCGACGGCCGGCCGGCCTCGCCCGGCAACGGCACGCACGTCGGTTTTTTCGCCACCAGCAAGCAACAGGTGGATGAATTCCATCGCCAGGCGCTGCTGGCCGGCGCCGCCGATGAAGGCGCGCCCGGCTCGCGGCCGCACTACGGCGAGGCTTACTACGGCTGCTTTGTCCGTGATTTGGATGGGCACAAGATTGAAGCCAGCTTCTGGGATGAAAGCGCAGCCTGAAGAAAAGAGGAATGCCGAATAAAAAAATGCCGGTGATTAAACCGGCATTGTACGAATCAAATGTGCTATGCAGTAATTCAAAAATAAGAAAGTAAGACAATTATGGAGCGCAACGCCCATCGCTTGACGTTGCATTCACCTGCGAGAGAGATCATGCCCCATTTCCCCCGGCTAAATGTTGATATTGCTCAATGTTAACCGGGTTTTCGTCATTTTTGCCTACAGCCAGCGGCTGCGCTTCAGCCACCAGGCGACGCCAAGCACCAACCCGCCCAGCATCAGGCAAAACGCCGCAAAACCGAGAGGATTGCCGCCGCCCGGAATGCCGCCAAGGTTGACCCCGAACAACCCGGTCAGGAAGGTGGTAGGCAGAAATACCATCGCCAACAATGACATGGTGTAAGTGCGGCGGTTCATCGCATCGGCCATCACCGTGGTGATTTCGTCGGACAAGATGGCGGTGCGCGCGATGCTGCCGTCCAGATCGTCCAATCCCCGCCCCAGGCGATCGGCGATGTCCTGCATGCGGCGGCGATCGTCGTCGCTCATCCACGGCAGGCGGTCGCTGGCCAGCCGCGCGAAGACGTCGCGCTGCGGCGCCATATAGCGGCGCAGCACGATCAGCTGTTTACGGATCAGCGCCAGCTGGCCGCGCTCCGGCACCTGCTGCTCCAGCAAAGCGTCCTCCAGATCGATGATCTTGTCGTGCAGATCTTCGATAAATTCGCTGGTGTGATCGGTCAACGCATCGGAAATTTCCACCAGCCAGCTGCCGCTGTTGGTCGGCCCGGCGCCGCTTTGCAGATCGTTCACCACCTGATCGATGGAATACACCTTGCGGTGTCGGGTAGAGACAATCAGTTTATCGGTGATGTACACGCGAATGGTGACCAGCTGGTCCGGCCGGGAATTGGCGTTGAAGTTGATGCTGCGCAGGGTGATCATGGTGCCTTCGCCCTGGCGGCTGACGCGCGGCCGTGAGCTTTCGCCGGAGAGCGCTTCGCGCACCGAGTCCGGCAGCAGCGGCGTGGTGCTCAGCCATTCGGCGCTGGCCGGGTGCGCGTAATCAAGATGCAGCCAGCACGGCGCGTCGCAGGTGATCTTGTCACCCTGCTCGATCGGCGTGACGCCGCCCTTGCCGTCCAGCTGGTAGGCGTAAACCGCATCGGCGATCTGCAGCTCGCTCCCCTCAATCACATCCATTCATTTATCCCCTCAGTCTTGCTTATGTTGCTGAGTCTAGCGTTAACGCCTTGGAGATCAAAGGCCAAGCTGTAACGCCAGTTTTCACGTTGTCCCGCAAGCGTGGTCTATACTTCTGCCGCAAGGAACGCAAGACAGCCCGAGAGGAGACTCGCATGTTACAAATCAGCGCCGCGGATATTTTGAAAATCGTCTTACCGACCGTCATTACGCTGTTTATCGCCGTCGTCAAAACCCCTTTTCGCATTCGGCGGGAAAACCGCGATAAGCTGCTGAACCTGCTCGAATCCGTCGAGAAGCGCCAGAGCGCCCCCATACGCCTGTTGCGATTTCGCGACTATCTCGGCAACAGCAGCGCCGGCCTTACTGCGCTGCAGCTGCTGCTGGCATTGCCGGACAGCGTAGCCGCGCTGGAGCGCTATCGCTTCACCGCAGGCCGACAGCAGATCCTGCGCACTGCGCCCGACGGTTTCGTTTTGCGGCCAAACGCCAATAACGCCTTCAAACGTTTCCTGCTTTCCTGTCGCCATTTTTTGCTGTATCTGCTGTTCGTCACGCTGCTGGTACTACTCCCCGCGTTGACTCAATGGGGACTGCAACAGTTAGGGGTATTGATTACGCCCCAGTCACTCAGCTATCTGCCTAATGCGCGCATCACCGACGGCTGGCAGCTGCTGTTCCCCGGCTTATTATTTATTATCATTATGTTCAGCCTGGCATACCTGACCTTCAGACAGCTGGCACGCGCGGGTAACCTCAGCTCGGAACGCGCCTTTTATCGCTACTACCAACGAGCGCGTGAGGAACAACGATGCCGGGAAGTCCTGAGACAAATGCGCACTGCGCTGCGCCGAGCCTGACGAGAATGCGCTGCCTGCGGTGCATCGCAATGGCCGCCCTGCTGCTGTTCGGCCAATCGGTTCGTGCAGAGCCGGTGTTGGAGCGCCTCGCCACGCCCTATCGCGCGCCGACGGCGGCCGGTTCCCTGCCTTATTTTGTCGCTCACGCTCAATCCCCCCAGCCGCGTAACGCACTGGTGGTGATGCACGGCCATCCACGCGACGCCGCCAGGACGTTGCAAGCGGCGATCGACGCCGCGCAGGGAGCAGGAGACAGCAGCTTGCTGGTCGCCCCGCTGTTTCAGGTACCGGTAAAACTCGCCGCCCACTGCCATTCCGCCGGTCTGCCCCAGCCGCAAGACGGCGACGCCCTGTGGCGCTGCGGCTCCTGGATCGAGGGCGGCTTGGATAATGGCGGGAAGACCGGTTCGTTCAACGCCATGGATAACCTGCTGGCCGATCTGAAACGGCGCTGGCCGTCGCTGCAGTCGATAACCGTGGCCGGTTTTTCCGCCGGCGCCCAGTTCGTGCAGCATTATGTCGGCTTTGCCCAGCCGCCACGCGGAGTGCGTCTGCGCTATGTGGTGGCCGATCCCGGCAGCTGGCTCTATTTTGATCGCCTGCGCCCTCTGCCCACCAGTTGGGGAAACTGCAGCAGTGAAGAAACCTGCCGTTTTCGCTGGCAAACGCTGGACGCCGGCCATTGTCCGCAGGCCAACCGATGGAAATACGGTCTGGAAGCGTTTCCCGCTCACCTGCAGCGCACCGCCGACGCGGCTCGTCGGCGTTACGCCGCCGCCGATATCACCTATCTGGCCGCCGCCGAGGATACCGGCGCCGCGCCGGGCGCCTACTATCGGATACTCGACAAATCCTGCGCCGCCCAGTTGCAGGGCCCCTATCGATTGCAGCGCGCCCTGGCCTACGCCGACTACGATCGGCATTACCTGGCGCCGGAGAAGCCGCATCGGTTAACGATCGTTCCCGGCTGCGGGCACAACGTCGCCTGCGTATTTTCCGCCCCGGCGGCCAGGCAGGCGCTTTTCCCCATTAATGCAGACTAATAATAACGGCAATGAAATAAACCTTTGCCGACAAATCAGGCAATATCGCCGATAAAGCGCTGGCAATGCCGTTATTATTATGACTTAACATATTGCTATCATTTTTAATTCAAAATGATAATAATAAATCAACACAAAGCTGTTTCAGCGCAAATTTTAGGGGCATATACTTTTCTCACTACGAGGAGGTAGTTATGTTACGCGACCATTTAAAAATAAACGCCAGCGATACGCTGGAAAAAATCAGCAATATCCATTTGCAAAACCAGGGCCAGGAAGAGATCAGTGAGTTTGTGGTGAAAAACGCCGCCGGCCTGCAGATTGGCAAGGTCTCCGTCCACGATCGTTTCAGCACCCGACGCTCGTACCCCACCAGTTACCGCATCACTCAAACCGACATGAACGGCCGGGTGGTGGTGGATGCCATGCGGGACTGTCTATAAGCGTAACCACTCTCTGAAATAGCGAAAATACTGTGATGATGGTAACCCTGTTTATTATTAAACGGGGTTTATCGCGTGGAATAATTAATTATCTTCTTAGTTTCATCGTCGAAAAAATAAAGCCCCCGCATCAAGCGAGGGCGATAATTAAAGCGACTCAGTGTTTGATGATATACATCGTCTGGCTGTAGGCCACGTCTTCCGGATTGGTGATCGGGTAGCCTTTTACCCACGGTTTGATCAGGCGGCCGTTGGTGTACTGGTAAATCGGCGCGATCGGCGCCTGATCGGCAATGATCTGCTCCATCTTGTTGTAATCGGCGGTCACCGCCGCCGGATTGGTTTCCCGCCCCGCCTGCGCCAGCAGCTTGTCGTAGTCCGCGTTCTTGAACTTGGCGATGTTGCCGCTGTGGGTCGAGGTCAGCAGCGACAGGAAGGTCGACGCTTCGTTATAGTCACCTACCCAGGAGGCGCGGATCACGTCGAAATTGCCGGTGTTGCGGCTGTCGATGTAGGTTTTCCATTCCTGGTTCTGCAGCTTGACGTCAATCCCCAGCTTCTTCTTCCACATCGAGGCCACGGCGATGGCGATCTTCTGGTGGCTTTCCGAGGTGTTATACAGCAGCGTCAGCTTCAGCGGGTTGTTCGGGCCGTAACCGGCCGCCTGCAGCAACGCCTTGGCCTGCGCGTCCAACTCCGCCTGTGATTGCTGTTGCAGCAAGCTCACTTCCGGTTTAAACCCGGCCGTCACGTCCGGCGTGAAGTGATAGGCCGGTTTTTCGCCGGTGCCCAGCACTTTTTCGGCGATAATCTTGCGATCGATGGCATAGGACAAGGCCTGGCGCACCCGCACGTCGTTGGTCGGCGCGCGCTGGGTGTTGAACGCGTAGTAATAGGTGCCGAGCTGATCCGGTGTGTACACCTGCCCCGGAATGTCTTTCAGCAGCTTCTGATACATGTTTTTCGGGAAGGATTCGGTGATATCGATGTCACCTGCCAGGTAACGCTTGGTGGCGTTGGATTCCTGGTTGATGGGTACGAAGGTCACTTTGGTCAGCACGGTATGCGCATGATCCCAGTAATGATCGTTAGGCGTCAGCACCAGCTTCTCGTTCACCACCCGCTCCTGCAGTTTGAACGCGCCGTTGCCCACCAGATTGCCGACCTTGGTCCAGTCGTTGCCGTATTTTTCCACCACTGCCTGATTCACCGGGAACAGGCTGAAGTTGGCCGTCAGGCTGACGAAGTACGGCACCGGTTTGTCCAGCTGCACTTTTAGCGTGTAGTTGTCCGGCGCCGACACGCCCAAGCGATCGGCCGGCAATTTGCCGCTGATGATCTGCTCGGCGTTCTGGATCCCCGCCAGCTGCGCGAACCAGGCGAATGGCGACAGGTTTTTCGGCTCGACCAGCCGCTGCCAGCTGTAGACGAAATCCTTCGCCGTGACAGGGTCACCGTTTGACCACTGCGCGTCTTTACGCAGATGGAAAATGTAAGTCTGGTTGTCGCTGGTCTGCCAACGCGCGGCCACGCCGGGGATCACTTTACCGTTGGCGTCCTGATTGACCAGCCCTTCGAACAGATCGCGCGCCAGCTGGGCCTCCGGCAAGCCTACCGCTTTGATCGGATCGAGCGAGGCCGGCTCGTCTTTAATGTGGCGCACGATTTCCTGTTTGGCCGCCAGCGCGGTGCCCGGGGGAACCTGCGCCGCCATGGCGCTGCTCATACAGGCACCGATCGCCGCCGCGCAAAGCGCCAAACGAAAACCTCGTTGCATTTTTCTTCCCGTCATTATGATGTTCCCCCGTTAACCATCTGAATTTTTTATCATATAGCACAAGATCCGTCCGGCCTAGCGCTCACGGCCGAGAAGTTGCAAAAAGTGCGATTCAGGCGATAAAAAAACCCGTGCGGCGCAGGGCGGCACGGGCGGTGTTTGCAGCGGCGACCGTCAGTCGTACAGGTGGATGCTGTTGATGCGGTAGCTGAACTCTTCGCCTTCTTCTTCATCGAACACGGTGAAAAAGCCTTTCTCGGCCAGCGGACGGGCCGAAATATCGGTTTTTTGCAGCTGGCGCGCGTCGGCATCGTCGTAGCCGTAATCGAGGTAGAAGGCATCTTTCTGGTAATCGATATGCAGGGTGAACGGATAGTTCGATTCATCCCCGCGCCCGTCGTCGTTTTTCACCACGCCGAACCACTCCCCCTGGCGGATCTGGTTTTCAGCGTCCACGCCGCACAGCAGCGTGATGGTGTCATTTTCATTTTCGCTATAGCTGGCGATGATTCTGGCTACTGGCATGTTAAATCCTCTTGCGGGTGATTGGCTTAGCACTGCCGTTAGTATAACAACAGCGTCAGGCCAGGTGCGGTTTAATTGGCGTTTTCGCCGCCGCCGCGTCACAGATCGCGCAAACGCCGCACAATTGCGATGGGAAAGATGTCTCAAAGCGTAATACACTGAATAAAATGACAATGACTCTCGACCTTTAATCCAGGGACAACACCATGACCGAACATCGACCACGCAGTGAACGTGGCCAGTTGGCCATCGCAGGAGAGAACTACGGCAGCTCGCTGCTGGGCGCGCCGCTGCTCTATTTCCCGGCGGCGATGATCAGTCCGCAGACCGGGCTGATCATCGCCGGAACCCACGGCGATGAGAGCGCCGCCATCGTGACCCTGTCCTGCGCGCTGCGCAGCATCGCGCCCGAGCAACTGCGTCACCACGTGGTGCTGGCGGTCAACCCCGACGGCTGCCAGCTGGGGCTGCGCGCCAATGCCAACGGCGTCGATCTGAACCGCAACTTCCCGGCCGCCAACTGGCGCTCCGGCGACACCGTCTACCGCTGGAACAGCGCGGCGCCGGTGCGCGACGTCAAGCTCTCCACCGGCGGGCGCCCCGGTTCCGAACCGGAAACCCAGGCGCTGTGTCACCTGATCCATCGCCTGAAGCCCCACTGGGTGGTATCGTTCCATGAGCCGCTGGCCTGCATCGAAGATCCCGCCAGCTCGCGGCTCGGCGTTTGGCTGGCGCACAAGTTCGAACTACCACTGGTGACCAGCGTCGGTTATGAAACGCCCGGTTCGTTCGGCAGCTGGTGCGCGGATCTGTCGCTGCCGTGCATCACCGCCGAATTCCCGCCGATCTCCGCCGATGCCGCCAGCGAGCGCTACATCGACGCGATGACCGAGCTGCTGACCTACCCGAATTAATCCTTACGGGGCGATATCGACGATCGCCCCGCATTCGAACGCCAGGCCCGGTTCGACGTCCCGCGCCAGCCAGGTCGGGCCGTCCAGATCGACGAAGCGCGCCGCCGGCGCCAGCGGCAAGGCGGCGGATATCGCCCGCGACGTGCACAACATGCAGCCGAGCATGATGGCGAACCCTTGTTCGCGCGCGGCCTGCGCCAGCGCCAACGCTTCGGTCAAGCCGCCGGTTTTGTCCAGTTTGATATTGATCATCTGATAGCGCTGCGCCAGCCGCGGCAGATCGGCGCGGGTGTGGCAGCTTTCATCGGCGCAGATCGGCAGCGGATGAATAAAGTGCTCCAGCGCGGCGTCGTCACCGGCCGGCAGCGGCTGCTCCAGCATCGCCACGCCGAGATCGGCCAGCAGCTGGCAGCGCGCCGCCAGCCCTTCCGCCTGCCAGGACTCATTGGCGTCGACGATCAGCGTCGCCTGCGGCACCGCAGCGCGGATCGCCACCAGTCGTTCGCTGATATAGTGATCGTCGAGTTTGATCTTCAGCAGCGTGGCGCCCTGCTGCTCCAGTTCACGCGCGGCGAAGGCCATCGCTTCCGGCGTGCCGATGCTGACGGTCTGCGCCATACGGATATGCGCCGGTGCCGCCACGCCGCTGCGCTGCCACAGGCTCTGCCCGTGCAGGCGGCACTCCAGATCCCACAGTGCCGAATCCAGCGCGTTGCGGGCGGCGCCCGCCGGCATCTGCGCCAGCAGCTGCTCGCGGGTTATGCCTTGTGCGATCGCCGGCGCCATCTCTGCCAGCTGCGCCATCACCGATTCCTCGCTCTCGCCGTAACGCGGGTACGGCGTGCATTCACCGGTGCCGCGCACGCCCTGCTGTTCGATCTCGACCACCACCACCCGGGCTTCGGTGCGGCTGCCGCGCGCAATCACGAAGGCGGTATGCAGCGGCCAGGCTTCCGGGTAAAAACGCATGTCTCTCATAACGGCTCCTGAGCGAAAACTGCGCATTCAGCCAGGCTGATGCGCCGGTGATGTTTTATAGAACAGCCTAATATATACAACTATTTAGCAAACTTTGATATCCAATCCGCCCCGGTTGTCATAAACTGGCGCCAGGGTGTGAACCTGATGTTAAATGCCGTTGCCGGTGCGCCGTTTCATCAGGTTCATACCCTTTGTATAAACACCTGTAAAAGGAATCTAGCAATGACTCAGACAGTACATTTTCAAGGCAATCCGGTCAGCGTAGCGGGCAAACTGCCACAGCAGGGCGAACAAGCCAAGGCCTTCTCACTGGTTGCCAAAGACCTGTCAGACGTAGCGCTGAGCAGCTTCGCGGGTAAACGCAAAGTCCTGAACATCTTCCCAAGCATCGATACCGGCGTCTGCGCGACGTCGGTGCGTAAATTCAACCAGTTGGCCAGCGGCCTGGATAACACCGTGGTGCTGTGCATCTCCGCCGATCTGCCGTTCGCGCAGTCTCGCTTCTGCGGCGCAGAAGGCCTGAGCAACGTGGTCACCCTGTCCACCCTGCGCGGCGCCGAGTTCAAGCAGGCGTACGGCGTCGAAATCGCCGAAGGCCCGTTGGCGGGCCTGACCGCGCGTGCAGTCGTGGTGCTGGATGGCCAGGACAACGTGCTGTACAGCGAGCTGGTGAACGAAATCACCACCGAGCCGGACTACGACGCGGCGCTGGCTGCGCTGAAATAACAAAGCCGGCGAACGCCGGCTTTGGATACCCATTAAAGGCGCCGCAAGGCGCCTTTCTTATTCTTCGCCCTCGGCGCCGCCTTTGCGGCTGCTCAGGCCATACTCGCGCAGCTTGTTGGCGATGGCGGTGTGGGAAACGCCCAGGCGCTTCGCCAGCTTGCGGGTGCTGGGATAGGTGCGATACAGACGCGTCAGCACCGAGCGCTCGAAACGCTTGCTGATGTCGTCCAGCGAGCCGTCCAGCACCTCGTCGCCCAGCGACATCTCCACCTCGAACTCCGGCAACACGATATCCTGCGGCCGCAGTTCGTAGCCTTCGGTTTGCGTCAGCGCGCGGTAGATGGCGTTTTTCAACTGGCGCACGTTGCCCGGCCAGCCGTACTTGCTGAGGAAACCGCCCAAATCGCTCGCCAGCTTGGGCCGCGCCACGCCCTGCTCATCGGCGAAGCGCGCCACGAACAGCTCGGTCAGCGGCATGATGTCCTGCGGACGTTCGCGCAGCGGCGGGATGGTGATGGTCAGCACGTTGAGGCGATAATAGAGATCTTCGCGGAATTCGCCGCGCTGCACCAGCTCGGTGAGGTTTTTCTGGGTGGCGCAGATCACGCGTACGTCGACGTGCACCTCATGCTCTTCGCCGACCCGGCGGAAGGTGCCGTCGTTGAGGAAACGCAGCAATTTAGTCTGCATGCGCGGCGACATTTCGCCGATCTCATCCAGCAGCACCGAGCCGCCGTTGGCCTGCTCGAAGAAGCCCTTCTTGCCTTCCAGCGCGTTGGGATAAGCGCCCGGCGCATGGCCGAACAGCTCGCTCTCCACCACGTCATCCGGCAGTGCGGCGCAGTTCAGCGCCAGGAACGGCTGTTTGCCGCGCGGGCTGCGCAAATGGCAGGCGCGAGCCAGAATATCCTTGCCGGTGCCGGTATCGCCGACGATCAGCAGCGGCGCATCGAGCATCGCCAACTTGCGCGCCTGCTCCAGCACGTGACGCATCTTGGCGCTTACCGCGACGATGTGGTCGAATTCGGTATCGTCGTTCACCGACAGATTTTGCAGCTGGCGGCCCATGCGCGCGGTGGACTTCAGCATCACCACCGCGCCGACCGCGGCCGGCTGCTGCTGTTCGTCTTCCAGATAGATGGGCGTGATGTCCATCAGGAAGTCCTGGCTGCGGATCACTACCCGCTCGGAGTGCGGCGCCGTATGCTCGCTCTCCAGCCAGCGGCTGAAGTTATAGCCGCCGATCAGCGCCCCGGCGGTCTGGTTGCGGATCTTGTCTTCGTTCAGGCTGAACAGCGCCTGCGCCGCCGGGTTGGCCAGCTCGACCTTGCCCTTCATGTCGATCGAGAACACCGGTTCCGGCATCGATTCCAGCAGCGCACGCAGCGCGCGATGCTCGCGTTCGGAAGGCATAAAGCTGACGGTGCGCACGTCGGTCACGCCGGCGATGCGGCGGATCTCCGCCATCAGCGCGCGGAAAGTATCGAAATCCAGCTGGGAGAAATTGAGGTAAATGCGGCCGATGGGATCGATCTCGATGCCACGTAAGTCAATGCTGCGCGATACCAAAAGATCGAGTAATTCTCGAGTGAGACCGAGGCGGTCTTCGCAAAATACTTCCAAACGCATCAGTGTTGGCCTTATCTCTGCAGGTGCGGGGATCGTTGACGATGATGATACTCCCTCGCACCGGGCGGTAGAAGCGATCTGTCAGCAAAAGTTGACAGAACTCTGATTTATTGCCGTGGTTGCTGATTTTAAACGCAAGCGAATAACAGCATCGGCGTCATTTTAGACTACAAACAGAGAGTTATCACAACCAGAATTAATTTTGCAGAGATTTATCACGCACTCGCAGGGGGATCGACTGTCGTCAAGTCTCGATTACGTCCGGCGTCGGCGCCATTGAGAAAGCGGCGCTCCTGAGAACGCCGTGCGAGATTATTTGGCCTTGCCGTCGCTCTTTTTCAGCGTGTCTTTCAACTGGCCGATCAGCTGGCTGCGGAAATCGCCAAGCTTCGGCTTTTCCCCTTCCAGCCACGGCAGCGGGCGGCACAGTTCCATCGCCTTAATGCCCAGCCGCGCGGTCAACAAGCCGGCGCCGATGCCCTGCGCCGCGCGCGCCGACAGCCGCGCCGCCAGATCCTGCGACATCCAGTCCATGCCCACTTCGCGCACCAGCTCGGAAGCGCCGGCGAAGGCGATGTTCAACAGCACCAGCCGGAACAGACGAATGCGGCTGAAGTAGCCCAGCTCGATGCCGTACAACGCGGCGATACGGTTGATCAAACGGATGTTGCGCCAGGCGATAAACGCCATATCCACCAGCGCCAACGGGCTGACGGCGATCATCAGCGTCGATTCGGCGGCGGAGCGGCTGATTTCGCGCCGCGCCTGGTTGTCGAGCACCGGCTGCACCAGTTTGGCGTACAGCTCCACCACTTCACGATCGTTTTGCGTTTCATGCAGCGAGGCCTGCCAGCGCTGCAGCGCCGGATGCCCCTGATCCAGCCCGGCCTGACGCGCCAGCTTCTCGCAGAATTCGCGCCCCTGGCCCAGCCCGTGGCTGTGCAACAGCTCGCGCGCCACGTCGCGCTCTTCCGCGCGCTGGCGCAGCCGATACAAACGCCGCCACTCGGTGACCACCGAACCGACGCCGGCGAACACGATCAGGCCGCCGGCCACGCCGCCGCCCATGGCGATCCAGTCCTGCTGCACCCAGGCGGTATGCACCCACTGCACGCCCTGCGCCACCACGCTGACGCCGAACAGCGCCAGGCCGGCGGTGACCATTTTGCGCCACAGGCTGCGTTTCGGTTTCAGCGCGGCGTTAATGATGCCTTCGGCGCGCCCTTCTTCCTCTTCCTGCTGCAGCTCCGGCGCCGCCGGGAAAAAGCTTTCCGCCTGTTCGGCATCGAACGCGACGCCGGCGCGCAACGCCGGCTCCTGCGGCGGCTGCAGCGGCTCGTCAAAATCGATACGCGGTTTGATCGGCTCGCTCATCGCAATTTGTCTCCCAATAAAAACTCCATCACCGCATCCAGACGGATGTGCGGCAACGGGCTGTCCACGCTCATGGCGCGTGGACGAAATTCATCGAAGTGGAACCCCTGGCTTTGCCAGAACGCCGGCCCCGGCAGGCGCGCGGGCACTTCGCCGGGGAACACCGTCAGCGGCGCGCCGTCGCCGAGGCGGTTGCCCTTCAGCGCCGGAATGCGTTGCCCCTGATGATCGACGATGCCGCTCTCGGTCGCCTGCACCGAGGCCAGGCCGACGCAATCCATGCTGATGCCCTCGAACGCCGCATTCTGCCACGCCTCCTGCACCAGCTGTTGCAGCAACGACACCAGATTGGCGTGCTGATCGGCGGTGATATGGTCCGCCTTGGTGGCGGCGAACATCAGTTTGTCGATGGTCGGCGAGAACAAGCGGCGAAACAGCGTGCGCTTGCCGTAATGGAAGCTCTGCATTAGCTGGGTCAGCGCCAGACGCATGTCGTTGAACGCCTGCGGGCCGCTGTTGAGCGGTTGCAGACAGTCGACCAGCACGATTTGCCGATCGAAACGGACGAAATGTTCTTTGTAGAAGTTTTTGACGATCGACTGGCAATAGTAGTTGAAGCGAGCGCGCAACATGCCGATGTTGGTGTGTTTGTCGGCCTGCGCCAGCTTCGATTCGCCGAACGCGGCCACGTCGGGCCACGGGAAAAACTGCAGCGCCGGCGCGCCGGCCATGTCGCCCGGCAGCACGAAACGCCCCGGCTGAATGAAGTGCAGCCCTTCGCTTTTGCAGCGCAGCAGATAATCGGTGTAGGCCTGGGCGATCGCCGCCAGGCGGTTTTCGTCGGCCGGAGCCAGCGGATCGCAAGCCTTGCACAGCTCAAGCCAGGGTTTGGCCCATTCTGCGCGTTCGCCCTTCAGCAGCCCGGCCATCTGGCGCGACCAAGCCAGGTAATCCTGCTCGAGCATCGGCAGATCCAGCAACCATTCACCGGGATAATCGACGATCTCCAGGTACAGCGTGGAGGTGTCTTTGAAGTGGCGCAGCAGCGAGTCGTTGGAGCGGTAGCGCAGCGCCAGACGAATTTCGCTGACGCCGCGCGTCGGCGTCGGCCAGGCCGGCGGCGTGCCGTACAGCTGCGCCAGCCCTTCGTCATAGGTGAAACGCTGGATGCCGAGATCGCGCTGCGGAATGCGTTTGACGCCCAGCAGGCGCTCTTCGCGCGCCGGTGAAAACAGCGGCATGCGCGCGCCGCTGTGCACATGCAGCAGTTGGTTGACGAAGGCGGTGATAAAGGCGGTTTTGCCGCTGCGGCTCAGGCCGGTCACCGCCAGGCGCAGATGGCGATCCATTCCGCGGTTGACCAGCGAGGTTAACTCATTTTGCAGTCGTTTCATTGCTCTCCTTGACGTAACGCCCGAATGCCTTGTTCAGGCCTTTACGGAACAGCGGTTCCAGCACCAGCGCCAGCACGAAGCGCACCGGTTTGCGGCCGACGGTCTTCAACAGCCAGCCGGCGGCGCCCGCCGGGCCATAGTTCAATAACGCTATGATGATGACTTTAGCCAATGTCTTCAACATTGCCGCCGCTCCTCGTTTAAATCCACCCGTTCTGGCGGTGTTCGCAACATCGATTTTATTCATGACAATGCCCTCCGGCACAAGACGATTAATTTTACATTCAACGGGATAACGGCGGCGAAGATGCCCGGCCTGCGCAGGCCGGGCATCGCAAGAAGGGTTACAGCTTGCGGAAACGGCTCTGCACGCCGAAGGTATCGGACGTTACGTAGCGCTCGACCTGACGCAGCTGCTGCTCGCCGCTGCCCAACTCATATTCCAGCTGATCGAGCAGCTGGCGCGGCGTCTTCTGATGCTCGCCTTCGAAACGGCTGGCCGGCGCTTCGTCCAACACGAACACCAGCGCGATATAGGCCACCAGCGTGAAGAAAAACAGCCCGAAGAACAGCGACAGCACCACCATCACGCGGATCAGGCGCACCGGCACGTCGAAATAGTGGGCCAACCCGGCGCAGACGCCTTTCACCATGCCTTCTTCGGGAACGCGATAAAGCTTTTTACTGCCCAGCGTCATGCTCATCAGGACTGTCTCCAGTTCGGGTGTTCCGCATCAAGGATCTCTTCCAGCGCCTGAATGCGTTCACGCATGCGTTTGGCGTCTTCCGCCAGCTGCGCCAGGCGCTGCATTTCTTGCTGACTCAGCTGGATGCCGGTCTGTTGCCGATTGCTGTAATGCAGCCAAAGCCAAATCGGCGCGACAAACAGCACGAAAATTGTCAGCGGAATGGCAAGTAATAAAGCACTCATTGTTATTCCTTCTTATCGGGTCCTGGATAGGCGGCCACCTCCGACGTGTGGCCGCGGTTCGCCTTACTCTGAGCGGTTCATCTTGGCTTTCAGCGCCGCCAGCTGCTCACTGATGGCGTCGTCGGCTTTCAGCTCGGCAAACTCTTGGTCCAGCGACTTCTTTTTACCGATGCTGATGCTTTCCGCTTCGGCTTCCATATGGTCGATGCGGCGCTCGAACTGTTCGAAACGCGCCATCGCTTCATCCAGCTTGCCGCTGTCGAGCTGGCGGCGCACTTCACGGGAAGAAGACGCGGCCTGATGACGCAGCGCCAGCGCCTGCTGCCGCGCGCGGGTTTCGGTCAGCTTGTTTTCCAGCTCGCCGATTTCGCTCTTCATGCGCGCCAGCGTTTCTTCTACGGTCGCCACTTCTTGCGTCAGCGTGGCGATCAGATCGGCCACCTTTTGTTTTTCGATCAGCGCCGCACGGGCCAAATCTTCTTTATCTTTGCGCAGCGCCAGTTCGGCTTTTTCCTGCCAGTCGCCTACCTGGCTTTCGCCCTGTTCGATGCGACGCAGCAGCTGCTTTTTCTCCGCCAGCGCACGCGCCGACGTAGAGCGAACTTCAACCAGCGTGTCTTCCATCTCTTGGATCATCAACCGCACCAGCTTCTGCGGATCTTCCGCCTTGTCCAGCAGGGTGTTGATGTTGGCGTTCACGATGTCGGCAAAACGAGAAAAAATACCCATAATTCACTTCCTCTTGATTCTGATGGCGTCTGAAGCGCCGCGTTAAGTCGTACAGCTTGCCTGAAGATATAATCAAAACCCGTGCCAACTTTTATGTCATTGATAAATAATGGATATTATTTTTTGACTCTCTGCGCGCTTGCTGTAGAGTGATTATTTTCACCAAACATTGGCGAATTTCATCATGAACGAGCAGCCAGAGAATTTGTTGGGCGAGGCAAACGCCTTTGTCGACGTATTGGAGCAAGTCTCCCAGGTGGCAAAGCTGAACAAACCGGTGCTGGTGATCGGCGAGCGCGGTACCGGCAAGGAGCTGATCGCCCACCGCCTGCACTACCTTTCCAACCGCTGGCAAGGGCCGTTCATCTCGCTCAACTGCGCGGCGCTGAATGAAAACCTGCTGGATTCCGAACTGTTCGGCCACGAAGCCGGCGCCTTTACCGGCGCGCAGAAACGCCATCTGGGGCGCTTCGAGCGCGCCGATGGCGGCACGCTGTTCCTCGATGAGCTGGCGACCGCGCCGATGCTGGTGCAGGAGAAGCTGCTGCGGGTGATCGAATACGGTCAGCTGGAGCGCGTGGGTGGCAGCCAGCCGCTGCGGGTGGATGTGCGCCTGGTGTGCGCCACCAACGACGATCTGCCGGCGCTGGCGGCGGCGGGCAAATTCCGCGCCGATCTGCTGGATCGGCTGGCGTTCGACGTGGTGCAGCTGCCGCCGCTGCGCCAACGGCGGCCCGATATCATGCTGCTGGCCGAGCATTTCGCCATTCAAATGTGCCGCGAACTGGCGCTGCCGCTGTTTCCCGGCTTTACCGAACGCGCCAGGCAAACGTTGCTCGAATATGGCTGGCCGGGCAACGTGCGTGAACTGAAAAACGTGGTCGAACGTTCGGTCTATCGTCATGACGACAGCGACAGCCCGCTTGACGAAATCATCATCAACCCGTTTGCGCCGCGTGAGGCGGCGCCGGTCGCGCCCGCCCCTGAAGGCGTCGGCGCATTACCGGCGCTGCCGCTGGATTTGAAAAACTGGCAGTTGGAGCAGGAGAAGGTATTGATCGAAACGGCTCTGCAGCAGGGGCGTTTCAATCAGCGCAAGGCGGCGCAGCTGCTGGGGCTCACCTATCATCAGCTGCGCGGCATGCTGAAAAAACATGCGCTGCTGCAAAACGGCGAAGCGGACGAGGAATAACAGGCAAAAAAAAAGCCAGCACCCGAGCTGGCTTAAAAAACACTGGAAGCAATGTGAGCAATGTCGTGCCTTCCACATCAGAGCCGCAAACTGTGGCCTTCCGTGAACTGCCAGGCGATGATAATAGTTATCAGTATCGTCTGTAAAGCACTTTGTTGAGAATTTTTCTCATTTCCACACGAAGATTGCGCAATTACCACTCAGGGAACGGGTCAGCCATGTCCAGCCAGTAGTCCACGCCGGCGGCCATTTCATCGTCGCTCAGCAGGCATTCGTCCAGCAAACGCACGATCGTCGCCTGCTGCAGATGCTGGCCGATAAACACCAGCTCCTGGCGCATGTCGCCGAACGGCTCCACCCATTTTTCCTGAATGTGCGCCCGCGCTTCGGGATCCTGCGGCCAGTTCTTTTGCGGGATGGCGCGCCAAAAGGTGCCCGCGAGACCGTAGTGGGCGATGCCGCCGGCCTGGCTCCACTGCCCGGCCTGCCGCGGCCGCGTCGCCAGCCAGAAAAAGCCTTTCGAGCGCAGCAGCTTGCCGCCGCCCCAATCGCCGTTGATCACGCGGTAAAACTTGTCAGGCGCAAACGGCCGCCGCGCCTGATAGACGAAGCTGCTGATGCCGTAGTTTTCCGTTTCCGGCACGTGTTCGCCGCGCAGCTCTTTCAGCCAGCCGGGCGCCTGCTGCGCCTTTTCAAAGCTGAAGCTGCCGGTATTCAGCACCGCCTCCAGCGGCAGCTTACCCGGCGCGATCGGCACAATGCGGGCATCGGGGTTCAGGCTGGCCAACAGCGCCATCACTTCGCCCTGCTGGGCTGGCGTCAACAGATCGGTCTTGCTGACCAGCATCACGTCGCAAAATTCAATTTGCTCAATCAACAGATCCGCCACGCTGCGCAGATCGTCCTCGCCCAGGCTTTGGCCGGCCTCTTGCAGGCTTTGCGCCCGCTGGTACTGCTGGATGAAATTCACCCCGTCGACCACCGTCACCAGAGTATCCAGCCGGGCGAACTGCGACAGGCTTTCCCCTTGTTCATCCTCGAAGGTAAAGGTTTCCGCCACCGGCAGCGGCTCGGAGATGCCGCTCGATTCGATCAGCAGGTAATCGAAACGCCCGTCCTGCGCCAGCTCACGCACCGATACCAGCAGGTCTTCGCGCAGCGTGCAGCAAATGCAGCCGTTGCTCATCTCCACCAGCTTCTCTTCCTGGCGATCGAGATGCACGGCATTTTCCACCAGCGCGGCGTCGATGTTCACTTCGCTCATGTCGTTGACGATCACCGCCACGCGCATGCCCTGCCGGTTGTTCAGGATGTGGTTCAGCACCGTGGTCTTGCCGGCGCCGAGAAAGCCGGAAAGCACGGTCACGGGAAGTTGTTTCATGGGAGCCTCATTAAAATTCATTGCGTAATGCCTGATAGCCGCGCACCAGCTCGACGTTGGTGGCGGCCACTTCTTCCGAAAACTGCAGCGCGCCGCGATCGACCTGGCGATAGCGCGACAGCTCGCTGTCCGGCCCTACGCGCTCGGTCGAGGGGATATAGCGGTTTTCCGGCAGCGTCACGCCGTCCACCACCGCGTTGTAACGCACCACGCAGCCGGACTGGATGTGGCAGTTGAACAGCACGCTGTTGAAACCGATAAACACCCGATCGTCGATGCGACACGGGCCGTGGACAATGGCGCGGTGGGCGATCGAGCTGTAACGGCCAATGATGACCGCCGCCCCGCTCTTGGAGTGGATCACCACGCCGTCCTGAATATTGGAGTGCGAGCCGATGACGATCGGCTCCATGTCGCCGGCAGCGTTCAACTCGTCGGCGCGGATCACCGCATACGGGCCGACGTAGACGAAATCTTCGACGATCACCCGGCCGCAGATAATGGCGGTGGGATCGATGTAGGCCAGCGGCGAGACCTGCGGCAGGTGGCCGCTGGGATTTTTACGCAGCATGATTTTCTCCCCGCCAGCTCAGCTCAGCCACCGCATTGTGGGCATGCAAGCTCTCCTGATGCTCGACGCGCAGCGAGAAGGCGCGGTAATCGCACTGGCTGCGCAGCATGCGATACAGACGGCGCGCCGCGTCCTCGCAAAACATCAGGTTCTGACCGTTGGCCAGCGCGAAGGCCTGCTCGTCGCGGCGTTTCACCAGCGTTTGTACCGGCGTGCCCAGCGCGTGTTCGATGCGGTCGATCAATTTCACCGGTTCGAACGCCCGTTCATTCTCGGGCGTCACAGTGACCCAGGCCCAGCTGCGCTGGCTGTGAGGGGTGGCCGGCATTCCCTGCTCCAACAGCCACTCGCTCACCTGCCGTTGGCTGATCCGCTCCGCCGCCTGTTCAAAATCAAACTGAAACTGTTGCTGCGCCAGCTGGCGGCTGAGCGCCGCCGAACTCGGACAGGTGGAGGAGTAAGGCACGCCGACGGTCAGCGCCAGCGTCAGCCTGTTCGTCAGGGTGGCCTCGATGCGCAGCGGGTAAGCCTTCCAGCCGCGCTGCGGCGACAGCAACGCCGGGCGCGACAGCAGCAGCTCGCCGCTGAGCGTCAGGCTGGCGCGATCGCTGTGTTCCGGCTGCGAATCCAGAAAGGCCTGCAGCGTTCGGCAGAGGCGCTGCGGCGTCAGCTCGCCCTGCGTCAATTCGTCCAGCGCCAGATACAGCCGCGACATGTGAATGCCGCGTTCGCCCGCCGCTTCGGCGCGCAGGTTGATGCCGGCGTCGACCTTGGCCATCAGTGGCTTGCCGGCCAGCTCCAGCGGCAGCGCGATCCCTTGCATCCCGACCCAATCGAGCCCGACATCACTCATTTCGCCGCGCCATGCCTGAGCGTCCGGCAGCGAACGGCGTGGTGGAAGTGCAACTTCGTTCATACATCCCCTTGCGTTATTGTGACTTTGCCGGGGAACGGTATCATGATTTTGTTATGTTATAACATATCAAATAAGATTTTTTTCACGATCGCGAACGACCTGATTAATCAAGTCGCAGAAAACTCAGTGATTTTGCTCAATGGATTGGGCTGCCGGTCAGAGTGCGATACACTAACGCTATTGCTGATTAACCCATGAGCCTCTATGCGTGGTTTACCCCTTTGGATAGTGTCGTTGTGCTTTACCGGCTCCGCCCTGGCCACAACAACACCGCCCGCGCCCGCCGCGGCGCCGCTGCCGGACATTCGCCAGAGCGGCTTTGTCTATTGCGTCAGCGGCATACTGAATACCTTCAACCCGCAAATGGCCAGCAGCGGCCTGACGGTGGATACCCTGGCCGCCCAGCTGTACGATCGCCTGCTGGATGTCGATCCCTACACCTACCGGCTGATCCCCGAGCTGGCGCAAAGCTGGGAAGTGCTGGACAACGGCGCCACCTACCGCTTCCATCTGCGCAAGGACGTGCCGTTCCAGACCACCGCCTGGTTCACGCCCACCCGCAAGATGAACGCCGACGACGTGGTGTTCAGCTTCGCGCGCGTATTTGACCAAAAACACCCGTATCACGACGTCAACGGCGGCGAATACCCCTATTTCGACAGCCTGCAGTTCGGCGATTCGGTGCAGAGCGTGAGAAAGCTCGACGACTACACGGTGGAGATCCGCCTGCAGTCGCCGGACGCCTCGTTCCTGTGGCACCTGGCGACCCACTACGCGCCGGTGCTGTCCGCCGAGTACGCCGACACGCTGACGCGCGAAGGCCATCAGGAGCTGATCGACCGCGAACCGGTCGGCAGCGGCCCGTTCCTGCTCAACGAATACCGCTCGGGGCAATATATTCGCCTGGCGCGCAACGCCGCCTACTGGAAAGGCCTGCCGCGCATGCCGCAGGTGGTGATCGATCTGGGCGCCGGCGGCACCGGCCGCCTCTCCAAATTGCTGACCGGCGAGTGCGACGTGCTGGCCTATCCGGCGGCGAGCCAGCTGTCTATCCTGCGCGACGATCCGCGCCTGCGCCTGACGCTGCGCCCGGGGATGAACATCGCCTATCTGGCGTTCAACACCCGCAAGCCGCCGCTCGACAACCTCAACGTGCGCCAGGCGATCTCGCTGGCGATCAACAACCAGCGGTTGATGCAATCGATCTATTACGGCACGGCGGAAACCGCCGCCTCGATCCTGCCGCGCGCCTCCTGGGCCTACGACAACGACGCGCACGTCACCGAGTACGATCCGGCCAAATCGCGCGAAATGCTGCGGCAGGCCGGCGTCGGCCAGCTGAACCTGAAGCTGTGGGTGCCGACCGCCTCGCAGTCTTACAACCCGAGCCCGCTGAAGACCGCCGAGCTGATCCAGGCCGATCTCGGCCAGGTGGGCATCAACGTCACCATTGTGCCGGTGGAAGGCCGTTTCCAGGAAGCGCGCCTGATGGAGATGAACCACGATCTGACCCTGACCGGCTGGGCCACCGACAGCAACGACCCGGACAGCTTCTTCCGGCCGCTGCTGAGCTGCGCGGCAATCCGTTCGCAAACCAACTATGCTCACTGGTGTGACCCGGGCTTCGACGAGGTGCTGCAGAACGCGCTGCTGTCGCAGCAGCTGTCTCAGCGCATCGACAACTACCGCAAGGCGCAGAAGATCCTCGAGCAGCAATTGCCGGTGCTGCCGCTGGCCTCTTCCCTGCGGCTGCAGGCCTACCGCTACGACATCAAGGGATTGGTGCTGAGCCCGTTCGGCAACGCCTCGTTCGCCGGGGTGTACCGTGAATCCGCGCCGGAGGTGAAAAAGTGATTATCTTTACCCTGCGCCGCATTCTGCTGCTGCTGATCACGCTGTTCTTCCTGACGCTGGTCAGCTTCAGCCTGAGCTATTTCACGCCGCGCGCGCCGCTGAACGGCGCCGCCCTGCTGGACGCCTATCAGTTCTACTTCGTCAGCCTGCTGCACTGGGACTTCGGCGTCTCCAGCATCAACGGCCAGGCGATCAGCGAACAGCTGCGTGAAGTGTTCCCGGCCACCATGGAACTGTGCCTGCTGGCCTTCGCCCTGGCGCTGTTTATCGGCATTCCGCTGGGCATCATCGCCGGCGTGCTGCGCGGCAAGTGGCAGGACACCGCCATCAGCACCTTCGCGCTGCTGGGCTTTTCGATGCCGGTGTTCTGGCTGGCGCTGCTGCTGATGCTGTTCTTCTCGCTGCATCTGGGCTGGCTGCCGGTATCCGGCCGTTTCGATCTGCTGTATCAGGTGAAGCCGATCACCGGTTTCGCGCTGATCGACGCCTGGCTGTCGGACTCGCCGTACCGCGCCGAGATGATCGGCAGCGCCCTGCGCCACATGATCCTGCCGATCGCCGCGCTGGCGGTGGCGCCCACCACCGAAGTGGTGCGCCTGATGCGCATCAGCACCGACGACGTGCTGAGCCAAAACTACATCAAGGCCGCCGCCACCCGCGGTCTGTCGCGCTTCACCATCATTCGCCGCCACGTGTTGCACAACGCGCTGCCGCCGATCGTGCCCAAGCTGGGGCTGCAGTTCTCCACCATGCTCACGCTGGCGATGATCACCGAAGTGGTGTTCAGCTGGCCGGGCCTCGGCCGCTGGCTGATCAACGCCATTCGCCAGCAGGACTATGCGGCGATCTCCGCCGGCGTCATGGTGGTCGGCACGCTGGTGATCACCATTAACGTCCTGGCCGATATTCTGGGTGCGGCAACCAACCCGCTGAAACATAAGGAATGGTATGCCCTTCGATAACGTATACCGCGAGAAAAAAATGCCGAGCCCGCTGCGCTACACCTGGCGGATTTTCTACGGCGACGCGCTGGCGATGATCGGTTTTTACGGGGTGATCGCCCTGCTGCTGCTGTCGCTGTTCGGCAGCCTGCTGGCGCCCTACGCGCTGGATCAGCAGTTCCTCGGCTATCAGCTGCTGCCGCCGTCCTGGTCGCGCTACGGCAACGTGTCGTTCTTTCTCGGCACCGACGATCTCGGGCGCGACATCCTCAGCCGCCTGTTGACCGGCACTGCCGCCACCTTCGGCTCGGCGCTGGCGGTAACGCTGGCCGCAGCGTTCTGCGGAGTGATCCTCGGCGTGTTCGCCGGCGTCACCCACGGGCTGCGCTCGGCGGTGCTCAACCACATCCTCGATACCCTGCTGTCCATTCCCTCGCTGCTGCTGGCGATCGTGGTGGTGGCGTTTATCGGCCCCAAACTTGAACACGCCATGCTGGCGGTGTGGCTCGCCTTGCTGCCGCGCATGGTGCGCACCATCTACAGCGCGGTGCACGACGAGCTGGAGAAAGAGTACGTGGTGGCGGCGCGGCTCGACGGCGCTTCCACGCTGCAGATCCTGTGGTACGCCGTCATGCCGAACATCGCCGCGGTGCTGGTGACCGAGTTCACCCGCGCGTTGTCGATGGCCATTTTGGACATCGCCGCACTCGGCTTCCTCGATCTCGGCGCGCAGCTGCCTTCGCCGGAATGGGGAGCGATGCTCGGCGATTCGCTCGAGCTGGTGTACGTCGCCCCCTGGACGGTGATGCTGCCCGGCGCGGCCATCCTCGTCAGCGTGCTGCTGGTTAACCTGTTAGGCGACGGTATGCGCCGCGCAATCAATGCCGGGGTGGAATAATGCCGTTACTCGATATCCGCAATCTGACGATTGAATTTATGACCGCCGAAGGGCCGGTCAAGGCGGTCGATCGCGTCAGCATGACGCTGACCGAGGGCGAGGTGCGCGGCCTGGTGGGTGAATCGGGCTCCGGCAAGAGCCTGATCGCCAAGGCCATCTGCGGCGTAACCAAAGACAACTGGCGCGTCACCGCCGACCGTTTCCGCTTCGACGACATCGATCTGCTGCAGCTGAGCCCGCGCGAGCGGCGCAGGCTGGTGGGCCACAACGTCTCGATGATTTTCCAGGAGCCGCAGTCCTGTCTCGATCCTTCCGAGAGCATCGGCCGCCAGCTGGCGCAGGCGATCCCGGGCTGGACTTATAAAGGCCACTGGTGGCAGCGCTTCAACTGGCGCAAACGCCGCGCCATCGAATTGCTACACCGCGTCGGCATCAAGGATCACGACGACATCATGGGCAGCTTCCCGTACGAGCTGACCGAAGGCGAGTGTCAGAAAGTGATGATCGCCATCGCGCTGGCCAACCAGCCGCGCCTGCTGATCGCCGATGAGCCAACCAACGCCATGGAGCCGACCACCCAGGCGCAGATTTTCCGCCTGTTGGCGCGCCTCAATCAGAACAACAACACCACCATCCTGCTGATCAGCCATGATTTGCAGATGATGAGCAAATGGGCCGACCGGGTGAACGTGCTGTACTGCGGGCAAACGGTGGAAAGCGCCCAGTGCGAAGAGCTGCTGGCGGCACCGCACCACCCTTACACCCAGGCGCTGATCCGCGCCATGCCGGATTTTGGCCGCTCGCTGCCGCACAAGAGCCGGTTGAACACGCTGCCGGGCGCCATTCCTTCGCTGGAACACCTGCCGATCGGCTGCCGTCTGGGGCCGCGCTGCCCTTACGCGCAGAAGAAGTGTATCGAAACGCCGCGCCTGCGCCCGGTCAAAAACCACTTCTTCGCCTGCCACTTCCCGCTGAACATGGAGGAGCAATAACATGGAAACGCTGTTGGAAGTGCGCAACCTGAGCAAAACCTACCGCTACCGCACCGGGCTGTTCCGCCGTCAGCACGTCGAGGCGGTGAAATCCGTCAGCTTTACCCTGCGCGAAGGCCAGACGCTGGCGGTGATCGGCGAGAACGGCTCCGGCAAATCCACGCTGGCGAAGATGCTCTCCGGCATGGTGGAACCGACCGCCGGCGAACTGCTAATCGACGATCATCCGCTGGAATTCGGCGATTATCGCTATCGCAGCCAGCGCATTCGCATGATTTTTCAGGATCCGAGCACCTCGCTCAACCCGCGCCAGCGCATCGGCCAGCTGCTGGACGCGCCGCTGCGGCTGAACACCAGTCTGGAACCCGCCGAACGCGAGCAGCGCATCAACCAGACGCTGCGCCAGGTCGGCATGCTGCCGGATCACGCCTACTACTATCCGCACATGCTGGCTTCCGGGCAGAAACAGCGCGTCGCATTGGCGCGTGCGCTGATCCTGCAGCCGAAGGTAATCGTCGCCGATGAGGCGCTGGCCTCGCTGGACATGTCGATGCGCTCGCAAATCATCAACCTGATGCTGGAACTGCAGGAAAAACACGGTATTTCCTATATCTACGTCACTCAGCACCTCGGCATGATGAAGCATATCAGCGACCAGGTGTTGGTGATGCACGAAGGAGAAATCGTCGAACGCGGCAGCACCGCCGAGGTGTTGGCGGCGCCGCTGCACGAATTGACCAAGCGCCTTATCGCCAGCCATTTCGGCGAGGCGCTGACCGCCGACGCCTGGCGGCGCGACGGCGGCCGTTTTTGAGCCCCGTCCTGGCCTGCAATAAACCCGCTGCGGCGGGTTTTTTATTGCCGCACGCGCCTGCCGCTACGCCAGAAAACGCAAATACAAATTACATTCTTGTTATATATCCTTATATTTTATTCCTTTCAGTTATTGATTAGTCCGTAACATTATTTTATCTCGCCAGGGCGATCGGTGAGGATATCCCCTACGTTGAGCCTCTCATACGACAGGATATCGCACTGATGAACAGCCTTCGCCATCGCCGCCTCTCGCAGTTTCTGCTTACGCTGGCCGCCGGTTTCTCTGTTTACGGCCACGCGCTGTGCTGCGATGAGCTGCGCTGAATCCGCCTTCGCCCCGCCTGCGGGCATGTTGCCTCTTTGTCCAGCCGCCGCTGCCGTACGCAGCGTTGGCTGTTGATCACGATTAAGGATTGACCCTATGGAACGACTCCGTCGACAACATAATGCCCAGTGGTATCACGAAACCCAAAGCAGCGTACGGGGCGATGCGCCGCTGGAGCCGCAGGCGGCCACCCTGCGCGATCGTTTTCTGCTGGGGCTGGGCGCCTTCGCCGACGAAGCGCTAAATGCTGCGCTCAGCGCCCGCGCCGGGGTATTCAATGCCTCGCTGGCCGGTTACCACGCGCTGTTTCCCGACCAGGTGTCGCTGTCTCGATACGTGACATTGTCACCCTACGATCGCCTCAGCACCGCGTTGACCGTCGCTCAGGTGACTGGCGTGCAATCGCTTTGTAGCCACTACGCCGCCCGCCTCGCCCCGCTGCACAGCCCGGACGCCTCCCGGGAAAGCAATATCCGTCTCGCCCAGATCACCCAATATGCCCGCCAGCTCGCCAGCCAGCCCACGCTGATTTGCCGCAGGGCGCTGCAACAGCTTGGCGACGTCGGGCTGAGCCCGGCGGATATCGTAACCTTCTCTCAGACGATCGGTTTTGTCAGCTATCAGGCGCGTGTAGTGGCGGGTGTGGCGGCGTTGGCCGGCCGCCCGGCGGTGGTGGTGCCCGGCTTCCCGAACGTCGAAGACGCCGATGGCGTCGCTTTCAGCGCCGACGAGTTGAGCTGGACTGCGCGTCTGCCGACAATCGACACGGAAGCCGCCGCCGCCGAACAGCTTGACGTGCTGGATCAGAGCCACCCGCAGGCGCGCGCCGAATCTTATTATTTGCTGTTGGCGCACGATGCCGCCGCGCTGCGCGAGCGTAACGGCGTGTTTAACGGCATCAATGCCGAAGGATATGGGTTATCGAGCCGATTGAAAGCGCTGGCGACGCTGGCGGTCTCGCGCATCAACGGCAGCCGCTACTGCGCGGCCACGGTGGCGCAAGAGCTACAGGACGACGGGCTGGCCCAGGCGCTGTTCGCCGGGCTGCCTCAGGGGCTGGCTTTTACCGAGGATGCCGTCAAACGTGCAGTGATCCACACCGCCGCCGAGCTGACGCGCGCTCCGGAGAAATTCACCCCGCAGAGCGTGCAGCCGTTGTTCAACAGCGGCCTGAATCAGGCGCAGGCGCTGGAAGTGATCCTCACCGCCGCGCTCTACGCCTGGGAAAACCGCCTGCGCCAAACGCTGGGCGATGCAGAGCCGGCACAGCCGGCGCAATGACCTATCACTGAGTTGACGGCTAATTTCGCCGTTAACTCTCTTTGGTCTATTTTGGCTAAAAACTTCAGCAAAAGATGAACTGATAAAGTATAAATCCGAAAAAATAATATTTGTCAGAATTATGATTCGTTTTTTCCTGCCGTTCGCGAAAATAACGACTCGTCAAAATTATGTCTGCAAACAAAGCAATAGAAAGATTGCGCCCTCGCTCAATTATGTAACCGTTCTCATCGCAGAAGCAGTAAAACAAGGTTTTAACCCTGCTAATTAATAGAGGAACACATTAACGCCTCTAACTTTTCAGCAGTGGTGGCCTTGCTGTTTAGTTTCTATGATTAAGCCGATAGCGACGTTGTGATTTCCATTTCAAATATTCACTAAAAATAAACGCTCGCCGTCAACCCCATTATTTTTTGATTTTCCATCACAGCAAAAAAATATTGTGAGGTAACCCCATGTCTGAGCAAGAACTTAAATCCAGCAACAGTATCGTTAACGTGATTGTCGTCATCGATACCGATGCTCTGATAGAAGCATTCGAGAATAACAACCCCAGTCAGGACTCCGGCAACCCAACAGGTATCGGCCATCAATACGCTTATATGGTCGTCACCTCCGAACAGGTGATCGGCGGTTCCGGTACGGCGGACCTGAACTTTAAAGCCAATGTCGGCGACGTCATTCGCTGGACCGGCACCTCAGAATCCGCCAATTTCGACGCCGGCGTGTTGATCTACGGGCTGCCGCAGTTCGGCAGCGGCACCCAGGTCTTTTCCAACCCGACCTTCAAAATGTACACCCGCAGCTCGATGATGCCGGCGCAAAATACCGTGTTCCCCGTCACCTTCACCAACCAAACCTATTGGTTCATCCAGGCGGACATCAGCAATACCGGCACGGAAAATTATTGCATCCAATTTGGCCTTTATTATCGGCCAAACGGCGGCGATCAGAAATTACTGGGTTATTTCTATTGGGATCCGACCATTACCATCAGCAATTAACCTTATTCCGTCGACCGTTAGGCACCACATGATTATGGCCCCTCGGGGCCATAATCGTTGCGGAAACATCGGGTAAACTTAAACATCTCTATTCATTTTGCCGACGCTGCCACTCGCTGGCGGCGTCGAAGAATTTTTGCGCCAACGGCGTGGCGCGCTCCGCCATATCGACCACCACCGCCGCATGACGCGGCATGGCGCCGATGGCCACCGGGCGCCGCTGTAATGCCGGCATCAGCGGCGATTGCAGCTGGCCGCGCGGGAAGAGCCCGCAGCCCAGGCCGACGAAAATTCCCTCCAACAGTTGGAAGATCGAGGCAGTTTCCAGCCGCGTGTGCAGCGTCAACCCGGCGTCGCGGAAGTGTTGATCGAGATAGCGGCGAAAATAACGCGTCGGCTCGGCCAGGCACAGCGGCAAAGCGGCCACCGCTTCCAGCGGTAACGGCGTATCGCCCACCAGCTTCGGGAAGTGTTGCGGATGAAATACCAGCTCGACGCCGGTTTCCACCAGCGGTTGCGATTGGAAATGCAGCTCCTTTAAGGTCGACAGCTCGAAAAAGCCGATGCCGATGTCGACGGTATGCGCCGTCAGCGCCTCCAGCAGCTGATCGGCGCTCAGCACCGCCAGCCGGTAATCGAGATGCGGGTAACGCGCGCTGACCGCCTTGAGCATTTCCGATACCGAGATACTGCACTGCGGCACCACGCCAAGGCGCAGCGTGCCGTGCAAGCCGTGCTTGAGCGACTCCACCTCCAGCTTCAGCCCCTGGTAGACCGAGACGATCTCACGTGCCCACGCCAGCACCCGCTCGCCTTCGGCGGTAAAACCGCCGAAATGGTTGCCGCGGTTAATCAGCGAAACGCCCAGCTCTTTTTCCAGATTTTTCAATCGCATGGATAGCGTTGGCTGGCTGACAAAGCTGGCTTCCGCCGCCCGGCCGAAGTGGCGTTCCCGTTCTAAATTACACAAATAAATCAGTTGTTTAATATCCATAGCGCGGCTCAATGATCGGCAGTCGCATCAGTATACCACCGGGCGCCTTCGCCCGCCCGGTGAGTCAGAGCTTCAGCTTCACGTAATCCGCCAGGCGAGAGAACACACCGCCCTGCGGCACCGCCTGCAGCGCGACCAGCGGCAGGGTTTTCACCACCTGGCCATTGTCGCTGATGCGGATCTCGCCGACGGTCTGCCCTTTGACAATCGGCGCTTCCAGCCGTGCGGTATTGATTACGTACTGCGCCTTCAGCTTGTCCGCTTCGTTTTTTGGCAGGCTGAGCGACTGGTTCTGCGCGCTGCCGACCGGCAAGCGGTGATCCTCGCCGTACCAGACCGGCTCTTCCCCCAGGCTCTGCCCGGCGCTGAACAGGTGTACGGTGGTAAAGTCGCGCAGCCCCCAGGTCAACAGCTTACGCGCCTGCTCCTCACGCCCCTTAGCGCTTTTGCCGCCCATCACCACGGCGATCAGGCGGCGATCCCCCTTGGTGGCGGAGGCAATGATGTTGAATCCGGCCGAGGCGGTGTGCCCGGTTTTCAGCCCATCGACGTGCAGCGTCTTATCCCACAGCAGGCCATTGCGGTTCTGCTGCGTGATACCGTTCCAGGTCAGCGACTTCTCGCTGTACATATGATATTCCGCCGGTTCACTCATGATAATGGCACGCGCAATCACCGCCAGATCGCCGGCGGTGGTGAACTGCCCCGGCGCATCCAGCCCGTGTACCGTTTCAAAATGGGTGTTCTGCAGGCCCAGCTGCGCGCTCTTCTCGTTCATCAGCTTGACGAAGTTGGCCTGGCTGCCCGCCACATAGTCCGCCATCGCCACGCAGGCGTCGTTGCCGGAATCGATGATAATGCCGCGGCTGAGATCGCGCACCGTGACCCTGTCACCTGGCTTCAGGAACATCAACGAAGACCCCTTGAACACCGGGTTGCCCTGCGCCCAGGCGTCTTTCCCCACGGTGACGACATCGTCAAGACCAATCTTGTGCTGGTCAAGCGCGTGGTCGATCACCAACCCGGTCATGAGTTTGGTCAGGCTGGCCGGGTTGCGCCGTTCATCGGCATTGCCGGCAGCCAACACCTGGCCGGTGGTGTAATCCATCAAAACATAAGAGGCGGCGTCTATCGCCGGCGGGGTCATGGTGGGAAAATGGGGCGTCGTTCCCGCCGCCTGCGCCGCTAAAGGCAGTAATATACCGCCGATCACCACTGATACTGAACGCTTCACGCTGTGTTCCTCAGGCCCGCAGGCTGAATAAAATGCCAATATAATCCGCGAGATAGACTGCATTAATTCACTTTCAGACGAAACCATTACTCTTTTGCAGCGGGTGTCTTTATGCAACCATTTGTTTACGTCATCGCCCGCCGGCGATAGATAAGCTCTATGCCGCCATTGCCCCATTCGATTAGACGCCACCCGGCAGCCCCCCTAAACTTGTGACATAAATACGCAAGACGCATAAAAAAGCGTTTACTTTTTAGCTACAACCACCTGCGAAGTGTCATCATGAAATTTAAACCGTCAATCAAGCCTTACACCGGCCCGGCGGGCGGCTGGGGTTCGCTTGAAGCCACCACCCGCTTTGTCCTCGACAGTAAACAAACGCTCAAAAACATGCGCAACCTGATGCGCGTCAACAAGGCTCGCGGCTTCGACTGCCCAGGCTGCGCCTGGGGCGACGACAACCACAGCACCTTCAGCTTCTGCGAAAACGGCGCCAAAGCGGTCAGTTGGGAAGCGACTCGCAGCGCCGTCGAGCCAGAGTTCTTCGCCGCCCACAGCGTCAGCACCCTGCAGCAGCAAAGCGACTATTTCCTCGAGTATCAGGGGCGCCTCACCCATCCGATGCGCTACAACGCCGAAACCGACCACTATGAGCCTATCCATTGGCCGGATGCGCTGGCGCTGATCGCCAAGCACATCAACGGCATGGACAACCCGAACCAGATCGAGCTGTATACTTCGGGCCGCGCCAGCAACGAAGCGTCGTACCTTTATCAGCTGTTCGGCCGCATGCTCGGCACCAGCAATTTCCCCGACTGCTCCAATATGTGCCACGAGGCGAGCGGCGTTGGGCTGAAACAGAGCATCGGGGTCGGCAAAGGCACCATCCGCATCGATGACTTCGAAAAGGCCGATGCCATCTTCGTGTTCGGTCAAAACCCCGGCACCAACCACCCGCGCATGCTGCACAGCCTGAAAAACGCCGCCCGACGCGGCGCGCGCATCGTCAGCTTCAACACCCTGCGCGAACGTGGGCTGGAAAGGTTCGCCGATCCGCAGGATCCGGTACAGATGCTGACGCCAAAATCCTCGCCGATCAGCTCTTCCTATTACCAACCGAATCTGGGCGGCGATATGGCGGCGGTGCGCGGCATGGTGAAAGCCCTGCTGGAAACCCACCGCCAGCGTCTGGCCGCCGGCGAGCCCGCCCTATTCGACCTGGCGTTTATCGAACGACACAGCGTCGGCGTGGAGGCTTACCTGGCGCAGGTAGACGCCACCGAGTGGCAAACCATTACCGCGCAGTCGGGCCTGAGCGAGGCGCAGCTGCGCCAGGCGGCGGCCACCTATCAGGGCGCCGAACGGGTGATCTGCACCTGGGCGATGGGCGTGACGCAGCATAAACACTCCATTGCGACGGTGCGCGAAATCACCAACCTGCAGCTGCTGTTCGGGCAACTGGGCAAACCGGGCGCCGGCCTGTGCCCGGTGCGCGGCCACAGCAACGTCCAGGGTAACCGCACCATGGGGATCGACGAGAAGTCGCCGAAGGCGCTGCTCGACAGCCTGGAGCGCCACTTTAACTTTACCGCCAACCGCGCGCTGGGCCACAACACGGTGGAAGCGATCGAAGCGATGCTGCGCGGCGAAGTGAAAGTGCTGATCGCGCTGGGCGGCAACCTGGCCGCCGCGGCGCCGGACACCGAGCGCACCGCCCGCGCCCTGCGCAACTGCGATTTGACGGTGCATATCAGCACCAAGCTTAACCGCAGCCATCTGGTGACCGGCAAAGACGCGCTGATCCTGCCGACGCTCGGCCGCACCGAACTGGACATGCAGGCCAGCGGCTCGCAGTACATTACGGTCGAGGATTCGTTCAGCATGGTGCACGCCTCGGAAGGCATCGGCAAACCGCTGGCGGAGACCCAACGTTCGGAGACGGCGATCGTCTGCGGCATCGCCGACGCGGTGCTGGGCACCCAGCAGTTGGACTGGCTGGAACTGGCCGACGACTACTCGCTGATCCGCGATCATATCGCCGCCACCATTCCCGGCTTTGAGGATTTCAACCGGCGCTGCGACCAGCCCGGCGGTTTCTACCTGGGCAATGCCGCCGCCGAACTGCGCTTCGCCACGCCAAGCGGCAAGGCAGAATTCAGCGCCGCCGCGCTGCCGACCACCCTGTTCCCGCAGCTGGGCGGCGAGCAAGCGCCGTTTACCCTGCAGACGCTGCGCTCGCACGATCAGTACAACACCACCATTTATGGCCTGGATGACCGTTATCGCGGCGTTTACGGCCAACGCGAAGTGTTGTTCATCCATCCGGAGGATCTGGCGGCGCTGGGCCTGCAGGATGGCGAACGGGTAGAGATAGAAACCCTGTGGAACGATGGCGTGGTGCGTAAAGTGGACGGGTTCAAGCTGGTGAGTTACGACATTCCGCGTGGCAACCTGGCGGCCTACTACCCGGAAACCAACCCGCTGGTGCCACTGGCCAGCTTCGGCGACGGTACCGGCACGCCGACTTCGAAGTCGATTCCGGTGGTGATCCGCCGCAGCGAACAGCAACCTTCGCGGCGCATCGCCTGAAAACGCGCGCCCGGTTCACCCCGGGCGCGCCAATATCGCCAGGATGGTCTGCAATTCGTCGGACAGCTGATGCCGTCGCCAGACGAAGTACAGGTCGCTCACCCCCTCCTCACCCATTTCCACCACCTTCAGCCCCGGCGCCGGCAAGATCAGCGGCAGCAACGAACCGGGTACGCAGGCGACGCCACAACCGGCCTGCACGCAGGCCGCCATCGCGGCATAAGACTCCATTTCCAGCGTCATGCGCGGTTTCAGCCCGCGCGAGGCCAGCCAGTGATCGACCTTCAGGCGAAACGAACATTCGCGGCTGAAGGTGTAAAACTCCAGCGGCGCCAGCGTGGCGGCGTCGGGTTCCCCGGCATCGGCCGGCATCAGCAATACCAGCCGTTCGTCGAATGCCTTTTGGCTGGCCAGCAGCGGATGTTCTATCGGGCCGTCGGTGATCGCCAGATCGAGATCGCTGTCGATCAACATGCGTTCCAGCACCAACGAGTCGCGGCTCAGCACGTTGATGTGCAGATGAGGCTGTAAACGGCGCAGCCGGGCAATGCGCGCCGGCAAATGGCTGACCAGCGAGAAATCCAGCGCCCCGAGGTTCAGCAGCCCATGTTGGTGCTCGCCGGCGAACAGCTGCTTGCTGCGCTCCGCCTGCGCCACAATGTCGCGCGCCTGCTGGTAGAACAGCCGCCCTTTGGGATTGACGTACAGCCGGTTCTTGTCGCGGAAAAACAGCTCGCCGCCCAGCGACTCCTCCAGCTCGCGCAGCCGCAGCGTGATGTTGGAAGGCACGCAGTGCAGCTCGCGCGCGGCGGCGGCGATGGTTTTATGTTCCACCACGGTGCAGAAAAACTTCAGCTGGCTCAGCTTCATCTATCATTCACTTTTAGTTAGTGTTTTAGTTAAAAACAATCACTTTAGATTAGCATCGATTTCACCTACAGTCTGCCGACACCCTGAGGAGGATCTCTGATGCCACTGAATGACCTACTGACGCTGCCCGGCGTGGCGGCCCAACCGGATGCGGTAACCGACGGTTACGTGTTCAACCACACCATGATCCGCGTGAAGGATCTGACCAAGGCGCTGGATTTCTACACCCGCGTGCTGGGCTTTACCCCGGTTTATCTGGAAACGTTCGAAGAAGCCGCCTTCACCATCTGCTACCTGACGCGCAGCCCGCGTGAACAGATCCCGCAGGACGACGACGAGCGCAAACGCTGGGCGCTGAGCCAGCCGGGCATTCTCGAGCTGACCCATAACCACGGCACCGAAAATCAGGCGGATTTCCACTATCACAACGGCAACGGCGAGCCGCGCGGCTTTGGCCACCTGTGCGTCACGGTGCCGGACGTGCGCGCCGCCTGCGAGCGGTTTGAGCGCCTCGGCGTCACCTTCCAGAAACGCCTGCATGAAGGCCGCATGAACTACGTGGCGTTCATTCGCGATCCGGACGATTACTGGATTGAAATCCTGCAGCCGACGCCGCTGCAAGACTGACGGTCACCCGCCCTCCACCCCGGCCCTCGCGCCGGGGTTTTTCATCGATAGCGTTTCGATTGACCAATCTTGCGCAAAATCGCGCGGCAACGCGGGGTTCAGTGACGTTAGGCTTGCTCGCAGCGGGTGATTCGCGTAAAACTGTCAGCCGCAAATCTTGCCACTCACAACCCATTCACTGGACGATATGTTTCAAGATAACCCGCTGCTGGCGCAGCTTAAACAGCAACTTCACTCTCAAACCCCGCGCGTTGAAGGCGTCGTGAAAGGGACTGAGAAAGGCTTTGGCTTTCTTGAAGTAGACGGTCAAAAAAGTTACTTCATTCCGCCGCCGTACATGAAGAAAGTCATGCACGGGGATCGCATTATCGCCACCCTGCACACCGAGAAAGAGCGCGAAATCGCCGAGCCGGAAACCCTGGTCGAGCCGTTCCTGTCGCGCTTTGTCGGCCGCGTGCAAAAGCGCGACGACCGTCTGTCCATCGTGCCCGATCATCCGTTGCTGAAAGAGGCGATTCCGTGCCGCCCGGTGCGTGAATTGACCCACAACTTCCAGGCCGGCGACTGGGCGGTGGCGGAAATGCGCCGTCATCCGCTGAAAGGCGATCGCGGCTTCAACGCCGATCTGACCCAGTTTATCACCAACGGTGAAGACCATTTCGCCCCGTGGTGGGTGACGCTGGCGCGTCACAACCTGGAAAAAGAGGCGCCGGAGATGCTGGCTCTCAGCGAACCGGCCGCCGCGTCGGCGCGTGAAGATCTGACCGCGCTCGAATTCGTCACCATCGACAGCGCCAGCACCGAAGACATGGACGATGCGCTGTACGTGACCGACAACGGCGACGGTTCGTTGCAGTTGACCATCGCCATCGCCGATCCGACCGCCTACGTCGAACAAGGCAGCAAGCTGGACGATATCGCCCGCGTGCGCGCCTTCACCAACTACCTGCCTGGCTTCAACATCCCGATGTTGCCGCGCGATCTGTCGGACAACCTGTGCTCGCTGCGCCCTAACGAGCGCCGCCAGGTGCTGGCTTGCCGCGTGACCATCGCCGCCGACGGCGCGCTGGGCGAAGATATTCAGTTCTTCGCCGCCGAGATCGAATCCAAAGCCAAACTGGTGTACGACGAAGTGTCCGACTGGCTGGAAGGCATTGCCGGCTGGCAGCCACCGAGCGACGCCATCGCACAGCAGGTAGCCCTGCTGAAACGCGTTTGCGACGCGCGCAACGCCTGGCGCCACCAGCATGCGCTGGTGTTTAAAGATCGCCCGGACTACCGCTTCGTGCTGGGTGAAAAAGGCGACGTGCTGGAGATCGTTACCGAGCAGCGCCGCAGCGCTAACCGCATCGTTGAAGAGTGCATGATCGCCGCCAACGTCTGCGCCGCCATCGTGCTGCGCGATCGCCTGGGCTTCGGCGTGTACAACGTGCACACCGGTTTCGATCCTGCGCTGGTCGAGCAAGCGGTCACCGTATTGCAGGCCAACGGCGTGGAAGCCGAAGCCGACAAGCTGCTGACCCTCGACGGTTTCTGCGAACTGCGCCGCCACCTGGACGCGCAGCCGACCCAGTTCCTCGACAGCCGCATCCGCCGCTTCCAGACCTTCGCGGAGATCAGCACCACGCCGGGGCCACACTTCGGTCTGGGGCTGGAGGCTTACGCCACCTGGACATCGCCGATCCGTAAATACGGCGATATGGTCAACCATCGCCTGCTGAAGGCGATCATCAACCAGCAGCCGGCGGAAAAACCGCAGGATGACGTGACGGTACAGCTGGCGGAGCGCCGCCGCCTCAACCGCATGGCGGAGCGCGACGTCGGCGACTGGCTGTACGCTCGCTTCCTGCAGGACAAGGCCGGTACCGATACCCGCTTCAACGCCGAGATCATCGACGTGACCCGCGGCGGCCTGCGCGTGCGCCTGCTGGACAACGGCGCGGTTGCCTTCATTCCGGCGCCGTTTATTCACGCGGTGCGCGACGAGATGCAGTGCAGCCAGGAAACCGGCACCGTGCAGATCAAGGGTGAAGTGGTTTACCGCCAGAGCGACACCTTGCAGGTCACCATCGCCGAAGTGCGCATGGAAACGCGCAGCGTGATCGCCCGCCCTGCGGCCTGAACGCCAACCTGAAACGGTAGCAGCGCCAAACGCCGACGGTGAAAACCGCCGGCGTTTTTTTTCGCCTTATTCCGGCTAGCGCAGCGGCTCGCCGCCGGTTTCGCGCAGCAGCGGCAGTACCGCCAGCGAAGCCAGCGTCGCCAGCATCAAATAGACGGCGGGCGCCAGCAGCGAGCCGCTCAGCGCGATCGACTGCGAGGCGATGTACTGGGCAAAACCGCCGAAGATCGCCACCCCAAGGCTGTAGACCAACGCAAACCCCAAAGCGCGAATGCGCTGCGGGAACAGCTCCGAAATCATCAGCATGGTCGGCACCGAACCGAGCGTGGTCAACCCGACCAGCAGCGCGACTATCAGCAACAGCACCGCCGGATGCGGCACCGCGCTCAGCCACCAAAACGCCGGCAGGGCCACGATCAGAATTGCGATCCGCGACCAACGGATCAGCGGCAGGCGGCCGTAACGATCGCACCAGTGCCCGACCAGCAGGCTGCCGCCGAAGGTGACAAGCCCCGCCAGCAGCATCGCGGCATAGCCGTAGGCCTGCGCCATCCCCAAGTATTTCACCGCGTAGGTGCCGAGATAATACATCGAGATGTAAGTGGCGACGGTGGCGCCGATGGTCAGCATCACGCCGAGCACCACCGCCCGCGAGTGCTTGCGCAACTGCGCGGGTGGCTCGTGCGCCCGCGGCACCGACGGCCGATCGCTCTCCAGCCCGAGACGCAGCCAGCAACCGAGCGGCGCCAACGCCACGCCGATAAAGAAAGGAATACGCCATCCCCACTCGGCCATGGCGTTCGGCTCGCCGGAAAGCACCGGCAAGGCCGCGCTGAGCGCCAGCGCGGTGACGCCGCCAACCACGGTGGCGATGCCCTGCGTCGCCAACGACCAGCTGGAATAGAAGCCGCGCCGGTTGGGCGGCGCCGACTCCACCAGCAACGACATCGACGCCCCTACCTCGCCGCCCGCCGCCACGCCCTGGATCAAGCGCGCCGCTACCAAGGTGACGGTTCCCCAGTAGCCGGCGCTGGCGTAGGTCGGCGCAAAGCCGATCATCGCCGTGCCCAGGCTCATCAAGGAAATCGTCAGGATCATCGCCGGTTTGCGGCCGCAGCGATCGGCATAGGCGCCAATCAGAATGCCGCCCAGCGGCCGCATGAAGAAGCTGACGCCAAACGTCGCGAACGCCAACAGCAATGCCAAATGCGGATCGCTGGACGGTGGAAAGAACAATACGCTGATGTAAATAACGAAGAAGTTATAAATACCGAAGTCGAAAAACTCCAGCGCATTACCGAAAGAGGCGGCGAATATGACCTTTTTGCCGCTGGCGTTCGGAGCCGATATTATTGCCGTTTGAGTTTCAGCCGTATTTTCACTCATCATTATCTTCCCTGTTATTATTTTTCGCGTTTATTTTAAATACGCTTCCGCCAACGCTGCCCAATAATGGCTGCCGGCCGCCAGACAGCCGTCGTTAAAGTCATATCCCGGGTTATGCACCATGCAGCTGCCTTCGCCATCGCCGTTGCCGATGATCAGGTAACAGCCCTGCGGGTGCGCATCGAGCATGAAGGCGAAATCTTCGCTGCCCATCAGCGGCCGGGCGCCATAGTGCGCGCGGGAGGCGCCGAACTGCTGCTGTGCCACGCGGTGGGCGAAACGGGTCATCCCTTCGTCGTTGACCAGCACCGGCGTGCCGTTAACATGTTCCACCACCGCGCGAGCGCCGAAGCTTGCCGCCTGCGCCTCGATCAGCGCCGGAATGCGCGCCAGCAAGGTTGCGCGCGCCTGGCGATCCAGCGAGCGCACGCTGAGCTTCATCTCCGCGCTGTCCGGGATCACGTTGGCCGCCTCACCGGCCTTGATGCTGCCGACGGTGATCACCGCCGCTTCCAGCGGATCGATATTGCGCGAGACGATGCTCTGCAGGGAAACGGTGATATGCGAGGCCACCAGCACCGGATCGATCGTCAGCTGCGGGATGGCGCCGTGGCCGCCACGCCCCTGCACCCGCACGTTGAACTGATCCATCGAGGCCATAAACGGGCCGTGCTGGAAGAAGAACTCACCGAGCGGCATGCCCGGCATGTTGTGCATGGCGAAGATGGCGTCGCAGGGGAAGCGCTCGAACAGCCCCTGTTCCACCATGCGCGCGCCGCCGTTCAGCATCTCTTCCGCCGGTTGGAAAATCAGGTGCAGCGTGCCGTTGAAGTTGCGCGTATGCGCCAGGTAACGGGCGGCGCCGAGCAGCATGGTGGTATGGCCGTCATGGCCGCAGGCGTGCATGCGGTTGGCCACGCTGCTGCTCCAGGGTTTGCCGGTGTTCTCCTCGATCGGCAAGGCATCCATATCGGCGCGCAGCCCGAGGCTTTTCACGCCGTCGCCCGCCCGCAGCGTGCCCACCACGCCGGTGCCCGCCAATCCGCGGTGCACCTCATAACCCCACGAACTCAGATAATCCGCGACCAGATCGCTGGTGCGAAACTCTTCGAAACCCAATTCGGGGTGCTGATGAATGTCGTGCCGAATAGCCGTGAGCTGCGGTAAATACCCTTCGATGATTTTATTTATCATAATTACATTCCTTTCGTGATTTTATTATTTATTTCGTGAATGAATAAACCTGAGGGTGAAAATAAAGGTATAACACGGCATGAATAATTTTATTTCGGCTCGCCTCGACAGATAAAATAATAATCCGCCAGACGCCGTATCCAGATAAAAAACGACAATGATTCGCTGTACGCACCGCGAAAATGCAGAATGAATAACTGCCCGGGATTCTGTGGGCGGCAGCCTGCGCCAACGCTGTTTCATCACTTTGTTTTTACACTAAAACCCCACCTGCTTCACATTTCTCATCCGACCTGCCGCAGTTCAGCGGCAAAACTTCTACTGTTAAAACGTCATTCCAAATAACAACGTCGATTTTTACCTCTGTACGCCAAGGAGTTGTTTCATGAAAAACATCAGGTCCGGACTTATCTGGCTGCTGGTGGCGTTGGTCGGCGCCTTCGCCTTCGCCATGCTGGCGCTCAGCCGCGGCGAACACGTCAACGCCGTCTGGCTGGTGGTCGCCGCCGTCGCCTGCTACAGCATCGCCTACCGCTTCTACAGCCGGTTCATTGCCGACAAGGTCTTTGAACTGGACGACCGCCGTCTGACCCCGGCCGAACGCCGCAACGACGGCCTGGACTATGTGCCCACCAACAAATGGGTGCTGTTCGGCCACCACTTCGCCGCCATCGCCGGCGCCGGGCCGCTGGTGGGGCCGATTCTGGCCGCGCAGATGGGCTTCCTGCCGGGGACCATCTGGATCCTGGTCGGCGTCATGCTGGCCGGCGCGGTGCAGGATTTCCTGGTGCTGTTCATTTCCACGCGCCGCGACGGGCGTTCGCTGGGGGAAATGGCCAAGCAAGAGTTGGGCGCCTTCGCCGGGGTGATCACCATGCTCGGCGCGCTGGGGGTGATGATCATCATCCTGTCGGCGCTGGCGCTGGTGGTGGTAAAAGCGCTGGCCGACAGCCCGTGGGGGCTGTTCACCATCGCCGCCACCATCCCGATCGCGCTGTTAATGGGCATCTACATGCGTTTTATCCGGCCGGGCAAGATCGCTGAAATTTCGGTGATTGGCTTCGTGCTGATGCTGCTGGCGATCATTTACGGCGGCAACGTGGCGCAAGATCCCTACTGGGGGCCGTTCTTCACGCTGCACGGCACCACCCTGACCTGGGTGCTGGTGATCTACGGCTTCGTCGCTTCGGTGCTGCCGGTGTGGCTGCTGCTGGCGCCGCGCGACTACCTTTCCACCTTTATGAAAATCGGCGTCATCATCGGCCTGGCCATCGGCATCGTCTTCGCCATGCCGGAGATGAAAATGCCGGCGGTTTCGCGCTTCATCGACGGCAGCGGCCCGGTGTTCGCCGGCGCCCTGTTCCCGTTCCTGTTCATCACCATCGCCTGCGGCGCCATTTCCGGCTTCCACGCGCTGGTCTCCAGCGGCACTACGCCCAAGCTGGTGGAGCGCGAAAGCCACATCCGCTTTATCGGTTACGGCGCCATGCTGATGGAGTCTTTCGTCGCCATCATGGCGCTGATCTGCGCCTCGGTGCTGGATCCGGGCGTTTACTTCGCCATGAACTCGCCGGCGGCGCTGATCGGCACCACGGTGGAAAATGCTTCGCAGGTCATCAACAGCTGGGGCTTTATCGTCACACCGGAAACGCTGGCGCTGATCGCCAAAGAGGTGGGTGAGAACTCCATCCTGTCGCGCGCCGGCGGCGCCCCGACCTTCGCCGTGGGCATGGCGCACATCATCAGCGAGGTGTTCAACAGCCGGGCGATGATGGCCTTCTGGTACCACTTCGCCATTCTGTTCGAAGCGCTGTTCATTCTGACCGCCGTCGACGCCGGTACCCGCGCCTGCCGCTTTATGGTGCAGGATCTGGTGGGCGTGGCGGTGCCGCAGCTGGCCAACAACCGTTCCTGGTTCGGCAATCTGGCGGGCACCACGGTGGCGGTAGCCGGCTGGGGCTTCTTCGTGTATCAAGGCGTGGTCGATCCGCTCGGCGGCATCAATACCCTGTGGCCGCTGTTCGGCATCGGCAACCAGATGCTGGCATCGATGGCGCTGATCCTCGGCACCGTGGTGCTGTTCAAGATGAAAAAACAGCGTTACGCCTGGGTTACCATCCTGCCGACCGCCTGGCTGTTCGTGACCTCCATGACCGCCGGCTGGCAGAAAATCTTCCACGAGAAACCGAGCATCGGTTTCCTGGCGCAGGCGAAGAAATTCTCCACCGGCATTGAGCAAAGCACGATCATTGCGCCGGCCAAATCGCTGAAAGACATGGAGACCATCGTGTTCAGCAACCAAATCAACGCCGCGCTGTGCGGGTTCTTTATGCTGGTGGCGGTAACCATGCTGATCGCCGCCTTCTTCGCGATCCGCCGGGCGTTGCGCTCCGAACAGCCGACGACGCATGAGGTCAGCGCCGCGCTGCGGGAGGAGACCGGCCGCAGCTGAGTCTCGCCGTTAGGATAAACGGCCGGCCTCTTGAGCAGAGCACTGCTTAAGGGGTTGGGCCGTTAACGGACGACAGTTTGTCTGAAGATGTCGCCCCCAGGAATATTGTCTTCACCGACCCGCCTCTTGATTTCCATCGCCAGATACGGCGAGGCGCCGCTCGCCAGCGCACCCGTCAGGTTATTGCCCGCCAGTGCCGTCAGCGCCCCCGTTACCGCCTGCGCCGCCTTCTGCAGGTCGCTGCCGGTGCCGTATTGCCCCATCGCGTTGTCGTATGCCCGCTGCAGTACGTCCGCCTCGCGGAACGGTTTGCCGTTCTTCTCCAGTTGCTTCCTGGCCTGCGCCACCGGGTCTTTCTGCGCCTTCAGCCCGGCGATATCTCCCTGCGTGCGGATGACGTCCATCGCCTGGCCGCCAATCTCCCCAATCAACTGCGCCTGTTTGAGCCGGTTTTGCTCCTTCTCCTTGTTGAATATCGGGCTGATGCTGCCGGCGTTGGCATGCTCGGTATCCCGGTTCAGCTGCGCCACATCCTGCTGCTGTCTGCCGGTGTCACGGATTATCAGCGTACCTTCACTGACCCCGGCCTTCGTCGTGCCCGCTGTGGTTGGCGCCCGACAGCATACCGCCGGCCATATTGGTCAGCAGGCCTTTGCCCACCGGCCCGCCGGTGCTGAAGCTGCCGCCGCTGTGCGTTGCGCTGTAGTCCGCCTGGTTGTGGATGTCCGTCCAGCCCAGCGTGCCGGTATCGAGGCGGTTTTTCTCCTTGTCAGCTTGGCTTGCAATCACAGCGCCGTCGAGCTGGGTGTGTTCTTTGACCTTGACGTCATACCCGCCTTGGCCGGCAAACAGCCCGGTCTGCTCTTTTACCGAGTCGAAGTTGCTGTGCAGTTTGTCCTTGCTGGCGCTTACGTTGGCTGAGCCGGTCATCGAGCCGAAGGTGAAGCTGCCGCCCGCGCTGGCGTTTTGCTGTTTGGCGTCATAACGGTCGCTGTCCTGCTGGCTTTCCAGCGCCAGGTTACGGCCCACGTCGACGGTGACTTTTTCTCCGCTGGCCTGCGCGCCGGTAAGCCGAACCCGCTGTCGCAACTGACCCTCAAGGGCCGTTGGCTGGAGCCGCTGGGATTCACCACAGGCCAGCGGATCGAGGTGATCACCGAACCGGGCCAGTTGAGTACCCGCCACTGAGGGAGCCGTATGAACATCACCTTTACCCCTGAGCCGATCCCGGAGCTGACGCTCACAGACGGCGCCCTGGCCGCACTCGGTTTTACATCCGGCATACCGTTGCAGCTTACGCTGCGGCCTGGTGGTCTGTGGATCACCACTGTGACCGATGAGGCCACCTGGGAAGCCGTCTGTGAAGCCAGCCAGCACCGCCACGGCATGGGGGCTGAATGGGTGCGGGAGAACGGCAAGGTGATTATTGGCGGCGACTGGCTCACCGAGTCCGGCATTGCCAGCGCTGAACAGCTTGAGGTGACCGCTGCGCACGGTGTTATCCGGTTACAGCGGCGGGAAGTGGGAGGATTTAGGGCTTAGAAGTAAGAACCCCGGCCAGTTGGCCGGGGTCAGTTATACGATTATTTGATTGATTTTTAATATATCTTTTCTTAAATCATCGTTAATATCCGAAGGCTCTAACTGACTTATAAGCTGCTTTATTTGGATAAAAGTACGTTTGTGATCTTTTAGATCTTCGCCTTTTATCGTCGATAAAGCGGCTATAAGTTCACCATCATAATATTCTCCAGCCAGCGGATCTTCAGTCAGAACACCCAAAACTCTTGGCATCAACTGATCAACACATAGATCTTGCCGAATGGCACGGCAAAGATCCTCTACGGCCAACTCTTCGATAGGTATGTCAATGACGCGTTCGAACCATAGTTCAAGCGGAGATTGTTGACTTGGTTCCTTCGTTAAGTTGATGTTTCCTATCAATTTACGGAAGGTAATCATATCCCATATCCTTTCAAGGCTGATTCTATTTTATTAATGGCGTCAGTTGCTCTGCCATATGCAGCCTGAGCCTCAGGGTTATTTACGTTTTTCAACGTATCCGCATGGTTCCGCAATCCCCGGAGAGTGTTTTGCATTTCCTGCATATGATCCCAATAACCGCCACTCTCTTTAGGAACAGGATTACCATCCATATCCTTGAGGGTTCCTGTTATATCATGATCTTTCAGAGCATTTTTTATAGTGTTATCAATCTTCTTGATAGCACTTTCTTGCTTCTGATTCAGATTATCGACTTTTTTCTCTTCTGATTTGTTCGGATCATTTTCTGGCGGTGGTGGTGTTCCAGTTCCAGACCCCGAACCACCCAGTTCTTTCTTCTGTTCATCAGTCAGATCCTTGCCTATACTCGGGTTCGAGGCTGCATCCGGTGCATATTTATCCTGAAGTGAACTCAGATATTTACTGGTGATTTCATCGTTACCCATCATTTTCAAGGTAACAAGATGCTCCAGCTCATCGGACGTCATCTTGTCCGCTATATCCTTCACGGCTGCACCTGCCAGTCCGGCAATACCCGCCTTGGCGCCTATCTCCAGCAACTGCTCTGCGACCTTGCTACGACACGGTGCAGCGATAGCACAACCTTCCGCAACGACCTTCAGGAAGTTATTCTCCACCGCATTCTTCCCTGCCTGCCCGCCGGTCACCGCTCCTGCAGTATCCCCCGTCGCCAGCCCGCCTGCAAGCCCTGCGGCCAGCTGGCTCAGTGCGCTCACCTGCTGCTTCTCGCTTTCGCTCAGCTGCTCTTTCGTTTTGCCCGGGAACAGCTGGCCGGCAATGTAGCGCGCCGCCAGTTCACCTCCCCCCGCGCCCAGTCCCCCTGCCGCGGCCGACTGGTTGTTCAACTGCGCCGTCACCGCCCCCAGCACCGCGTGCGCCATCGCATTGGCGGCAACGTCGACTTCACCGGTCAGCGGATTGGTGGTCAGTTTCTTGATTTCCGTCGCCAGATACGGCGAGGCACCGCTCGCCAGCGCGCCCGCCAGGTTATTGCCCGCCAGTGCCGTCAGCGCCCCCGTCACCGCCTGCGCCGCCTTCTGCAGGTCGCTGCCGGTGCCGTATTGCCGCATCGCGTTGTCGTACGCCCGCTGCATCACCGCCGCATCGTTCGTTGGTTTGCCGCTCTTCTCAAGCTGTTCCCTGGCCTGCGCCAGCGCCGCCGGGTCTTTCTGCGCCTTCAGCCCGGCGATATCGCCCTGCGTGCGGATGACGTCCATCGCCTGGCCGCCAATCTCGCCGATAAGCTGCGCCTGTTTGAGCCGGTTTTGCTCCTTCTCCTTGTTGAATATCGGGCTGATGCTGCCGGCGTTGGCATGCTCGGTATCCCGGTTCAGCTGCGCCACATCCTGCTGCTGTTTGCCGGTGTCGCGGACTATCAGCGTACCTTCGCTAACCCCGGCCTTTGTCGTGCCCTCGGCGTGCCCGCTGTTGTTGGCGCCCGACAGCATGCCGCCGGCCATGTTGGTCAGCAGGTCTTTGCCCACCGGCCCGCCGGTGCTGAATGACCCGCCGCTGTGCGTCGCGCTGTAGTCCGCCTGGTTGTGGATGTCCGTCCAGCCCAGCGTGCCGGTATCGAGGCGGCTCTGTCCTTTGCCTACCATGCTTGAAACAAAGATCCCGGCCAAATTGCTGGAAACTTTGCTACTTGATAGGGCAATTATAATGCGCAGGTATTTGATAATGCTCTGGTATATCAGGCCAATCTGAAGATCTCAATAAAGAATCCGCATCCTCTTTAAATGCATCAAAAAAACTTGATAAATTCATTGAGTACACT